>JANPGV010000224.1:0-17311 GCA_031424145.1 Ilumatobacteraceae bacterium
CCAACCTGGCACGAACCTCAGACCCCTCGGGGACATTCCGCTGACTTCGACACCTCCGGTCGCCGCCGTGGGCCCCGAATGGGACCCTGGCGGCCAAACCCGGCGCCCACGCTCGATAATGGTCCCGAGTTGTCGACCGCCACGTACGCCTTGCGCAACGCGAAACAGGGGCCCGGCCGCTGCGGGACTCGAGGGGGGAGGCGAGTCTCGGGGGCCGGGCCCCTGTCTCGGGCCGGGAGGAATGTCTGAGCGGAGTGGCGCGACGGTTCAGCTGCCGTGTGTGCTGGTAGTCGCGACGGCCGACGGTGTCGCAGCCTGAGCGACGACAACCGTTGTGGGAGTGGTCGTCGCCGCGGTGCTCGCGGTGGTCGCGGCCGTCGCCGCCGTCGCCGAGCCCGTGGTGCTGGCGGCGGTCGTCGCCGTGGTGTTGGCAGTGACCGAACCAGCGGAGGTCGAGGCGCTCGAAGCTCCGCTCGACGCGCCGGCGGCCATGCAGCCGGTCAGAATGGCAGCCGTGGCCAAGCCGGCGACCCCGGTGACCCGTCGGGCACGACGAGCGGGGTGTGGTCGGCGGCGGCGGCGCGCCGGCCGGACTGCCGCAGTCGGGGCTGGCGGCGGAAGCGCAGTCCCGCTGGTCGTTTCGTTCGTTCTGTTCAGCATGACGTTCATCGCAGGATTCCCTCTGGGTTGATCGGTCGTCGATTTGATGGGTGCATCATCAAGCCCTTTCCTTGGAGGTCCCTCAGAACACGCTCCGTTGTTGCGCCGACTGTCGCCCGGGCGCCGAAAACCTCGAACCGCTATCGTGCCCACGACCGCGATACGACCAAGGAGCATCCGTTTGTCGGAGCCGAAACCGAAACCTCACGTCCTCGCCGTCGACGACGAAGAGCACATCACCGAGTTGGTGGCGATGGCACTCGGGATCCACGGATTCGAGGTGGAGCGGGCCTCGGCCGGACGCGCCGCGCTGGCAGCTATCGAGGCCCGACGGCCCGACCTGGTCCTGCTCGACGTGATGCTTCCCGATCTCGATGGGTTCGAGGTGGCCAGGAGACTTCGTCAACACGAGGGCGCGGCAACGCGCATACCGATCATCTTCCTGACAGCACGCGATTCGACTGTCGACAAGGTCGAAGGCCTCCGGCTCGGCGTCGACGACTACGTGACCAAACCGTTCTCCGTCGAAGAGTTGGTCGAACGGGTGAAGGCGGTGCTGCGTCGCACGGGCGGGACAGCTGGTCGAACGCACACCATCACGTTCCACGACCTCGCTCTCGACGAGGAGACCCGAGATGTGTGGCGCGGAGGAAAGTTCATCGACCTCACGCCGACCGAGTACAAGCTGTTGCACTACCTCCTCGCGAACGCCAAGAAGGTGCTTACCCGCGATCAGATCCTCGAAGCGGTCTGGGACTACACGTTCGCCGGCAACGCCAGCGTGCTCGAGACCTACATCAGCTACCTGCGCCACAAGATCGACGACGTCGATCCGCCTCTGATCCACACCGTCCGTGGCGTCGGGTACAGCTTGCGGCTGCCGCGCTGAGCAGGTCGAAGATCTCAGCGAGTACCGAGGTCGTTCCAAGGATCCTCTGAGGTTGGTCCTGCACGATGTGTCGTACCGACACACGCATCCACGAAAGGCCGACCATGGAGCATCACATCACCCCGGCACATCACCCGGCGGACATCTCCGCAACTATCGTCGACTGCATGGCCACCGCTGCAGCCCAGCAGTCGCTGAGCTCGACATGACCGCTGTCAACGAGCTCCGCTTCCGGGCGATGGGCTCTGACGCCCATCTCGTGGTGGTCGGCGGTCCACAGGGCTTGCTGGAAGATGCTGTCCAGCGCATCGACCAGCTCGAGCAGCGATGGAGCAGGTTCATCGACAGCAGCGAGATCTGCGAACTGAATCGACGCGCCGGCTGTGACCTCATGGTGTCCGCCGACACCGTCCTGCTCGTCGAGCGGGCGGTCGAGGCATGGCGCCTGACCGGCGGCGGCTTCGACCCCACGGTGCTCGGTTCCGTCTTGCGGGCCGGCTACGACGTCAGCTTCGACAAGATGTGCGACAACAGAGCCGTCGTCACATCGACCAGCACGCTGTTGATCGGATGCACGGATATCCGCGTCGATGGTCCGATGGTCCGCCTGCCTGCTGGCACCGGATTCGATCCCGGCGGCATCGGCAAGGGACTGGCAGCGGACATCGTGATCGACGAAGTGTTGGCCGGCGGAGCCGAAGGCGCATGCGTCAACCTCGGAGGCGACCTGCGCGTCGCCGGCAGCAGCCCGCAAGGTGAGTCCTGGACGATCGCAGTCGAGGATCCGTGGACCGGCGAGCCGATCACGCTCGTGGGACTCAGCGCTGGATCAGTCGCCACATCGACGACGTTGCGTCGGCGTTGGAGCGTCGACGGCCAGCCGAGGCACCACCTCATCGATCCGGCAACCGGACATCCGTCCACCAGCGACCTGGTGCTGACCACCGTCATCGCCGGAGAAGCGTGGATGGCCGAGGTCATGGCCAAGGCGATCCTGCTGCGCGGATCGCAGCGCGCCTTCGACATCGTCAACGACAGTCAGGTGCAGGCATTGACGATCGATGTGAACGGCGGCCAGCGGACCACGCCGGGGTTCCGGCAGTTCACGGGGGCCATCGCATCATGAACAACCAACTCTGGTGGTATGTCGCCCGTAGCGGCGGAATCGTCGCCTGGGCATTGCTCGCCGGCAGTGTCCTGTGGGGTCTTGCGCTGTCGACCAAGGTCATGCGCGGCAAGCCGAGACCGAACTGGATACTGGATCTGCATCGGTTCCTCGGCGGCGTCGCCCTGCTCTTCACCGGGGTGCACGTGGTCGCGCTGGTGCTCGATTCGTATGTCCACTTCGGTCTTGTCGAGATCCTCGTGCCGTTCACAGGCTCGTGGCACCCGGTAGCAGTCGCGTGGGGGGTCATCTCTCTGTACCTGCTGTTGGCGGTCGAGCTGACGTCGCTGGCCCGCAAGCGGATATCGAAACGAACGTGGCGAATGACGCACTACCTCAGCTTCCCGCTGTTCCTGCTCACCACTGTTCACGCCCTCACCGCCGGAACGGACCGGTCGACCCTGCCACTGCGTGCGACCGTGATCGTCGTCAGTGCAGTGATCACCGCCTTGACGTGGCTGCGAATGAACAAAGCCGAGCGCCACGACCTGCTGACTGCTTCATGAACCTCAGGACGAAGCTCGTCGTTGCCCTCGGGGCACTGTTGGGCGTGGGGTTGCTGGCCTTCGGCATCGGCACGTACAACCGCTACTCCTCGGCCGAGTACCGCCGGCTGGATGACCGGCTGAGCAGTTCGGTGTTGTCTGCCGAACGCGAACTGCATCAGGAAGCGGGTCTCGACCTCGGGCCGGGATCTGGGGACGAAGGTCACGGACCCGATGACCGCGCGCTCGGGATCGGCTCGTACGCACAGTTGCGCAACCCGAGTGGGACGGTGGTCAGCCATCTACCGACCGATACGTCGAGCCCATCGCCGTCGCTCCCGGCCACCATCGACACGCTGGGCAAGCCGTTCACCATTGCAGCAGCGGTTGGCTCGGGGCAGTGGCGCGCCCTGGCCACCAGCGATTCGCGCTTCCAGGGCTACACGGTCGTGGTTGCCAATCCGCTCGGTGACGTAGGTGAATCGTTGCGCGGACTGGTGATCATCGAGACCATCACTGGAACAGTGCTCCTCGCCCTGTTGACGATCGGCTCATGGCTGATCCTTCGACGGGGACTGCGACCGTTGGAGAGCATGGCGGTTGCGGCTGGCTCGATCCACGAAGGCGACATGTCCGTGCGCGTCGCTCCGAGCGACGGTCGCGGAGAGGTCGGCCAACTGGGACTGGCATTGAACTCGATGCTCGACAACCTGCAGGTTGCCTTCGATGCCCAAAAGGAATCCGAGGCGAAGCTGCGGCAGTTCCTCGCTGACGCCTCGCACGAGCTGCGCACGCCGTTGACCTCGATCCAGGGTTTCGCCGAGCTGTTTCGCCTCGGCGTTGCCAACGAACATGTGGACAACGACGTGGTCATGCGGCGCATCGAGGAAGAGTCGCAACGCATGCGCCTGCTGGTCGACGACCTCTTGCTGTTGGCGCGGCTCGACGAGCGACGCGACATGGAGCTGACCGAGGTCGATCTCGCCGTGTTGGCCGCCGACGCCTGTAGCGACGCTGTGGCCGCCGACCCCGATCGCCGAGTCACACTCGATGCACCGGAATCGGTGATCGTCGAAGGCGTGCAGGACCACTTGCGTCAGGCAATCGCCAACCTCGTCTCCAACTCGCTGACTCACACGCCGCCAGGCACGCCGATCGAGGTGTCGGCGCGGGCGAGTGGAAGCCGTGCCGAACTGGTGGTCCGCGATCACGGCGAGGGCTTGTCTACCGAAGCGCTTCAACATGCCTTCGACCGCTTCTGGCGCGCCGATTCCTCACGCGTCGGGCCGAAGGCCGGCCTCGGGCTCTCGATCGTCGCCGCAATCGCCGAGTCGCACGGCGGGACAGCAACCGTTCGCAATCACCCCGACGGCGGGGCCGTCTTCACACTCGATCTGCCGTTGGCGGCCGCGGTGCCAGTATCAGCTCGACCGGCCGAGGCGTGACCCGCCGAACACCGAGACTTCGTGGCGAATGGGTACGAGGTCGCGCCGCGGTGGTCGACGGTCGGCCTCGGCAATTGCCGAAGACGCCACCTGTCGCAACTCGGCGTTCTCGGCGCGAAGCTGCTCGTTCTCCGCTTCGAGTTGCATCACACGACGGATGCCCTCGAGGTTCATCCCCGAAGCAGCCAGTTCGCTGATACGACGCAGGCATTCGATGTCGACATCGCTGTATCGACGGTTGCCACCCTGTGTCCGCGCCGGCTGCACGAGACCACGTCGTTCGTAGATGCGCAGGGTTTGCGGGTGCATGCCAGCCAGCTCGGCGGCTACCGAGATGACATACACGGCGTGATGTTCGGATCGCATGCTCATGACTCCAATCGAGTCCGTGGTGAAACGGTAGTCGCCGCGACCAGTGCCTCGACGGCTGTTCGCTGTTCATCGGTGAGTTGGCTGGGTACGTCGACTTCTACTGTGACGATGAGGTCGCCGGTTGCCTTCTTCGTGGCGATGCCCTTGCCCCTGACACGATGTCGCGATCCCGACGGGGTGCCGGGCTTCAGACGTAGCAGGACGCGCTCGCCGTCGAGTGTCGGCACGTCGATGTCGCCACCCAGAGCCGCCTCCGCGAACGTCACCGGGACCTTCACGGTGAGGTTGTTGCCATCGCGACCGAACAGGCGGTGACCGGACACGTGGCATTCGACAATGAGGTCTCCTGGCGGGCCGCCGTTGCGGCCAGGGGCGCCGCGCCCTTTCAGTCGGATCTTCTGGCCGTCGGCAACGCCGGCCGGTATGCGCGCCTGCACCTCGCGCGGGCGCCGCTCGGTGCCGCTGCCGTGGCACGTCGGACACGGATCGGTGACGATGACACCGCGGCCGCCACACACCCGGCATGGTGACGAGAACGAGAACAATCCCTGGTTCTCATCGACGACGCCGCGCCCGCCGCAATTCGAACAGACCTTCGGTTGTGTTCCCGGTTTGGCGCCGCTGCCGTGGCACGTGCTGCACTGCGCGTCGCTGGTGAGGTAGAGGGTGGTAGTGAGGCCTGTGGCCGCGTCGGCGAAATCGAGGTTAAGCGTGGCTTCGACGTCGGCGCCACGTTGCGGGCCCGCCGAGGCGGACGGGCCACCGCCGCGTCGACCGCGGCCGAACATCTGACCGAGGATGTCGCCGAGGCCATCGCTGCCGACGTTGAAGTTGTAGCCGCCGGCGGGACCACCCGGACCTCCTTGGAAGCCCCCGAGCGGGCCGAGCTTGCGGACCTCGTCGTATTCCTTGCGCTTGGCATCGTCGCCCAAGACGTCGTATGCCGCGCTGACTTCCTTGAACCGCTCCTCGGCCGCGTCGTCGCCGGGGTGAGTGTCGGGGTGGCTGCCGCGGGCGAGCTTGCGGTAGGCCTTGGTGATGTCTTTCGGCGTCGCGTCGTCGCTGACACCGAGGACCTTGTAATAGTCCTTCTCGTACCAATCACGTTGCGCCGTCATAGATCATCACCTCCCTTCGTTCACCTGCGATTCCCGATCGCAGACTCCCCCACGATCGCTGACTCCGGTCGCCCAGCGTCAGCCGCGGACCTTGACCATCGCTGGTCGCAGGACCTTGCCGTTCCAGGTGTAACCGGATCGCAGGACCTCGCTGACGACGGGCTCACCCTCGCCGGGCTCATGCATAACTGCGTCGGCAAGGTGTGGATCGAATGGCTGCTCGTGCAAGTTCATCGACTCGAGGCCCTGCTTCTTCAGCTCGCTGAGCATCAGGTTGAACAGAGGCTCGATCTCTGCTGGATGCTGCAGGAACGCAGCCTCGCAAGCGTCGAGGACTGGCAACAGCGCCTCGGCCAGTCGCCCGGTCGCCCGGTCGATGTCCTCATTGCGCTGCGTAGCAAGTCGTCGCCGATAGTTCTCATAATCAGCAGCAATCCGCTGAGCCCGAGCCATCCACTCATCCCGATCCAAGGCCAGAGTTTCAACCTCCGTGAGTTCAGACGTTTCGGAGGATTCAGCAGCGTCAGTTGTTTCAGCTCCGCCCTCAGAAGCATCGGACAGTTCGCCCACGTAGTCGTCGGAGGGTGGCGCCGGAGGAAGGAGGGGCCCGCGAGCCGGAGGCGAAGTGGGAGGATCTTCTCCGGTGACAGGACCCTCCGACGACGGGTCGGAGGTGATGTCACTCATGCGTCGTCAACAATTTCTGCGTCAACGATGTCATCGTCGTTGCTGGTCGCCTCACCGGTCTGGCCGGATGCCGACGTGCCCGCGGCGTTCTGGTCGCGCGCCGCCGACTCGTACAGCTTCTGGCTGAACGCCTGGCTGGCGGTCGACAGCTTCTCGTGGGCGGCGCGGATTGCCTCGACGTCGTTACCCGCGAGCGCTGTCTTCAGCTCGGCGAGAGGACCGTCGACGGTTGCCTTCTCGGCGTCGTCGACCTTGTCGGCGTTGTCGCGCAGGACCTTCTCCATCTGGTACACCAGCGAGTCGGCGTTGTTGCGAATCTCGGCCTCTTCGCGACGCTTGCGGTCGTCCTCGGCGTGAGCTTCGGCATCGCGGATCATCTGGTCGATGTCCTTCTTGTCGAGGGTCGACTGGCCGGTGATGGTCATCGACTGCTCCTTGCCGGTGGCGCGGTCCTTGGCGCTGACGTGCACGATGCCGTTGGCATCGATGTCGAACGTGACCTCGATCTGCGGCACACCCCGAGGGGCGGGCGGCAGGTCGACGAGCTGGAACTTGCCGAGCGTCTTGTTGTACCCGGCCATCTCGCGCTCGCCTTGCAACACGTGAATCTCCACGCTGGGCTGCATGTCGTCGGCCGTGGTGAACACTTCGGTGCGCTTGGTCGGAATCGTGGTGTTGCGCTCGATCAACTTGGTCATCACGCCACCCTTGGTCTCGATACCGAGGCTCAGCGGAGTGACGTCGAGCAAGAGCACGTCCTTCACATCGCCGCGCAGCACGCCAGCCTGGACGGCCGCGCCGACAGCGACGACCTCATCCGGGTTGACGCTCTTGTTCGGCTCCTTGCCCGTGAGGCTGACGACCAGTTCGACCACGGCAGGCATGCGCGTGGAGCCACCGACGAGGATCACGTGGTTGAGCTCGCCCTTGCTGATGCCCGCGTCCTTCAACGCCTGCTCGAACGGGACGCGGCAGCGCTCGATGAGGTCGGCCGTCATCTCCTGGAACTTGGCACGGCTGAGCGACTCGTCGAGGTGCAAGGGGCCTTCGGCCGTTGCAGTGATGAACGGCAGGTTGATCTGTGTCTGTTGCACCTGGCTGAGCTCGATCTTGGCCTTCTCCGCGGCTTCCTTGAGTCGCTGCCCGGCCATGCGGTCGGCAGAGAGGTCGACGCCGTGCGCGGCCTTGAACTGCTGGACGAGCCAGTCGATGATCCGCTGATCCCAGTCGTCGCCACCGAGGTGGGTGTCGCCGTGGGTGCTCTTGACTTCGAAGACGCCATCGCCGATCTCCAACACCGACACGTCGAACGTGCCGCCGCCGAGGTCGAACACGAGGACCTTCTCATCCTCGGCGCTCTTGTCGAGGCCATAGGCGAGCGCGGCGGCAGTCGGCTCGTTGATGATGCGCAGCACCTCGAGGCCGGCAATGGCGCCGGCTTCCTTGGTGGCTGTGCGCTGGGCATCGTCGAAGTACGCAGGAACGGTGATGACCGCCTGGGTGACGGTGTCGCCCAGGTACGCCTCGGCGTCGCGCTTCAACTTCATCAGGGTGCGGGCACTGATCTCTTGCGCCGTGTACTGCTTGCCGTCGATGTCGGGGCTCTTCCAACCCTCACCCATGTGCCGCTTGATGCTGCGGAACGTGCGGTCGGAGTTGGTGATGGCCTGGCGCTTGGCGACCTCGCCGACCAGTACTTCGCCGGCCTTGGAGAAAGCGACGACGGAGGGTGTCGTGCGGGCACCTTCGGAATTGGGGATGACGACCGGATCGCCGCCTTCGAGGACTGCGACGACCGAGTTGGTAGTACCGAGGTCGATTCCGACTGCCTTGGCCATGGGGTTTCTCCTTGAACGGGTATTGAGGTATACGAGCGGATGTTGAGTGAACTTGACGCAAGTTTACGGCCCGCCTCGATGCCGATGCAACTCACGAAGAAGAAAACTTGAGTCCACTTGACTCAAGTTTTGTGGCATTGTTCGGGCTTCCAGAGCACTTAGCACCCAAACCCCTGCAGAATCGTCCCTGACGATACTCGGGCTGGCCGAAAGCGCATTTCGTCACGGACGATTCGGCAGGAGTGGAAATGGGGACTGGTGCCAGACTGGGCCGGTGTTGACCGAACAGCAGCTCGATTGGTTCCACACCGATGGATTCGTGCTGGTCCCGGATGTCCTCAGCGCCGACGAGGTCGAGGTTCTGCAGCGCGGCATGTGGGAGAACGTGCCCTCTCCCGAGCAGTACTTCGCCGACCCGGGCGCCCACACAGACCTGACGAACAGCCCATTTGCGGGACTGACCAACTTTCCGTGGGCGTCGCCAGAGCTGAACCGTCTCGTCGCCCACCCGCGCATCCTGGCGATCGTTCGCCAGATCCTGGGTGTCGACGACATCAGGCTGTACAAGGGTGAGTTGTGGGCGAAGTACGCGGGAAACGCCGACTACGACCAGCACCATCACCGCGACTTCGGAAACCACACCCTGGTGGTGCCCAGCACCAAGCGACAGTGGATGCAGGTGACGACCTTCACCTACCTGTGCGATGTCGACGAGGGCAACGGAGCGACCGCTGCGGTCCCGAAGCGGTACTCGGCACACATCCCCCTCGGCCAGCGACGCACCGAGCCGGGCGAACTGCGCGACCGGGAGGTCTTGGCCTGCGGGCGTGCCGGGTCGACGCTCGTCTACTCGACCGAGGTCTTCCATCGGGGAACTTCGTTGACATCGCCGACCGCGTCGCGCTTTACGGTCTTGGCCGACTACAAAGCCGCCGACGCCAGCTGGACCAACAAGCACGCCTTCGGTCACCTCGGACAGCGCCCGGAGATGATCGAGTTCGTCACCAACGTCGACCCCGATACGCGAACATTGCTCGACATCCCGGCGCCGGGTCATCCCTACTGGACGGAGCAGACGATCGCTGACATGGAAGTTCGATATCCCGGCATCGACATGACGCCGTACAAGAATGCGCAGCGATGACAACGCTGCAACTCGAAGGTGACCCAGGCGACGTAGGCATGTCGGCCGAGCGACTCGCTCGCATCGACACCCACTTCCGCAAGTACGTCGACGATGGCCGGCTCCCCGGTTGGCTGATCAGCGTCAGTCGGCACGGCAAGCTCGTGCACCTCTCCACGTACGGTCAGCGCGACATCGAGGCATCCCAACCCGTCGAGACCGACACGTTTTGGCGGATCTTTTCGATGACGAAGCCGATCACCGCTGTGCTGGCACTGCAGCTGTGGGAGGAGGGCGCATTCGAGCTCAACGACCCGGTACACCGCTACATCCCCGCGTTCAAGCACCAGAAGGTCTGGCGGGCCGGTAGCTCGAACGCCCCGATGCTCGATCCGGTCGTCGAGAAGATGCGCTTGTGGCACCTGTTCTCGCACACGAGCGGTCTGACGTACGGCTTCATGTTCGCTCATCCCGTCGACGAGCTCTACCGCAAGGCGGGTTTCGAATGGGGCATGCCCCGTGATCTGGACCTCGCCGCGGTCGTCGACAGGTGGGCGTCCTTACCACTGCTGTTCCAGCCTGGAACCGAGTGGAACTACTCGGTGGGGCTCGACGTGCTCGGCCGCGTGCTCGAGGTGATCACCGGCCAGCGACTCGATGACCTGATGCGCACCCGGCTGCTCGAACCTCTCGGCATGCACGAGACGACGTGGTTCGTCGACGAAGCACACGCGCCTCGCCTGGCCGGTCTCTACGGCGTCCACCCCGAGACGCGCAAGGCGATGCGGATGGACGCGATGGACCGCGGCGCGCTGCGCGAACCCAAGGCCCACGGCGGCGGCGGAGGACTGGTCAGCACAGCGCACGACTACCACCGGTTCACGCAGATGTTGCTGCGCGGCGGAGAGCTCGATGGTGTGCGCATCCTTGCGCCCGGCACGGTCAAGTACATGGCCAGCAACCATCTGCCCAACAGCGTCGATCTCGGCGCATTCGCCAGGCCGCTGTTCGCGGAGACGACGTTCGACGGTGTCGGCTTCGGCCTCGGGGTCAGCGTCACCATCGATCCGGTGAAGGCCCGCGTACCCGGAAGTGCCGGAGAGTACGCGTGGGGTGGTGCGGCGAGCACGGCCTTCTGGATCGACCCGAAGGAAGACCTCACCGTGCAGTTCTTCACGCAACTGCTCCCGAGCAGCACGCATCCGATTCGCAGCCAGCTGAAGCAACTTGTCTACCAATCGATCATGGCCTGAGATGCTGCTGTCCGATCTGTGCATCTTCACCGAGCCCCAACAGGGCGCCACGTACGACACGTTGCTTGCGCTCGCCCAACGCGCTGAGGCGCTCGGGTTCGGCGGTTTTTTTCGCAGCGACCACTACCTGAAGATGGGTGGCGTCACCGGTCTGCCCGGGCCAACGGACGCGTGGGTGACGCTCGCCGGGCTGGCCCGCGAGACCTCGACCATCCGTCTCGGGACCCTGGTCTCGCCCGTGACGTTCCGCAAGCCCGGACTGCTGGCAGTCAGTGTCGCCCAGGTCGACCAGATGAGCGGCGGCCGCATCGAACTGGGCATCGGCGCCGGTTGGTACGAGCCGGAGCACAAGGCGTACGGGTTCGACTTCCCTCCGCCGCCGGCGCGCTTCGATGACCTCACCGACCAGTTGGCGATCATCACAGGGATGTGGGGTACTCCCATCGGCGAGACCTTCAGCTACGCCGGCAAGGTCCACAGCGTCACCGATTCACCCGGATTGCCGAAGCCAGTCCAACGACCTGTGCCGATCATCATCGGAGGTGGCGGGGCCAAGCGCACACCGGCGTTGACTGCTCAGTACGCGACAGAAAGCAACGTCGGCTTCGCTCCGGTGACGACGTTCTCGGAGCGAAAGGCAAGGGTCGAAGCGGCGTGCGCGGCCATCGACCGCGAACGACCGATGCGTTGGTCCGTGGCGCTCGTCGTCTGTGCGGGTGCAACAGAGGCCGACGTCCAACGTCGCGCCGCAGCCCTTGGCCGCGAACCTTCTGAGCTGCGGGAGAACGGTGCGGCGGGCACTGCCGAGGAGACTGCGGCGACCATTCGCCGTTATGCGGACGCCGGTGCCGATCGGGTCTACCTGCAGGTGCTCGACCTGTCAGACCTCGATCACATCGACTTCGTCGCCAGCGAGGTCGCCCCGCTACTCGCCTGAGTCGCATAGGTGGACCACGCCGTGTTGACCTCGATCGTCATGTCCGCGTAGGTCAGGTGTGCGCCCAGTCCGAGGTCGTCGAGCGCCGCCAGGCTGGCTGCGCCGCGGATCATCGCCGCCTTTGTCCAGACTTCCGCCCATGCAGCCGTACCCGCAATGACGGACGGCCACGATCTCACGTTGATGATGCGCCGGTCGTCCGGTCGCGGGATCGAGGAGATGGTGCACGACCTCTCCATCCTCGGACTTCCAGCGGCGACGAAACGTCCCCGACGTGGCAACTCCTCCGGCGACAATCGCCAATTGGTCAACCTCTATCGAATCATCGTCGGGATCCGCCACTCCGACGAGCCATCCACCCGGTTGGGGTGCAGCACCGCGCACACACACGTCGCCACCGATCGAAACCGATGCACCGTCCGCGCCTGCCTCGAGCAGTCGCCCGACGACGAGATCCGCGGCCAGGCCTTTGCCGATTCCGCCTGGATCGAGACACAACCCGATCGGTGAAACGACGACGCTATTGGCGGCGACGATCCTCAGCTCGTCGAGGTTGCCTCGCAGCGACGCACCGCTCGGCAGCGACGTGACTGCAGCGGGCTCGTGCCAACTGGCCGCATACCCGAGACCCACCAGGGGAGCCAGCAACGTCGGGTCGAACCCGCCGCCGGTCGCCCGCCAGCCAGCCACCATGGCCTGCAGCAGCCCGATCGTCGACGGGTCGACGTGGAGCGGTGAGCCCGCAGCGTTGTTCAAACGGCTGATGTCGCTGTCAGGAAGGAAGCGGCTCCAGCGTTGTTCGAGGTGAGCGATGTCTTGCATGGCCTGTCCGAGCAGTTCGGACGACCCTCCGACTACGACCACGTCTACTGACGACCCCATCGCCCTCCACGATCCAACGTGAGTCTGTGGGCTCAACGGATCAGCCCGAGGACTTGGTCGCTGTGTTCGAGGCGGCTTTCTTCGTAGCCTTGCGCTGCGTCGGTTGAGCTTGAGGAACCGGCACGGCGACCGGGATGGGCTCCGGCGCTACCGTCGTGGGCGGCTCGGTCACGGGGACCACCGGGATCTCGGGTGCCTCTTCGTCCACGACAACTGCGGGCAGCACGGTCGTGACCGGAATTGTCGGCGCCGGAATCGTCGCGACCGGAATGACAATGACCGGGGCGGACGGCACGGTCTGCACAGCAGTGTCGGGGGGTAACGCTGTGCTCTGTGCCGTCCCGCCCCAACCCATCGCTGCGATGAGACCGAACATCGCCGATGTGGTCATGCCTCCCGCCAGGACCTTCCATGCGTGGGCCGGCGAGCCACGATCCTTGGACGGGGCGCGCAGCGCGGCGAGGCGCTCTGCGGCTGACGGGGAGACGGGTTCAATCATCGCTGCCGCTGTCGTCGTCGCCGCCGTGGCGGCCGCCGTTGTCATCGACCGAGTTGCTCGTCACCGAGTTGCTCGTCTCCGACGCATCGCTGGACTCGACCGAGGTCGTCACGACGCCGAACAGCAGGTTGGCGTGAAAGTCGACCTCGATGCTTCCCGACAGCAACTTGATCTCGACGCTTCCGGCGTCGTCGGCCTCTGACTTCGCGACGGTCCATCCGGACGCCGGCGTGACGTTGACGATCGTCAACACATCACCCGATGTGTCGAGGGTTACCGAACCGGCATCGCCGATCGCGTACACGGCCTGGGTGGAGGAGGCGGCAGCGGCGACCTGGGGACTCGCCGCCACTGATGGGGTCGCCGACACGGTCATGGTGACGACAGGCTCCTGTGCCTGCTCCGGCGCCGCGATCACAGACGGTGAGGTCGGCTCGACCGAGAACGCGGACGGCGAGGCGCTGCCCGCGAGCACCTGCGTATTGATCAGGGCCGCTGCCGAACCGGCAACCAGCACTCCTGAAATCGAAAGCATCATGGCAACTCGTGTCTTCATCTTCTTACCTTCCGTCGAAGCAATCGCACCGATCGCTCGGATCACAAGGTACGAGCTCGCCTCCCAAGGGACGGGTCGCGAATATCCAAGATTTGTCCAAGAACGGCTGCGGCCCTCGGCCGGCTTGTCACAATGACTTCGTGAAGTTGCTGCTGGTCGAGGACGACAAGGCGATCGCCGACACGCTGGTCGAAGGCCTCACGGCAGTGGGCCACACGGTCGTGCACGTCTCCACCGGCGCAGGCGCGCTGGCCGTGCGGGGCCATGAGCTGGTTCTGCTCGACCTCGGGTTGCCCGACATGGACGGCCGCGATGTGTGCCGCGAGCTGAGGCAACGCTCGGCAACGATGCCCATCATCATGCTGACGGCACGAAGCGAGGAGTTCGACCGCGTGCTCGGCCTCGAGCTCGGCGCCGACGACTACGTGACCAAGCCGTTCAGCCTTCGCGAGCTCGTCGCGCGAATTCGTGCCGTCGCCCGCCGAACGCTCGACGGCCCCCCGAACGACGACGATCGCGACAACGCGGCTGCCCAGACGATCGGTCCGATGGAGTTGGATCGACGCACCCGACGCGTGCGAATCGAGGGTGACGAGATTTCTCTCACTGCCAAGGAGTTCGACCTGCTGTCGTACCTCGCCAACAATGTCGGCGCGGTGCACACGCGCACCGAGATCCTCGAAACTGTCTGGGACGCCCATTGGTACGGCCCGACGAAGACGGTCGACGCCCACGTCGCCTCGCTGCGAAAGAAGCTCGGCCATCACGGATGGATCGAGGCCGTGCGAGGTGTCGGCTTCCGCTTGGAACCGCCCTCGTGAGATGGCGGCTCATCGCTGCGTTCGTCGGTGTGACGATCGTGATCCTCGCGGCGCAGAACATCCCACTGGCGCACTACCTGCGCCGTGTCGAATCCGAGCGCGTCCTCGCAGGCATCGAGCGCGACGCGTTCATCCTCGCAGGCGGGTCGGAAGATGCACTCTCCGGTCAGAGCACCGTGGATCCCAACGCCTTGCAGTCCACGGTCGATGTGTACCGGGCCAAAACAGGCGCGCAGGTGGTCGTAACCGACGTCGCGGGCATCGCTATCGCGGTCTCCGGCGATGAGGGCCGGCGAGGTGCCAACTACTCGACTCGTCCCGAGGTCGCGACTGCGCTCACCGGAAGTCCGAGCTCCGGCCGCAGGGCATCGGAAACGCTTGGCGGCGACATCGTCTACGTCGCCGTTCCCGTGCTGTCCGGTGCGCTGCCGATCGGCGTCGTCCGCCTCACGTATCCTGCCTCGACCATCGACGATCGCGTGTCGAGCAAGGTACGGGGGATCCTCGCCGTTGGATTGATCTCGCTGGCGACCGCAGCACTCGCAGCCGCGCTGATGGCGAACACGATCGTGCGGCCGCTTCGGCGGCTCCAACGCACCACCGAGCGCGTGGCCGCCGGTGAATTCGACAGCCGGGCAGTGATCGACGAAGGTCCGCCCGAGATCCGCGTGCTGGCAGCGTCCTTGAACACGATGACGGAGCGCATCTCGACGCTGGTCGAACGGCAGCGCTCGTTCGCCGGCGACGCGTCGCACCAGTTGCGCACACCATTGACCGCGTTGCGGCTGCAACTCGAGCGCGCTGCCGCCAACATCGATACGGACCCGGTGACAGCGCGCGGCGACATCGAGGCAGCGAGCGAGGAGACCGAGCGGTTACAGCGTCTCGTCGAGGGATTGCTGATGCTGGCACGCGCCGATCAGAAGATCGTCTCGACCGAATCGATCGACGTCGGTGCGATCGTCACCGAGAGGGCTGCGATCTGGTCGCCGCTTGCCGACGAACGCGGAGTCACCGTCAGTGCCGATTCCGCCGACGGTCTTGCCGCGCACGCTGTGCCGGGAGCCCTTGAACAGATCGTCGACAACTTCATCGACAACGCTCTCAATGCCGGCGGACCTGGTAACGAGATCACCGTTTCGGCCGTGCGCGACAATGGTTGGGCGGCGATCCATGTCAGCGATCGAGGCCCGGGCATGCGCACTGACCAGCTCCAACATGCGTTCGATCGGTTCTGGCGAGCTGCCAACGCTGACCGCGGCGGATCCGGTCTCGGACTGGCGATCGTGCGTCAATTGGCAGAGGCCAGTGGCGGCGAGGTTGCGGTTGCCAACCGACCTGGTGGCGGCTTGGACGCAAGCGTCCGGCTACCGCTGGCGCAATGACACCAGGCGATTCAGCAGCAGATCGAGGTGGCCCCAGGTAATGCAGTAGTTGCTGTCGTATTCGCCCGAGTGATGCACCGAGTGGTGTTCCTTCGACAGCACGACGCCACTGCGCTGCGCGGCGGCCACGAGGCGAGGCACACTGGGCATGTGCGCCCACTTGTGCAACTGGTTGGTCATGATCACGCCGGCGACGAGCCCGACGATGAACACACCTCCATACGGATGCGCGCCGGTGTCGAGGAAGAAGAACGCCGGGATGATCACCGGAAGGCATATGAACACGTTGTCGGCGTTGACCGCGATGAAGTCGCCCTGCGTCATCGCCATGGGGTCGACGTGATGATCGCGAAATGGCTTGACGAACTTCTGGCCGATGACCGGTGTGTCGGGCGAGCCGAAGTTGTCGAGCAGGAAGTGCACGACCCCCGACGCCAGGTCGCTGACGGCGTAGGCGGCAAGCACCAGCACGATGATCAGGCCGGCAACCTGCCACGAGAACCGGTCCCCGACCTCCACGACGACACGCCGAATCAATGCAGCAGCGAAGCCGATGAAGGCGCCGACCGAGATCAGTTCGAAGATTCGGTGGCTTTTCGGGTAGTCGTACGTCCCCAGCACCCTTGGATCATTACCGGCGCCGCGTCTCGATAGCTACCCAAGCCACCACTTCACCGCCAACAGCTCGGCGACCAGCACCTCGGTCAGCAGCGCAATGATCGGATCGTCGTCGCCGGGATAGCGAACGCCGGCCGAGACGCCCGCAGGCTCGGACCCGACGGTGACGACATGGCTTCGGCGGTCCATCATCCAATTGAGCGCCTCGCCATCGAAACGCGACCCACTGAACAACAACGCGCGGTAGTCGAGGGTCTTCGTCAGGTACACATCGACATGGTTCCAGTCGCCGGTCTCACAACCATCTGCAGCGCGGCGCGGGCCTTCACGGACCATCAGGGCGCCCTGCGACGCTGACCCGAGCCGCTCCGCCGGCGCCAGCAGCCAGAGCCCTTCGGTTCCATCGACGGCCTCGGCGACGGGCGGCAGCCAGCCGTCCCGGCGGTCGAGCAGATAGGCGATCGCCGCAGCGCTGCGGCGCAGACGTTCACCGAGTCGGAGATCGACACCGCTGAGATGTTGTTCCAAAGCCAACAGACCAACCAGCGTGTGCAGATAGGTGCGACAGGCGACGCCCC
>JANPGV010000225.1:0-3470 GCA_031424145.1 Ilumatobacteraceae bacterium
GCGCGATCTCTCACCGGAGAACACGATCGTCGCTTCCGGCGTCGGCCAGCACCAGATGTGGACGGCGCAGTACTGGAAGTTCCGCCACCCCTACACATGGATCAACTCCGGTGGCCTCGGCACGATGGGTTTCAGCGTCCCGGCGGCAATCGGCGCCAAGGTCGGACGCCCCGATCGCACCGTGTGGGCCATCGACGGCGACGGCTGCTTCCAGATGACGGCGCAGGAGTTGGTCACCGCCAGCGTCGAGCGCATCCCGATCAAGGTCGGCATCTTGAACAACAGCTACCTCGGCATGGTGCGCCAATGGCAGGAGATGTTCTACGACGAGCGGTACAGCGAGGTCTACCTGTCGCCCGAGTTGCCCGACTTCGTCAAATGGGCGGAAGCGATGGGCTGCGTGGGCATCCGTGTCGACTCGCCCGAGGAGGTGCAGCCGGCCATCGACAAGGCCAACTCCATCGACGATCGGCCGGTCGTGGTCGACTTCAGGGTCGATGCCCGCGAGAAGGTCTTCCCGATGGTGCCTGCGGGAATGGGCAACGACGACATGATCCTGCCCGATGCGCAGATGGCCCGTAAGGGTGCGCTCAAGTGACCACCGAGATGAATCACCACATCCTGTCCGTCCTCGTGCAGAACCGGCCCGGCGTCCTCGCGCGGGTCGCCGGCCTGTTCGCCCGTCGCGATTACAACATCTTCTCCCTGGCGGTAGCGCCCGCCGAAGACGATGGGTTCAGCCGCATAACGATCGTTGTCGACGTCGATTCGGCGCCTCTCGAGCAGATCACCAAGCAGTTGTTCAAACTGATCGAAGTGGTGAAGATCAGCGAGCTCGACCCGCGGCAGTCTGTCGAGCGTGAACTGCTGCTTGCCACAATTCGGGTGAGCCCCGAGAGCAGGGGCCAGATCGTCGAGCTGGCCACTATCTTCGAAGGCAAGATCCTCGCGGTCGGAGTCGATGCCATAACGATCAGCCTCGACGGGCATCCCGACAAGCTGGACGATTTTGAAGAACTGCTGAGTGGATATGGCATCGTGGAGCTGCAGCGCACCGGCAGGGTGGCGCTACCGAAGCTCGACCGCGAAGCGCGGCTGCGCGCTGCGAACTCCAACACGAAGAAGAGCGACTATGGAAAGGCGGGCTGATGGCCGCGAAGATGTACTACGAGGCGGATGCTGATCCGTCGATCATCCGAGGCCGCAAGGTGGCCATCATCGGCTACGGCTCGCAGGGTCACGCGCACGCGTTGAACCTCAAGGAATCCGGTGTTCCCGTAGTCGTCGGGCTGCGCGAGGGCAGCAAGTCGGCTGCGAAAGCAGAGGCGGCAGGATTGACGGTGATGGACATCGCTTCTGCCGCGAAGTGGGCAAACGTCATCATGCTGACGATGCCCGATACGGAGCAGAAGGCCACTTACGAGGAGTTCATCAAGCCGCACATGCGCAAGGGCAAAGCGTTGGCGTTCGCTCACGGTTTCAACATTCGTTTCAAGCGCATTCGCCCGCCGAAGACCGTCGACGTGATCATGATCGCACCGAAAGGGCCTGGTCACCTCGTACGTCGTACCTACACCGAGGGCGGCGGTGTGCCATGCCTCATCGCCGTGCATCAGGACGCAACCGGCGATGCGCACGGGCTGGCCCTGAGCTACGCCGAAGCCATCGGTGGCGCCCGCGCCGGTGTGATCGAGACCACGTTCAGCGAAGAGACCGAAACCGATCTCTTCGGCGAGCAGGTCGTTCTGTGCGGTGGTCTGACATCGCTGGTCCAGGCCGGGTTCGAGACGCTGGTCGACGCCGGTTATCAGCCGGAGATGGCCTACTTCGAATGCCTCCACGAGGTGAAGCTGATCGTTGATCTGATGTACGAAGAAGGCATCGCCGGCATGCGCTACTCCATCAGCGACACTGCCGAGTACGGCGACGTGACACGCGGCCCGCGCGTGGTGAATGCCAGGACCAAGGCCGAGATGAAGAAGATCCTCAAGGAGATCCAGTCAGGCAAGTTCGCCAGGGAGTGGGTCGCCGAGAGCGAGTCCGGTCGCGAGAAGTTCAACGGCCTGCGCGAGGAAGGCCGCGTGCACCAGATCGAAGAGGTCGGCGCCCGTCTGCGAGCCATGATGCCGTTCCTCGGTGCCGGCCGCCAGAAGCTCGCCGACGTCAGCGGCGGCTAGCACTCGAAACCTTGTCGCTCCCAACATGCTCAGCGGGTTCGTAGCAACAAAGTTCCTCGGGAGAGGGGGACCATGACACTCAGTTGGGAAGAGGCATGTGCGCGGGTGTACGCGGCGGGCTCGCCGTTCGAGATCGTCGAAGACGAGCACGGCAACCGGCGCTTCAAGCACGCTCCGCCGAACCTGCGCAGCCTGTTCGACATCGCCCGGTCGGGCGACGACGACACCTTCCTGGTCTACGAGGACGAGCGGTGGTCCTTCAATGAGGTCTTCGCCCTGATCGATGCACTCGCTGATGCGCTTGTCCATCGGTACGGCATAGCGAAGGGCGATCGTGTCGCTATCGGCATGCGCAACTATCCCGAATGGGTGATGTCGATGTTGGCCATCATCTCCGTCGGTGCGGTCTCGGTGTCGCTCAACGCGCTCTGGGTCGAAGACGAGCTCGACTACGCCCTCGCTGACAGCGGCGCTTCGCTGCTGATCGCCGACGACGAGCGAATCGCCCGCTCGATCGGTCCGTGCCGCCGATTGGGTGTGCGCATGCTCGAGGTGCGAGCGAAAGTCCCGTCGGCCGACGATGTAGATCAGTGGAGCGACGTCGTGGTGGCGGGCCGACCGATGGCCCTCGTCGACGTCGGGTGGGACGATGACGCGACCATCCTCTACACATCCGGAACGACAGGCCGGCCGAAAGGCGCAGTGTCGACCAACGGTGCGATCGTCTCGTCGGTCATGGCCTTCGGTAGTCGTGCAGCCGTCGACGCCGTTCGCGCCCAGGCCGACGCAGAGCCGGGCGCTGAGCCCGCTGCGGCCACTCCGCAGATCTTCATCCTGATCGTGCCCTTGTTCCACGTCACCGGATGCGTGCCGGTGCTCCTCAGTAGTGTCGTGTCCAAGTCGAAGCTGGTGATGATGTACCGCTGGAACGCGGACAAGGCCTTGGAGCTGATCGAGCGCGAGCGCGTCACCAACTTCATCGGTGTTCCGACGCAGAGTTGGGACCTGGTGAGCTCACCACGATTCGCCGACTTCGACACGTCGAGCCTTCGCGGGGTCGGTGGCGGTGGCGCGCCTGCGCCGCCTGCGCTGGTCGAGCGTGTGGCAGGCACCGTGAAGAGCGGCGGTCCCACGTTGGGTTACGGCATGACCGAGACCAACGCGTATGGGCCGAACAACAACGGTGCCGACTACCTGACCCACCCGACCTCGACCGGACGGGTCATGCCGATCATGCGGATCGAGGTCCGCGACCCTGCCGGTCGTGAGGTTCCGATCGGTGAACGTGGCGAG
>JANPGV010000226.1:0-4459 GCA_031424145.1 Ilumatobacteraceae bacterium
GATCAAGGTTGGTGGCCGACCCACGTATCAGGTCACCCGGAGCTGCTCGAACCATCCGAAGGAACATCGATCGACATCTCGGCCGACGGCAAGTTGCGATTGGTGGTATCGGACAACGCGCTCCGGCCCGAGCAGCTGGAAGTGCTGCGCGCCTTCGCCGACCAGTTAGCCATGGCCGTCGAGGCCCGCCGGCTACGTGTCGACGCCGCCAATGCCGAGCTGTTGTCCGAAGCCAACGCGCTTCGCGCCGCGCTGCTGCAGGCGGTGTCGCACGACTTCCGCACACCGTTGGCGACGATCAAGGCGTCCGCATCCGGGTTGCTGCACACCGACGTCGCGTTCTCCGACTCGGACCGCCGCCTCCTGCTCGTCGACATCGACGATGCCGCGGACAGACTCGATCGGATGGTGCGCGACCTGCTCGACATGAGCCGCCTGCAGGTCGGCGCCCTGGACCTGACGTTGACGTCCGTGGCCTTGGAAGACATCGTCGCCGCCGCATTGGGCGGTCTTCCCGCAGCGCCGGGAAGAGTCGATGTCGAGGTCGCCGATTCGCTCCCGATGGTCCTGGCCGACGACACGTTGTTAGAGCGGGCCGTTGCCAACCTCGTGTCGAACGCGCTCGCATGGTCACCCGAGGGGAGCCACGTGAAGATCCAAGCGGGTCAGATCGGGAGCTCGATCGACCTGCGCATCGTCGACCGAGGCCCCGGCATCCCACAGGATGATCGCGAGCGCATCTTCCTTCCGTTCCAACGCCTCGGCGATCGCTCCAACGACGCGGGGGTCGGCCTTGGCCTGGCGATCGCCAGGGGTTTCATCGAAGCGATGGGCGCACGTCTGAGCCTCGACGACACACCCGGAGGCGGCCTGACGATGACGATTCGCCTGCAGATCGCCGACGAGGTCGAAGCGTGACACGCATTCTTGTGGTCGACGACGAGATCCAGATCCGCCGGGCGCTCGACATCAACCTGCGCGCTCACGGGTACGACGTCGTTCTCGCCGCAACGGGAGAGGAGGCGCTGACCGAAGCTGCGGCCACGATGCCTGACCTCGTGCTGCTGGACCTCGGTCTCCCGAGCCTCGACGGCGTCGACGTGATCCGTGGTCTGCGCGGGTGGACGTCGATTCCCATCATCGTGCTGTCAGCACGCGACGGCGACTCGAGCAAGGTGGCAGCGCTCGATGCCGGCGCCGACGACTACGTCACCAAGCCGTTCAGCATCAACGAGCTGTTGGCGCGACTGCGGGCCACGCTGCGCCGGCATCACCCTGCGCCAGAGGAGCCGGTCATCGAGACCGCCGACTTCGCCGTCGACATGGTCAACCGCCGGGTGACGCGTGCCGAGGAGCCAGTACACCTCACACCGACCGAGTGGGAGATCGTCGAGCGACTGCTGCGCAATCCCGGACGATTGGTGACCCAGCGCCAATTGCTGCAGGACGTGTGGGGCCCGCAGTACGAGAGCGAGACCAATTACCTGCGTGTGCACCTCGCCGCCATCCGTCGCAAGCTCGAGCCCGACCCTGGTCAACCGCGCTATTTCATCACGGAGCCCGGCATCGGCTACCGGTTCGAGCCGTCTTGACGCGTTCTTAACGGCAGCTCGTTCGATCTTTTCGTGGTGCAAACGGCACCAACCATGGTCGTCGGGTTGAGTTGACATGTGCTCGTCGAAGATGATCTCCGCTTAACGCAAAGCCCTGGACCGGAACCTGCCGAAACCACGGTGCCGACGATTCCCGAACCGCTCGGCTACCGGCTGAAGAACAAGGTGCTCGGTCCGCCCCTGCACAGTGATCGGCTCGAGCACGAGACGCTCGGCAACCCGACAGCGCTCGCTGTCTTCGCCTCGGACAACCTGTCGTCGTGCGCGTACGCCACTGAGGAGATCCTCCGTGTGCTCATCGCGTACGTAGGCCTGGCCGCTTTCTCGCTCGTCACGCCCGTGACCGTCGCCGTCCTCGTGGTGCTCGGTTTCCTCATCCTGTCCTACCGCCAAACAATCAAGGCCTACCCGTCGGCAGGCGGCGCATACATCGTGACCCGCGACAACTTCGGTCTGCTTCCGGCGCAGGTGGCCGGCGTCGCGCTCCTCACCGACTACGTGCTCACAGTTGCCGTGTCGGTCGCCGCCGGTAGCGATGCGCTGGCATCGGCCTTTCCGGCCCTCTCGCCGTTCAAGCACTGGATCGGAATCAGCTTCGTTCTCGTGATCGCCTACGGCAACCTGCGCGGCACGAAGGAGTCGGGGAAGCTGTTTGCGGTCCCGACCTACTTCTTCATCATCAACATGTTCATCTTGATCGGCGTCGGTCTCGTTCGAGCGGTGTCCTCGTCGCTCGGGCGCGGACCCACCAACGCCGACGGGATGCTGCACCTCGGTACACATCACGGCAACGGCTTCCTGATGGGGGCCACGGTGTTCGTAGTACTGAAGGCCTTCGGATCCGGCGGCGCTGCTGTCACCGGAGTCGAAGCAATCTCCAACGGTGTGCCGGCGTTCCGGCCGCCGGCTTGGAAGAACGCCCGCAAGACGCTCGTCGTGATGGGGTCTCTCCTTGGCTTCATGTTCCTCGGGCTGTCGATGCTGGCCGCACGGACTCACGCCATGCCATACGAGCGTGGCGTGCCGTCGGTTATCTCACAGGTCGGCAGGCTCGTGTACGGCTCGACCGCGGCCGGTCACGCGCTGTTCTACGCACTGCAGGCCGGCACGATGCTGATCCTCGTGCTTGCCGCCAACACCAGCTTCGCCGACTTCCCACGACTTGCTTCGTTCCAAGCGGGCGACAACTTCATGCCTCGCCAACTCACCATTCGAGGTCATCGACTGGTGTTCTCCAACGGCATCATCTTCCTCGCCGCCGCGGCCATCGTGACGCTGATCGCAACCGGAGGCGAGGTCAGCCGCTTGATCCCGCTGTACGCCATCGGCGTGTTCACGAGCTTCACGCTCAGCGGAGCCGGCATGGCCAAGCACCACATCACCCACAAGGAGCCGTATTGGAAGCGGGGCCTGGTGATCAACGGCATCGGCGCACTGCTGTCGCTGCTGGTGCTCGTGATCGTCACGGTCGTCAAGTTCCGCGACGGCGCCTGGGTCATCCTGGTGCTCGTGCCGGTCATGGTGTACGGAGTCGTGCGGCTCAACCGGACCTACCACGCCGAAGACATCGAGCTGCACGAAGATGCCCAGGCCCTTGCCGAGGCACACACGATGCGCACTCACCAGGTCGTAGTCCTCGTCGACAACCTCGACGCCGCAACCGCCCGCGCCATCCAGTACGCAAGGACCTTGCAGCCGGACGACCTGCGAGCGGTGCACTTCGACCTCGATTCATGGCGGACCGATGAGCTCACCAAGGCATGGGGCGACCTCGGCTTCACCCGGTTCCCACTAGACATCGTCGAGTGCCCGGATCGGCGCATGCCGCGAGCCGCACTCGAGCTCGCCGCGCAGGCGACGGGCAACCACGACACCGAGCTGACGATCCTGATCCCCCGTCGCGAGTACACCAAGGTCTGGCATCGGCTGCTGCACGACAGGTCATCAAACGCGATCGTCGCCGCCCTCGGCGACACCCCGCACTGCAACGTGACCATCGTGCCCTATCACCTCGGCCGTGTGCGAACGGCCGCCGAGCCGGCCACCACCGCTCCCCTGCCCATTGTCACGCCGGCTGCCTTCAAGCCGGGCAGGACAGGTCCCGCCGCGACCAACGTGTCGTCCAAGGACCTTCCGACGCAGCGCACTCGAATCGCCGACCTCGCCTCCCGGGAGCGGTCGACGGTGGCGGGCCGCGTGAAGGCGTTCAGGGTGCAGCCATGGGGTGGCAACCCGGCGTTGGAATGCACGCTGGCCGACGAGACCGGCAGCATCACGGTTGTCTTCTTCGGTCGCCGCGAGATCGGCGGTGTGCGTCTGGGAACGATCATGTCCGTCACCGGCGTCGCCGGCGAACATCACGGCATGCGGGCGATCCTGAACCCCGCGTACGCGATCATCTCGACGCCCACCGCACCGGTGAAACCCGATCAGCACGACCCCAAGAAGCGAGTCGACAAGCGGACCGAGAAGCGGCTGGATCGGCGCTGACTGGCGAAATGATGTCCTCGCGGCCCAACGCGAGACCATTGAACACTCGGTCTTGTGCCCGATGGATTTGCGCGGCATAGTGGGGTTCGAGTCCACGACCGGGCTGGGGGTTCGATCGGGATGCGATCAATGGGGGTCGTGGTATGAGACGGAAGTTTGGAGTTCCCCCTGATTTTCGGACACCTATCGTGAGGCGGGCTGAGGCCTGTTTCGGGAGGAGTCCTGATGCCCAGAGCGCATCCACCCGAGTTCCGTCATCGTGCGGTCGAGCTTGCGCGACTGCGCGACAAGCCGGTCGCGCAGATAGCTAAGGAGCTGCAGATCTCCGAGTCGTGTCTGCGGCGCTGGATGGATAG
>JANPGV010000227.1:0-2212 GCA_031424145.1 Ilumatobacteraceae bacterium
GAACGCTATCCCCGCGAGCGGAGCGCGACGAAGTCGCTACGCGATCACGACCGCCGGCTTGGCTACGGTGCCGAACGACTCGTACACGGCCAGCAACGACCCGTGCTCGTCGACGACCGCCCATGGACCGTCTCCCGCGAACCGGTCGAGCACCCTGCCGTGGCGGATCATCTCGGCAGCAGCGTCGTCCACTGTGACGCGGCAGTAGTCACGCATCGCGTCGACGGGTGTCATCAACACGCACTGGTCCGGCGGCAGTGCCTCGCTCTCCCCGAAGCTGCCGACAGCCGTACGCCGAAGGTTGCGCAGGTGGGCCCCACCTCCGAGCAGGCGCCCGAGATCGTCGGCCAGCGAACGGATGTAGGTGCCGGCCGAGCATCTGACCTCGATCCGCAACACCGCGGGGTCGGCCGTGCCGGAGACATCGAACGAATGGACAGTCACCGGACGCGGTTGTCGCTCGACCTCGATGCCTTCGCGCGCAAGCTCGTGCAGGCGCTTGCCGTCGACGTGCAGCGCACTGACCATCGGCGGGATCTGCATGATGGATCCAGTCAGTTGCGCAGCCGCGGCTCGCGCCATGTCGGCGGTGACTGCGGACATGTCGAACGTTCCGGTGACCTCGCCGCTGGAGTCGAGCGTCGATGTCGAGGTGCCGAGCACGACGTCGGCCGTATAGGTCTTGCCCAGCGCTGTCAGGAATCGCAGCAGCCTCGTGGCCTTGCCGACGCCGACCAGCAGTACGCCCGTGGCATCGGGATCGAGCGTGCCGGCATGACCGACTTGACGCTCGTCGAACCGTTTGCGCAACATCCCCACGACATCGTGACTGGTCACCCCCGCGGGCTTGTCGACAACCGCCAGGCCATGGGTTGTCGGCGGCTTACGTCGCGCCATGATGCTTATTCGGCAGGTTCCGGCGGTCGCTCAGGCATGGTTGCTTTGTCGTGCAGGATCCTCTCGATCCGCTCGGCGGCACGAATGGTCTCGTCGGGCCTGAACGACAGGATCGGCGTCTTCTTGGCCCTCACTTCGCGACCAACGGACGACTGCAGGCGAACCCGATGACTGGCCAACGCCGCGAGAATGTCGGCGTCGCCATCCTCGCCCAACAGCGAATCGAAGTACACGATTGCCCGGTTCATCTCGGAGTCGACGTCGATCGAGGTGATGGTGACCATGTCGAGGCGTTCGTCGTCGATACGGGTCAACGCTTCAGCTATCACCTCGCGCAACGATTCGTTGAGCCGCGCGGTGCGCGGGTAACGGTGTTGCGACGGTGCTGCGGCTCGTCGTGGCTTGGTCATGGGCTCACCCTATCCAGGGTGCGCGCGGGCTCGGGCAGGGCTCAGTCGAAGACAGGCTTCGAACGGTTCGAACGCTTGAGCTCGGCCATCCCGCTGGTCGTGGCAACGATCTCGATCGCATCCCACAGCTTCAGCGCAGCCTGGCCACGAGGGATCGAAGCGATGACCGGACCAAAGAAGCTGGCCTCGTCGGCCTGCCCTGGATGGAACGTGATGATGGGAGTCCCGACATCTTTGCCGGCCCGCTCGAATGCCAGATCGGTCTCGCTGCGGATGTACGCATCGTGCGAGTCGTCGAGCGCGGCGTCGGCCAGACCGGGCGGCAAGCCGGAAGACTTCAGCACACCCTGGAGGACCGCAACCGGGTCCTCGGTGATCTCCAGCCGGCGACCCCCGCCGTGAATGAACTCGCCCAGTGCCGTGTACAGCGCGCCGACCTGATCGTTGCCGAGCTCGATGCGAACTTGGTCGGCAACCCGCAACCCGTAGAGCCCAGCCATGTGACCCGCCCGGTATTCGGGTGTGTACCAGTCGTCCGTGCGGTGCTCGTTGATCATCTTGAGGCAGATGAATCGCCAGTGGACTTCGTAGTGACGCAACTGCTGCACCTCGGTTATCCAGCGGGACGTGATCCATGCCCATGGGCAAATCGGATCCAGAAAGAACTCGAGATCAGCCATGTAGCGGAGGCTATCGGCGACTTCATTTCCATCGGAGTGTTTCCCGACACCCCCGTATGGGCAGCAAGCACTCCCATCGGTTAGACGCGGGCGACTTCGCGCTCTTCGAACGTCTCGATCAGGTCGCCCGGCTTGAGGTCCTGGAAGTCGCTGAGGCCGATACCGCACTCGAAGCCCTCGCGGACTTCGCGGGCATCTTCCTTGAACCGCTTCAGCGATTGGATG
>JANPGV010000228.1:0-17225 GCA_031424145.1 Ilumatobacteraceae bacterium
ACCCAACTCCGCGCAGGCAACGTGGTCGTGAACGCCACCAACCGAGGCACCGAAACGCACGAGCTGGTGATCGTGCGCGCCGACGACACGACCTCGCTGCCCACCAAGTCCGACGGCTCAGTGGACGAGGACAAGATTCCCGAAACCGCCAAGCCCGGCGAGATCTCCGACATCAAGGCCGGCACCACCATCACCAAGACCATCGACCTCGCGCCAGGCAACTACATTGCCATCTGCAATTTCGTCGACACCATGGGCCAAGGCGACGGCATGGGCGGAATGGACAACGGCGACGACGGTGGAATGGGCGGCGGCCAGATGGGCCACATTCACTACCAGCTCGGAATGGTCGCCAAGTTCACAGTGGCCTAGGTCTAGGTGGTCCGGCGGCGCGGCCGCAGCCGAACACATCGCCAACCAACTCGGCATCGACGAAGTTCTCGCCGATCTCCTCCCCGAACACAAAGTCGACGCCGTGCGGCCATGCAACAAGGCGGTCATCGAGTCGCGATGGTCGGCGATGAAGTCAACGACGCCCGCGGCCGCCGACCTCGGCCCGACGTCCTCGTCTTCCTCAACTCCACCAACTCCTCCGAGTCCATGTCGACACCGCACCGATGCGTGCGAACGCGAGCGCGGCAAACGCGGCCTGGCTCACGCCGGTGCGTGGTGCTCCAGCTCGTTGCGGCGGGAGCGATGCTCCTCGATGGTGATTTCGCCGGCCGCTAGGCGGTCATCGAGCTGGCCGATCGGCGACCGAGACTGCCCACGGCTCGTCCGGACCCAAGGCAGAACCAGCAACGCAATCGCCGCCCACATCACGAGCATCATCGGGATCATCAGCCACACCCATCCCCAACCACCATTCCAGTTCATCATCGTCGGCCTCCGGTTCGAGTTCGTCTGTCTCCATTGGACACCAGTGCCAGATGGGCCACCACAGCCGAAAGTCACTTCTTTGCTGACCTTCGTGTTCAGCTTGCCAAACGAGTGTCGCAATCGCGACGCGCTGGATCGGCGGTTCCGCTCTCGTCACGGTCACCAACTGCGTCCTGGTTCTGCTGGGCCTCCGTTTCCTGCTAGCCCGTGGCGGCGACGAGACAGATCCGATCGGCCCGCCCCGATGGAGTGGTTGGCTTCTCGCCGGGATAGCGACGGCCGTCGGCCTCGTGTCCGGCTTACCTCGCGAACAGCGGCGATTTCCTGTTTGCCGCGCTCTGAATCGCGGTCTTGCGGCTGCCGATGAAGGCCGAGTTCGCGTCGTCGCTCGCGGTAGCCGCTGTGCTGGCTGTACAGAACCGGTAGACGACTCGGTAGATGACCTCCGTAGGAGAAACCGAGAAACGCCCGGAAATCCAATGTTTCCGGGCATTTCATTTGGTGGCGGGGGCAGGATTGAACCTGCGACCTTCGGGTTATGAGCGTGACGATGTGACCGCCCGGCGGTGACCGCGATTTCCGTTTGCGTACCGTGAGCAGCCGGTTTGTCTGACGGCACCTGACCGCCAGGCACCGCCACTATCCGTCCCGACCGGCCAGTCGGGTTGCAACCTGGTTGCAAACGTGCGGTCAGGTGGCGGGCCCACATCCGAGGTGAATCGCGACGCAGCCGCTCGTCGAACACGGCGGGCGTGCGGCCGCGCCGATTCGCGGACAAGGGCCTTCTCAGAGCGAGTCCGCAACGCTGCGCAGAATGCGGTCGGCGTCGGCGGCAATTGTGCGGACGATATCTCCGGCGGGTTGGATCTGGTGAAGGAGCTCGATCGCTTGTCCTGCGGGCATCATTCCTTGTTGCAGGTCGCCGTCTTGGTAGCCGGTTTCTACGCGTGTGCCCGCTACGGCGTATTGGGCTGGGAAGGGTTGGATTTCGTCTTCGCGTGCTTGCCATTCGCGGGTCCAGTCGTTCTGCAGGGTCCGGAGTGGTTTGCCGGTGTAGGCGCGGCTCAGTGTGGTGTGCTTGCTGGAGGCGGCGATGAGCCGATCCTTGTAGGCGCGATGGCCGAAGCCTTCGTCGCTGGCGACGAAGCGGGTGCCCATCCACGCGCCGTGGGCGCCTAGGCATCTGGCTGCAGCGAGCCCGCGGCCGTCGACGATGCCGCCGGCCGCGAGGACTGGTACCGACACGGTGTCGACGACGGATGGGAGGAGGACCATCGTGCTGACATGTCCGGTGTGGCCGCCACCTTCGGTTCCTTGGGCGATGATGATTTCGGCTCCCGCGATTTCGGCCTGCTGGGCGCGACCGACTGAGCCAACAAGAGCGATGACTGCGATGTCTCGGTCGCGACACGCGGTGACGAACCAATCCGGTACGTCGAAGGTGAGCACGACTGCAGCAGGACGTTCGTCGAGGACCACTTCGACTTGTTGAGCGACGGCGCCGGGGGTGAGGAGTGGTTCCACGCCTCGGAGCTTGTCTCGGTCCTCAGAGGACAGCGATTGCCATAGTCGTCGGACGGGCTCCCATGACGCGGCGTCCTCGTCAACGAGCGACGGTGGTACCAGCAGGTTGACGGCGAAGGGCTTGGAGGTGCCTGCCCGGATGGTTCGGATCTCGTCTCGGAGTGCGTCGGCGAGGTAGCTGACACCCCCGAGGCAGCCCATGCCGCCGGCCTCGCTGACAGCGACGACGAGTGGTGCTTGGGCGACGCGGGCCATGCCTGCGGACATGATCGGGTATTCGATGCCGAAGCGGTGTGTGAGAGCGGTTTTCATTGGAGCTCCGTTACGGGGAATGCTGCGAATCGGGCGTAGAGCTCGGGGCGCAGGTTGGAGAGACCGGGCGGTTCGGGGTTCGCTCTCGATCGGGCGATGACGTCGAAGTCGAGTGTCGCTGTGGCGATACCCTCGGCGCGAGTGTCCGGGTGGGCTTCGATGACGCCGTCGTCAAAGCCGACTGTGCGGTCGATGGGACCGCAGATCATTGCGCAGCCAGTTCCGTGGATCGCTCCGCCGGTCGGTAGGCCGCTTGTGCCGACGAGCGGTGCAGTGACGACGAACAGCTGGTTCTCCATGGCTCGTGCGTGGGACCCGTAACTCACGCGGTGTGCTCCGCGGGTGTTCCATGTCAGCGATGGGCACAGGATCAGCTCGACGCCCTGCATCGTGAGGTAGCGGGCGATCTCGGGGAACTCGATGTCGGCGCAGATCTGGATGGCGGCTTTCACGCGACCGATGTTCGTGATGAGTACGTCGTCGCCCGGCTGCAGTCCCATGGCCTGTTCTGGTGCGGTCAGATGCAGTTTGTCCTGTCGCTCGATCCGCCCGTCCGGGTGCGCCAGGTGGGCTGTGTTCCGATAGGTGCCGTCATCGGCGCGACGGAGGTGGCTTCCACCGAGCACCGTGATGCCGTGCTCGACGGCGAGGGTGCTGAGCAGTTCGGTCAATGGCTCGGTGAGTGCTGGGAACACTTCGCGATAGGCGATGGAGAGGTCGTTCACGGTCAGTTCGGCGGCTTGTGGGTGCGATGCGAGGAGGCCGGTTGTGCACAGCTCTGGGAACACCACGAGTTCTGCGCCGTCGGCCACCGCTGATTCGACGATGTCGGTGAGGTGGCGGGCGAACGCTGCGAAGTCGGGTTCGGCGCGTAATTCGAACTGGACGGTGGTGACTCGGAGCGTGGTCATGCCAGGTTGTTCGCTCGTGCATCAGGTGTGGAGAGCGCGTTTGCCACCTCGCGGCGATGCACTTTCCCGGTGCTCGCATTGCGCGGGAGTTCTGGCATGGTGACAAACCGGGTGGGTACCTTGTACCCGGCAAGCGATTCGGCGCAGTGCTGACGCAGGGATGTCGTATCCAAAACCACATCTGGCTCGAGCACGATCGCCGCGACGACGCATTCGCCGTACTCGGGGTCTGGCAGCCCCACGACGGTGGCTTCGCGGACATCGCGATGGCGTGTCAGCACCGCTTCGACTTCGGCCGGCGACACGTTCGCCCCACCTCTGATGATCAGATCGGTGAGGCGCCCGAGGACATGGACGTAGCCGTCGGGGTCGACGTCAACCAGGTCGCCCGTCCGGTACCAACCGTCGGCGGTCAGCGTTGCGGCGGACAGTTCAGGGTTCCCCCAGTAACCGCTCATCGTCGCCGGGCCGCGGGTCCACGCTTCGCCTGGTGTCCCCGGTTGGACATCGTGACCGTCGACGTCGACGATTCGCAGATGCGCGCCCGGCACGACTCGGCCTGCGCAGCCTGGGCGTGGCATGGGGTCTGCGACGGGGTCGTAGGTGACGACCGGGAAGCACTCTGATGCCGCGTAGACGTCGTGTACCGGGCAGCCGGTGAGCTGATACCAGCGATCGAAGGCGTGCTCGTTGCGTGGTTCGCCGCCGGAGATGCACAGCCGAAGGGTGGTGGGAATCGTCGCGTTGGCGTCGGCTTCAAGCGCCTGGAGCATCTTCACGAACATGGTCGTCACGCCGGCGAAGAAGGTGACCTGGTGGTCGGTGAAGTCGTGCAGCATGTCGGTTGGGTTGCTGCGAGCGAGCAGCAGCACGCTGCCTCCGGCGGTCAGGGTGGCCATCGAGGTCGTGACGAGACCGAAGGCCCATGCGAGCGGCAGTGCGACGAGCGTGGTGTCGTGTGGCCCGAGGTGCCACACCTCGGCGTACGCAACGGCGGCTGCCAAGAGTCCGCCGTGGGTGTGCATCACGGCCTTCGGATCGGCGGTCGAGCCGGACGTGTAGCAGATGAGTGCGAGTGCGTCGGCCCCGACAGGGGCGAGGTCTCCATGGTCCACTAGGGACGTGAGCCCGCGCACGTCACCATCGTCGGTCAGTTCACATGCCGTGACACCGAGCCCGTCGACGGCAGCGACGACGGAGCGAAGGATGCGCATCCCTGCGATCACGAGGCTCGGTTGCGCAGCGGTGAGCGCGTAACGCAACTCCGATTCGGTCGACGATGGATAAATGGTCACCAGCGTGCCGCCCGCCCGCCAGACAGCGAAGGCGGTGACGAGATGGTGAGCCGAGTTGTCGGCGATCAACGCGACTCGCGCGCCGACCGTGGAGCCGTGTGCGGCGAGCCGATGGGCGAGGGCTTCGACCTTCGCGTCGAGCTCACCATACGTGAGCCCCACGGTGGTGTCGAACACGGCTATGTCGTCGGCTCGAGCCACGGCGTTCTCCGCGAGGCAACAGTCGAAGGTCGCCGTCATGTCTGTGGAGCCCGCTGGAACATAACAACCCACTGCCCGCTCTGGCACTCCTCGTCGTGTTGGTTCAGGACCGCCACGTCGAACGTCACGATGCCTCGATCGCCCTTGCTGGTGGCCCGCGTGGAAGCGACCGTCTGGTGGACGTGGATGGTGTCACCGATTCGAACGGGGCCCTTGAGGTTCCATGTCATGCCGAGAAACGCGATCGCCGTGCCTTCCTTGAGGCCAAGGCGCGACTCGAGCCCGGTAGCGACCGCGAACACACCAGGCCCGTGGAAGATGCGGCCCTTGAACTGGGTGGTCTTTGCGAACTCTTCGTCGGTGTGCAGCGGGTTGTAGTCCCCTGAGAAGCCGGCGAAGAGCACGACGTCGGCCTCGGTGATCGTGCGAGCTGGGCTGTCCCATTCCTGGCCGACTTCGAACTCGTCGAAGTACATGCCGCGTGATTGCGTTGTCTTCATTGCCTTCTCCTTCGTGGGGTTGCCGCTGGCCGGGCTCGGTTGGTGTCATGCGCTGTGAGCGTCGTCGGACCAGGTCGCGGCGATGTCGCTGAGGGGGGCGAACCAGACGTCGTCGTGGCCGACGGCGTAGTCGACGAAGCGTTCGAGCATGAGGAAGGCGTGGGCGCGACCGATCGTCTGCGGGTGGACCGTGAGTGTGAACACGCCGTCGGGCACCCGTTCGTGAGCGAAGTCGAAGTGGTCCTTCCAGCGCTGGTACAGCGTTTCTGTGGAGCCCATGACACCGCCACGGGGTTGCAGCTCGAGCGCTGGAAAGTCGTCGAGGAACCATGACACCGGGATCTCGAGTATCGGACTGGGATCGCCGAACGTGTTGCCACGCTCGCGGTCGACGTTGATGACGGGCCGAGGATGGTACGGCTGAAAGTCGCGCCCCATCAACGACGAGTCCCACACGAAACCGAACTCTTCAAGCAGACCCAGCGTTGCGTCGGAGAAGTCCCACGCCGGCGACCGGTAACCGGTCGGGCGCCGGCCGGTGAGGCGCTCGTGCTCGGCGATCTGCAAGGTCAATAGTCTGCGCTCCTCGGCGGGATCAAGTTTGGGGACCTGCTCGTGGTAGCAGCCGTGGGCTGCGATCTCGTGTCCGGCATCGACGATCGCGGCGCACTGCTCGGGGAAGGTTTGCAGCGTGTGAGACGGGGTGCACCACGTCGTGCGGATGTCGTGACGGGCGAAGAGTTCAAGCAGTCGGGGAACGCCGACTTCGGCGCCGAACTCGCCTCGCGAGAGGTAGGTCGGCGTGGCCACTCCGAAGGTGCCCATCCACAGGCAGTGTGCGTCGAAGTCGGCGCCGATGGACACAGCGAGCCGCTTTCCAGGTGGCAGGGCGAGCGGCATCAGGCTGCGTCCCATCCGCCGTCGACGCAGATGACTTGGCCCGTGATGTAGGCGGCTGCGTCACTCGCGAGGAAGTAAGCCGTTGCGGCGACCTCGTCGGCTCGTCCGGGCCGGCCGACGGGGATCAGGTAGTCCATCTTGTCGCTCGACGTGCCGACGCCGCGGTTGACGTTGACCAGATTGCCGAGGACTTCGGCAGAGTTCGCTCGGATGTTCGTGCTGATCACGCCGGGCGCGATCACGTTGGCGGTGATGCCGTGACGCCCGACGTCGATGGCCAGTCGGCGGGTCATGCCTTCGATGCCGGCTTTGGAGGCGGCGTACGACAGGCCATCGGCGCCGCCGTGCTGACCGGCCACGGACCCGATGTTGATGATCCGGCCGGCACCGCGAGCTACGAGTGCGGCCGCTGCGGCTTTGCATCCGTTGAAGCACCCGGTGAGGTTGACGTCGATGATTCGCTGCCAGAGCTCCGGCGTCGTCTCGTCGATTCCCGCGTAGCCATCGAACACGCCGGCGCAGTTCACGAAGACGGCGAGTCCGCCGCTGCCGTCAGCGTCGGCAGCTCGGACGAACTGTTGCATCGCGGCGAAGTCGGTGACATCGAGGAGGTGGGTGGTCACTTCTGAGTTCGCGCCGAGCGCGGCTTGCGTTTCGGCGAGACGAGCTGCTGACACGTCGCCGACGTGGACGTGGTCGCCGGCTTGCGCGAACGCGAGGGCGATCGCTTGACCTATTCCTGACCCGGCGCCGGTGACGGCAACTGTTCGCTGACTCATGAGTCCTCCTGTGCGCGATCTGCGGCGCGCTGGTCGGTCGTGAAATCACGAGGGATCACATTGCTGTAGTCGACCTGATCGTCGGGCACTGTTCGGATCGGTCGACCGTTGTGCAGTTCTTCGGAAATGTGCGCGATCACGCCCGGCAGCGTCGACAGCACGGCGAGGCCCGTCATCTCGTCGGGGGTGAAGCCGAGCTCGAGGAGGACGACTGCCATCATGCCGACGTCGTTGATCGGGATGTCTGGTTTGCCGGCCGCCTCGACGTACGTCCGGTGGATGAGTTCGTAGAGGACGGCCTTATCGCTCCACAGCCCCTCGGCGACGGCGATGTCCTTCAGTCGCTGCGCTCGTGGATCGATCCGTTTGAAGAGCGGATGCCCAAGCCCTGGTATCCGCTCCTTGCGACTGCGAGCTTCGGTCGCGATCTCCTGGGCGACCTCTTCGAGCGACTTGCCAGATTCATGGTGTCGCTCTGCGGCGCTGGCGATGAATCGACCGGTGTCCTCCGGTGCAAGGGTGAACCGTCCGACCGACAACACGGCGGTCGCGATGCCGGCGACCATGTTCGGGTTGGCCGAGACCGCGTAGCGAGCGGCGACGGTGCCCGGTTTCAAAAGCGCGTAGTCCAATACGGCGTTGAGCACCGCGTCGAGGGCGCGGGTTTCGCCAGGCGACGGAAGTCGGCCGCGGATGAGTAAGAAGCACGAGGCGGTGAACGACTGGCCACCGATCAGTTGCTCGAGATCGTATCCGCGGATGAGCACCTTGTCGGCTTCGACCTTGCTCACCGACGAGCTCCACGACGTGGTCATTCGTTGTCTCCCAGTTCCTTGATCACGTGACCGGCGATGAGCAGCTGGAGTATCTCGTTGGTGCCTTCGCCGATCGCCATCAGCGGTGCGTCGCGGTAGTAACGCTCGATGGGGAAATCGAGCGTGAACCCGTAGCCGCCGAGCACTCGCATCGCTTCCATCGCGCACTCGATCGCAGTCTCCGATGCGAACACTTTCGCCATCGCCGCTCCTTCGCTCGCAGCGCGGCCGGAATCGATGGTGTGCGCCGCGTCGTGGGTCAACAATCGCGAGGCACGGATCCGGATGGCCATCTGGGCCAGCTTGAGCTGCACCGCTTGGTGCTCGGCGATGACCTTCCCGAACGTCTCCCGTTGCGTCGCATAGAGCGCTGCGCTCTCCAGGCAGGCGCGGGCGATCCCGACACTCGCGGCGGCCATGTAGATCCGGCCGCGGTCCAACGCGGACAGCATCTGGTACAGCCCCTGGCCCTCGACGTCACCCAGCAGCTGCGTCGCGGGCACGGTCGATTCGTCGAAGCTGACCTCGCAGAGCTCGACGCCTTTGTGGCCGAGCTTGCCGATGTCGGTGATCACACAGCCCGGCGTGTCGCGCTCGACGAGCAGCAAGCTCATCCCGTGATGGGTGGGGGTCGCTGACGGGTCGGTGACAACCAGGACCACGAGCGGATCGGCGTGGCGCGCTTGGGTGATCATCGTCTTGGTTCCGTTGACGACGTAGTGATCGTCGTGAAGGATCGCGGTCATCGTGATCGCCTTCAGGTTGCTGCCGGTCGACGGCTCGGTCAGCGCGATTCCGCTCATCCGGCGGCCGGCCGCGAGTTCCGGCAGATAGATCGAGCGTTGCGCGTCCGTGCCGTAGCGGGCGATCAGCCAGCTGCCGCTTCCCGAACTGCCCACGACGCTGGCCAACCCCATCCAGCCGCTGGCAAGCTCTTCGAAGACGAGCGCGTAGCTGACCATGTCGAGCTCGCTGCCGCCGTGCTCGACCGGTATCGACATGCCGAGCACGCCCATGTCGGCGAGTGCTGGCAACAAGTCATCCGGATATGTGCCGTTGCGTTCGCGCTCGGCGACCGTCGGGAGCACTTCGCGCTGGACGAAGCGCCGGACGACATCGCGCAGAGCTCGACGGTCTGCGGACAGCTCGATGTCTTCGCTCACCAGTTGACGGGGTCGCCGGGGTCGACGGATTGCAGGACGCGATCGAACCGGCATCCGGACATGTCGATCTCGGTGCCGCGGCCGGCGAGCATCTGGCTGAGCAGCTTGCCGGTCATCGGGCCCGCCGCGTTTCCGAAGATGTGTCCGGCGGCGAGGAACAAGCCGGGCTCGACCTCGTCGACGATCGGCAGCTGATCAGACGTGTATGGCAGTACGCCGGCCCACATGCGCACGATCGGTACGTTGCGAAGGCCCGGAAAGTCGTCCGAGATCGCTTGCGCGGTGTCGCGCAGACCAATCAGCGTGACGTCGTGGGTCACGTCGCTCGGGTAGTCCATCGGGCAGCCGAGCAGGGTTTCCCCGTTGGCGCGTTGCGAAACGAGTTGCAGGAAGAAGTTGCCTGTCTCGATCTCGTACGGGGCCATGAAGTCGTCCTGGTTCCACGACGGAAGATCGCGGAACAGCGAGTACTGCTTGGCAGCTAGCGGTCCGTAGACGACCGGTCGGATGTCGAGCGGTCGGGGCGCTGTCGCGAGCACCTGCAGCCGCTCGATTCCCACATGGGCCTTGATGCCATTCGCCGCGAGCAGCTTTCGGGTCCACGCGCCGGTTGCGACCACCACGAGGTCGGCCATGAATCGGCCCTGGTCGGTCTCGACACCGACGACCCGGTCGCCGTCGCGGATCAGTTCCGTCAACTCCACGCCTTCGCGGACGTCGGCCCCCTCGGACCGGGCTCCCGCAGCCAACGCGGCGACGACGGTCGGTGTGTTGATCTGGGCGTCGTTGTGGCAGAAGCTCGCCCCGAGCACGTCGGGTCGGATCGGACCGACCTGCCTGCGGACTTCGGCGCCGTCGATGAGCTCCATGTCGAGGCCGTCGGCGCGACGGGCCGCGACGAACTCTTCAAAGACTCGGCCCTGCTCAGGTGTGGTGAAGTAGATCAGGCCACCGTCGGCGCGGAACTCGAACGGCACGGGGAGATCTCGCAGGAGATCCTCGTACAGCGCGCGCCCGGCGAGCGAGATCTGCATCGCCCACCCAGGGTTGCGGCAGTGCAGCCAGACGAATCCAGGGTTCCTACCCGAAGCTCCGTAACCGGCGTGCTCCTGTTCGAGCAATGTCACCTGCATGCCTTCACGCGCGGCAAAGTAGGCGGTGGAGGTGCCGACGAGACCCCCGCCGACGACGATGACGGTTGTCATGATCTTGCTCCTTCGCTGCCGCGCGTGACGCGCGGCTGTCTGTCTGATGCTCTGGCGATGGGTTCAGTCCTCACGCGGGCCGTTGATGTAGTTGGGCGCGGTTGCCGTCAGGCTTTGACCATCGACTTCGTGGCTGGATGCTCGGTCAGCAGGGCCAGGATCTCATCTGCCTCGGCGACATCGTGTGAGGCGTGCTGCTGGTAGTAGCCGGTACGGCTGATTCGGTACTGCTTGGTCGCGTTGAGGTCGGCGAACATCTCCGCCAGCTTCACTGCCATGACGTTCGGGTTGACGACCGACAGCGAGCCGAGCTCGGCATCGCCGCGGAGAGCCGCGAGCTCGTAACACGCCGACACGATGGTGCATCCGATGATCACGGTCTCTGCCCCAGACGTGCGCATCACGTCTTGCACCTTCGCGTACGTGTCCCGCGCGACGGCGATCGGGTCGAGCACCATGTCGCTGATGTACCAGTCGATGGCATCCACTGCACGACAATTGCTCTCGATCCCGTACAACCGGATCCGATCTCGCAACTCGGGGACGGCCTTGCGGTGGTCGGTCACGACAGCAAAGCTGTGGCCGAACAGGCGCGAGAGCATCACCGATGCTTCCAACGGACCCACGACCGGGATGTTCACCAGCTCGCGGCACTGCGTCAGCGCCGGGTCGTAGCAGCAGCCGATGACGAATGCGTCGAAGCCCTCGCGCTCGGCCTCGATGGCGGCCGTCATGATGTCGGTCTCGACGAGGTGCTTCGGCGCGTAGTAGTCGATGTTTGCGGGCGCGTGGCTGAGGTGACGAATCTCGATCTCAGTCGTGCCCTGCAGCGCGGGACGAAGCGCCGATTCGATCAGCTCGTCGTAGCTGTCCGTCCCAAACGGGTTGAGGAAACAGATTCGTGTCATATGGAACCTCCTGAGGTCAACGTCGAAGACGTGGTTGGGCGCGCGTTCGAGACGCACCACAGCATTCGGACTCCCGACGGCTGCTTGCTGGCAACCTAATGGACCCACTCCGGCGCCGATTCCATTGGAAGAATTCCGAAAGGGCCGCTGCTTGCGATGCTCTCGCAAGCGTCTGAAATTCGCGCACGTATCTGCTTCCTCCCGATCGGGTTGCGACCATCGGGTTCTTGGCTCGAAGGCTGCGGGCGAAAACCCGGCGCGATCCAGCATCACGGACCACCGGATCCCGCCCCGCTCGCCAAACCACAACGCCGTCTGCGAACGCTTCCAAGGCACCGCCCTCCAAGAGTTCCACCGGCCCGCATTCCACCGTCAACGCTTCGACCAACCCGACGAACTCGACACCCAGTTCCAGAGCTGGCACCGCTACAACACCCACCGACACAACGGCGACTACATGTGCGGCCGCCGCCCCATCGACGTGCTCAACTGTCACCGCTGAACCGACCAGAGGGTTCATCTGTCACCTCCACCCGTGCGCTCTTAGGTCTAGGCAAAGCCCGCGCCAGCGACGTGAGGACGACCGGCTTCGGCAGCGGATTGGTGTGGCTACTCTTCAACTGGTGGGAGCGGCTGAGCGTTTCTGGGCCCTTCGGCGTCGGCAAGGTGATGCTCTTGACGCGCAGTTGCAGCGACGTTGTGGACGCTGAGTCCAACGACGGCGTCGTGACGGCCCGCCTCGGCGCGCAGGCCAGGACGGTAATCGAGTTCGAGCAGGCACACGGCCAGGTCCTGTTCGGGTTCGTCCGCCGCCTCGGCGTCAAGGACGCCGCCGCCGCTGATGTCGTCCAGGAGTCGCTCCTTCGGCTATTCGATGCGCTCTGCGCAGGGGAACCAATCAGGGATCTGAAGTCGTGGACGTTACACGTCGCTTACCGGCTGGCGATGGACGAGCATCGCCGTTTCGCCCGCGGCCTGCGGCTGTCCAACACGCGCTTTCGACAGGCGGCTGGCGGCGATCCTGCCGACGACTACGAGCGAAGGCAGGTGTGGTCCGAGGTGGACCGCTTGCCGGAGCGCCAGCGAGCCGTGCTCTACCTTCGGTTTCGCGCCGACCTGGCCTTCGAGGACGTCGGAGTGACATTGGGAATCACCGCCAGCGCAGCACGCAGCCATTGCACGCAGGCGCTCGCAGCCTTGCGTGGCCGCCTCGCCAAGGAGGTCCTGTGATGGATGAGCGACGGATCGAAGCTGCACTGCGTGGCGACCCGCCTGACGAACCGACGTATCGAGGCGACGTTGCAGACCGGTTTCGTGCGCGCATGACAGCCGCCGGCCAGGAGCAACCGCCGACGTATGTGGTGGAACTTTTCGAACTGGCGCCTCGCCGACGACAGCCGGCGCTGGCCATCTCGATCGCTGTTGCCGCGACGGTCATGTTGGTGGTCGCGCTTGCGGTCGTTGCTCGGCCCCAGCAGCTTCAGCCCGCGACAACGCCAACGACGGTCACCCCATCACCGAGTTCTTCGATCGCAGCTGGCAACCAGCTTGCTGAGCTTGCCGGGCGCTGGGTTGGTGCGACGCCAAGAGCGGTGACGACACCTAACCCGTCGGCGCCAGCATTTGTCGCCTTCAACGCGGATCGCGTAGCCCTCGAACACCTGTCCGGCGGCATCGTCAACGACTTCGCTTCGCAGGTCACGGTGACCGGCGTCGGCCAGTTGCAGCTCACCCTGACCGACCAGTTGGGGCAGTGCGCTGCGGGGGCCATCGGTGAGTATCGCTGGACCCTTTCGCCGCAGGCGACCACGTTGACGGTGGTAGCTGTCAGTGACGAGTGCCCGACCCGCGGCGAGGCCTTGGCGGGCACGTGGACCCACACCGCTTGCCCGGCGCGCGGCGGCGACTGCCTCGGGCCATTGGAGAGCGGGCGTTACGCCTCGGTGGATTTCGACCCGTTCGGCAGCGACTCCTACGGCGAGGTGTCCTACGACGTCACTGACGGCTGGGCCTCGACGTTTGACGACAAGAACCGGCTGACACTGCTCCCACCCGGTGGCGACCAGTCAGAGATCCACGGTCTGTACCTCTTCGCCGAGATCGCCCCGGCCAACGCCGACTGTTCTGCGACGGCGAGCACAGTCACCGGCTCGGCTGCGGCGGTTGCCGCCGCGCTGGCAGCTATGCCCGGGCTCTCGGTAACGACGTCCGAAGCAACCGTCGGCGCTTACCAAGCTCACGTGCTCGACCTCGTCGCGGCGGCGTCATTACCGTGTGCCGGCGAGCAGCGGTTGTTGGCCTCCAAGCCGGGTGGGTCGACGCCGTGGACGTTGGCCATCGGCCAGGGTCAGCGGATGCGGATCTTGCTCATCGATCTTCCCGGCGGCCGGACGATAGCGGTCGTCGTCGCCAGCGACAGATCCGCCGCCGAGTACGCACAGCTGCTCGACGCTTCGACGGCTGTCATCGATTCGTTCGTTCTGTCGGCGAAACCCTGAGCGTTTTCGGGTCCCCCGGCGTCTGCTCATTACGTCCAACCGTGGAGGTAGACAACATGACCGGCAACGCGAGACGAGCGGTAGTCGCCGCTATCGCACTCAGCGGATGGCTCGGCGCCTGCGGCAGTGACGCCAAGACGGGGACCACAGCGGCGGTGACCACCGAGGCGACGTCCACGGATGCGACAACGACAGCCGCGACGACCGCGAGCACACCGCCCGCGCCGAACACCCTGACCAGCCCCACGGCGACGAATACTTCGGGAGAGACCCCGAAAGAACTCGTCGACCGTTGGGTCGGAGCGCCGCGCACGATCGGCACGCTCGGCACCGGCACCGCAGCAGCCTTCGTCGACATCTCCAACGGATTCCTCGTCTACAACACCGGCATCGCCGACAACCCGAAGGCGTTCGGCTCGGACCTGGCCGCCACCGGCGACGACATCATCGAAGTGAAACTCGCCGGCGACGTCCTCGACTGCCTCGACGGAGCCGTCGGGCACTATCGCTGGACCCTGTCACCACAAGCGACAACCCTGACCCTCACCGCCACCGATGACACCTGTGCTGCGCGCCAGGCGACGCTCGAAGGCAATTGGACGCACACCGCCTGCAAGACCGAAGGCCGCGACTGCCTCGGCATCGTCGAGGCCGGCACCTACTCGACCAACCGTTGGAATCCCTACGGCGGCTTCACCTATGGCCAGGTGACCTTCACCGTGCCCGACGGGTGGGCGGTCGACTACGACTCGCAGGCCGCGTTCTTCCTGCGTTCCGCCGATGACTACGCCAAACTGGGCAACGACTCGGCGTGGGGCATCAGCGCCTGGGCAGACGTCGCCGCTGCCGCCCCCGACAACCCGGACTGCAGTGGCGAACCCCCCGACAAGACGGATGCCAGCGTCGGGCCGGGGGCAGCAAACATCGCCGCCTGGATGGCCGCTCTACCAAGCCTCAAGGCGACACGCTCGACGACGACGATCGGTGGTCTGCAGGCCGAAGTGGTCGATGCCGAGATCGCTACAGGGGCAAGTGTGTGCGACTGGGGCGTGGTCCTGATTGCCTCGCGGACGTCGAAGCCCGACCCGTTCAACTTCGGGATCGTCGCCAACCAACACATGCGCATCATCCTCGTCGACGTCCTCCCCGAGCGGACCGTGGCGATCTTCCTCGACGACAGCCAACACCCCGGATTCGCCACGCTGGAGAAGGCGGCGATGCCGATCGTCGAGTCGTTCGTCTTCTCCCCCACCCCACCGACCGCCTGAAATACGGACACACCCCCAAGGAGAACATCATGCGAACACTCTCTCGCTCGACTCGGGCCGGCACCACCTTCATCGCCGTCCTCAGCCTGGCGGCCGGGCTGGCACCGGCCTCCCCCGCATCCGCGACCCCGCCGGGGACCAACGGGCGCATCGCCTTCATGCGCCACGACACCGACGGACATTGGCAGATCTGGACCGCGAACCCGGACATGACCGCCGTCGACCAAATCACCGCCGGCCCCTACGACAACGCCTTCCCCGCCTGGTCGCCCGACGGGACCCAAATCGCGTTCGGCAGCACGCGCACCGATACCGCCGGCAGCGGGACGATCAGCGACATCTTTGTAATGTCCGCCGACGGCTCCGGTGTCACCCAGCTGACCCAGTCGATCGGATGGAGCAGTGAGCCGACGTGGTCACCGGACGGCCGCCTGATCGCGTTCCACTCCGACGCCGGCAATTGGCCCACGGCGCTGGGTCTCTTCGTCGTACGCCCGGACGGCAGCGGGCTGCGACGTCTCACCACGATCTCACCCGACCTCATCGATCAAGGCAGCGCACGATTCTCCCCCGACGGCCGCAAGTTGCTCTTCACACAGCTCAACGGGACATTTGTGCAGGGCGGCGCAGCGCTGAAGGGCGTAAACATCGCCCTGTTCACGATCAACCTCGATGGCACCGGCATTCGTCAGCTGACGCCGTGGGGAATCCACGCCACCGAGGGCGACTGGTCCCCCGACGGCAAACAGATCGTGGTCGGCACCTTCGTCGAACACCTCGGCCACACCAACCGGCTGATGATCATGAACGCCGACGGCTCGAACCTACGAGCCCTCACCAACGACCATGGCACCACCGGCATCGGTAAGTTCGAAGCGCTCCGCGTCGAGCAGAGCTTCAACCCGGCATGGTCGCCCGACGGCACGACGATCATATTCAGCCACCTCGAACTCACCGCCGACGGACAGTTCGTCTCCGGCCTGCAAACGATCTCCCCCGACGGCGGCGGACAGCACTGGATCTCTCAAACCGATGAGCACCAAGCCGACTGGGGCACAGCGCGGCTGAAATGACACAGCGCAGGCCCACCCGATCAGGTTGAGCAGACGCGGAAGGCCCGGCCAGCAATAGCTTCTGAGCAGGACTTTTTCGCGCCGGGGGCGGGATTTGTAGTGCGACCGACCTCACGAACCGCCGTTAACTGGCATAGCTCGTCACTCGGATTGCAATTGGGTAGCACGACATCCGCAAGCAGCCGGTGGCTGGCATCGGACCGAAACTATCTTCCGTGGTGTAACCCGATGGGCCGTTCACCGCTCTCTGTTGTGTCGTCGCGTAGCGGCGAAGGAAAGGGTACTCAAGATGAAAGATTACTGCGTGCGGGCTGCACTCCTTGCCAGCATCGTTCTGTTGACGACCGCCTGCGGCGGTGACGGTCCACCGACTTCGGCGTCTTCCGTCGCGTCCGTGCCGTCCGTGACGGACGAGGTGCAGGCGAGTCCGCCGCTCGAAAGCACCAAGCCAGTCGCGGCCACCGACCCGGCCGGCACCGTGCTGCTGCATGTCGTCGGGATGGGGGACTCTGTGATGGAAACCGGGGCCGGCGAAAGCGCATCCATCATCGACGTGTTTGCATCGAACCTCAAGTCAAGGGGCTTGGCGGGATCGCTCGTCGTCGACAACCTGGGCGACCCGTCGGCGACGTCGGACTCGTTGCGCAGCGCTCTGCAGTCCGACCGCAAAATGCGAGACTCTGTCGCCGCCGCCGACATCGTGGTGGTATCCGTCGGCGGAAACGACGCCGACCCGTTCGCTAGCTATCCATCCGGAACGTGCTCGCTCGGGCACGACGCGGCGGACTGCCTCGCCGCATATGCGCCTCATCTCGAAGCGAATCTCGACGCGATTGCCACCGAGATCGTCGCGCTCCGCGGCGACAAACCGACTGCGTTGCGATTCATGAGTCCTGACTACAACCCCTTCGTCGGTTGGGATCAGGCCCCGAGCGCATCCTTCGGCGCCGACTTCTACGCCCAGGTGGCGGGGGCCGAGACTGCGGCCGCATGT
>JANPGV010000229.1:0-2354 GCA_031424145.1 Ilumatobacteraceae bacterium
GACGTCCTTGATCGAGATCCGGCCGGACGTCGGCTTGATGTCACCAGCAACCACATTGAACAACGTGGTCTTTCCGGCACCGTTCGGGCCGAGAACAGCCAACCGCTCGCCTTGGGCGACATCGAGATCGATGCCGCCCAAGGCGAGTAGACCACCGAACGCGACCGATACCGAGCTCAGCTTGAGCACCGTCGTCGATTCCGTTCGGGGAGTGGTGGTAGTCACGGTTGGATGTTCTTCGATCAGCCCTGCGGCACGCCGTCGACGACCGGAATCGCCTTGCCGGTCCACGGCAGACTACGAGCCTCGCAAGCAGGCGCGTCACGGCCAGGGGGCGGAGTTGTCTCGCTGAAGGTGCCACCGAAGGTCTGATCGACTCCCTTGATGAGGGCAACCGTCTTGGAGACGACCTTGTCGCCCTCCAGAACCAACTGCTGCACCGTGGTGTCGACGATTGCCTGCCGGTTCTTGTCGAGGGTGACGGTGCCGAACGGGCCCTTCAGTGTCATGGTCGACAATGCGGCGTTCAACGCCTTGTGGTTGTCGGACAGATCGCCCTTCACCGCGTTGAGCGCCTGAATCAGCGCGGTTCCGGCGAGGTAGTAGCCATAGGCGAACCCGAACGTCAACGCAGTGGCCGGCGGACCAGCCTCGTTACCCGTCAGAGCACCCGCAAGGGTGTCCCACGCCGCATTGGCGCTGGCCGCGTAGGCGGCGATCTCGGGCGTCTTCACGTCGCCGGCGAACGAAGCGAAGCCACCGATGTATGAACCGGCGATGCCTGGCCCCAACGCCGACGCCAGCGCCGGGTTGAAGAACAGGTTGCCGGCGTGCTGCTTGCCGTTGAGATCGCCCTTGGCGTTGACGAATGCTTCCAGCGATGCCTGGGTTCCCGTACCACCGACCGCCCAGAAGTAGCCGTCAACCTGGTCAGGGTTTGGCAGCTGGGCAATGAACGACGAGTAATCGGTCGTGTTCAAAGGTGGGAACACGCGCTGCACCACTTTGCCACCGGCGGCACAGAAATCGGCGATGAAGCCGGCGGCCGACGTCCAGCCGAACCCGTAGTCGTCGGCGATCACCACTGCGGTCTTCCAGCCGGCCGTGTTGTGCAAGATGTCGCCCAGGCCTGCATTCCACTGCGCACCGTCACCCGTGAAGCGGAAGAAGTTGGGAGCTCGCACCTGCAAGGTTGCCTCTTGGGCACCGGAGATGCCGTTGATGAAGGTCACGTCAGGGTGGTCCTTGGCGTAGTTGGCGATGGCGATGCCCTCGTCGCCGGACAGCGGTCCGAGAACAACGTTCGCGCCTTCCTGCTCGACGAGCTTGCGGATCTCCTGGATGGCACGATCGGACGTGTCGTTGCCGCATCCGACACCAACGACGTTGATCGGAAGTCCACCAGCGGTGGCGCCGGTGAATCCCTTGGTAGCCGTGGTCCGCGAGTTCGACTTCGCCCCAGCTCCGTTGATCATCGCCAACGCAGCACCGGCCTGGACGTCTTCGTTGAAGCCACCGAAGGCGCCCTCGCATTCAGCCATGATGCCGAGCTTGATCCCGTCGCCGCTAGCGGGAGTGGCAGCGGTGGTTCCTGCCGGGGCGCCCGTAGCAACAGGAGCGTCCGTTCCTGCGGGCGCAACCGTTGCAGCAGGCGTGGCAGCGGTTGTCGCCGCGGGAGCGGCGGTTGCAGCGGGCGACGCTTTCTTGTCGCTTCCGCACGCAACGCCGACGATCGCAAGCGAAATGAGTACTCCGCAGAGCCTCATCCTCCTGCGAGACTTTTGATACTTGGACATTCGGTCAGTCCTCCCTCTTTCTTGTTGAAGCGACGAATCGCCATTGTTCGAGCCACGTTTGATATGCGGTCACGATGTGGTGGGCAACGCTGCGTGCATTGCGTTGTCCGGAGGCGCGGCCTGCTGGCCGATGCCTCCTCGTCTCTTGGTGCCGGTGCGCGCCCGCTCGACGAGACCCATCAGCCCGTCAGGAGACACGACCACGATTGCCAACACCAGCAGGCCGACGACGGTGTTGAAGCGTGCTGGAGTGAGACCAATCTTGTCGGCGAACGGTAAGTCGCGCAGGTAGTTGTTGGCCGCGACGTACACCAAGGCGCCGAGCCACGCACCCTCCAGAACACCAATGCCCCCGATGACGGCGATGATCAGCAGGTGGATGGTTTCGCTGATCGAGATCGAGTTGGGATCGATCTGCCCGTTCCACCACACGTTCATGACACCAGCGATGGCCGCTACAAAACCGGCCAGTGTGAATGCCAGGGTGCGATGGAGCGGCACATGAAATCCGAGTGACGCCATTCGGATCGGGTCGTCGCGGATTCCTTCGAGCGCCAC
>JANPGV010000230.1:0-5468 GCA_031424145.1 Ilumatobacteraceae bacterium
CTGTTGATCCGGGTCCACAGCTGCGTATCGCCCATGTCGAGCGATCGAGCCACATTGACAAGACCGGCCCGAGCCGCGGCTTTGTCTGCCATCGGGATTGCGTCCTCGAGGTTGCCGAGGAGGATGTCGACCGTCGGTACCACCTCTGGCAACTTGGCAACAACCTTGTCGATGTGCGGTGGGAAGAAGTGGATGACCCGGCTCGGCCGGAACGGAATCTCCTGCAGGGGCATCGGCGCGCCAACAGCGAGTGGTTTGAAGAAGTCTCTGGCGCTGCGCACGTGCCCAAGGGTATGTGCCGGTGGCCGCGGCGACGAAACGGGCATGATGGTCGGGTGAATCCAACCATCAAGGCGATCCTCCTCGACGCCGGCGGAGTCTTGGTTCTTCCCGACCCAACGGTGCTCGGTCCGTTGCTCGCGTACTACGGAGGCGATCCTTCCGTTGAGGCCAATCGTCGAGCGCACTACGCGGGCATGGCAGCCAAGTCAGCAGCGGGCAGCGGCGAGTCGTTCTGGGACGAATACAACCGCTCGTACGCACGAAGTGTTGGCGTCGCCGAGGAGCATCTGGCGCACGCGGCCATGGCCCTGCACCAGACACGCCACGCCTACTTGTGGCGCTGGCCGATACCCGAGAGCCTCGACGCGCTGAGGCGACTGTCGGTGCTCGGTGTGCCATTGGGAGTCGTCTCGAACGCCACTGGACAGATCGCCGAAGTGTTGTCGCGCAGCGGTGTGTGCCAGGCCGGCGACGGGCGGCACGTGACGATGCGCGTCGTGATCGACAGCCACGTCGTCGGTGTTGCCAAACCCGACCCGCTGATCTTCGATCACGCGCTCCCGTACTTCGAAGGTCTGCGACGCGACGAGATCGCTTACGTGGGTGACTCGGTGACGATGGACATCGCGGCGGCAAGAGCCGCAGGTCTTCACCCGGTCCTTTTGGACCCGTACGAGGACCACTTGGGTGCCGATTTCGATCGTGTCCGCACCCTGAATGAGCTGGTCGGAAAGCGGGTCGTCGGATGAGCACATCACCCATCAGGGTGACGACACGACCGATAGCGCGCAGCACCGGGCAGGCGTAAGTCCAGCGGCGGTTGTCCGGGCACAACCAACTAGGCCTTAGGTAGTACCACGAATGTTGCATTGACTCGCTCTGGACTGAGGTCCACGCTGCTAGTGACGCAGTCCCCGGCCTCGGACGGACGGGTGATGTGAAAGGGGCACCTGTATGAACATGCAGGTACGGACAGACGCGGCCGCGTGCGGCGCGACGCAGGGGTATGAGATCGAACGGCGATCAGACGGTGGGGTTTCACCATGTCGCTGACTCGAAGAGATGTGATCAAGGCCGGCGTGTTTGCGGGCGCGGCGATGTCATTGCCATTGTCCCGGGTTGTGTCGGGCCAGTCGGCGCTGGCCAATCGAATGCCATCGAGCAAGCTGCCGAAGCCGTTCAGTCTGCCGTTCAAAACCCCACCAACGGCGACGATTGTGAGATCCGACGCCACCACCGACTACTACGTGGTCACCATGGAGCAGGCAATGCGCGAGGTCTTGCCAGGGTTCCAGACGATGGTTTTTGCCTACAACGGCTCCGTCCCCGGCCCGACGTTCAAAATCAAGCAGGGCCGCAAGACTGTGGTGCGCTTTCGCAACATGCTGCCGAACGTGCATCCGACCCTCCTCTACGAGCCCTGGACGTCTGTTCACCTCCACGGGTCTCCATCGCTGCCGCAGTTCGACGGCTACGCCAACGACATCACCCTCCCCGGCCAGTTCAAGGACTACCACTACCCCAACACCGAAAATGCGCGAACTCTGTGGTACCACGATCATGGGGTGCACCACACGGCCGAGAACGTGTACCACGGCCTCCTCGGGCAGTACCAGCTGTCCGACGAGTGGGAGCAATCGCTGCCGATCCCTCACGGCCCGTACGACTTCCCTCTGATGTTGGGGGATGCGATGTTCAACAACGACGGTTCGTTGCTTTTCTCCCTCGAAAACGATTCGGGCCTGTGGGGCGACGTGATCATGGCCAACGGCGTTCCGTGGCCGTACATGCAGGTCGAGCGGCGCAAGTACCGCTTTCGTCTCCTCGGCGCGACCGTCTCCCGTTCGTGGAACCTGTCGCTCGACTCCGGCGAGCCGATGACCGTCATTGGCACTGACGGCGGTTTGATGCCGACGCCTCAACCCGTCACCAGCTTGCGCATGGCGGGCGGCGAGCGCTACGAGGTGATCATCGACTTCGCCAAGTACCCGGTCGGGCGACGGGTGATCCTGCGGAACGGGAGACAGAAGAACAACGCCAAATACGCCAACACCGACAAGATCATGGCCTTCGACGTCGTCAGCGATGCGACCGATCTGTCGAACAACTCGATTCCCGACGCGTTGAACCCAAACAATCCGGCGATGGCGTTGCAGGAGCACGACGCTGTGCGCACCCGCAACTTCCAGCTCAAACGCCAACACGGACAGTGGACGATCAACGGCAGCACATGGCAGGACGTGATCGACAGCAACTTCCAGCTCACCGATGCGACTCCGCAGCGAGGTGACGTCGAGATCTGGGAGTTCGAGAACGACTCGGGAGGGTGGTTCCATCCGGCTCACATACACTTCGTCGATTTCAAGATCCTCGACCGCAACGGCAAACCGCCCTTCCCCCACGAGCTCGGACCGAAGGACGTGGTCTACGTCGGCGAGGGTGAGACGGTCCGGCTCATCACCAAGTTCGAGGGCGTCGGTAAGTACATGTCGCACTGTCACAACACGATCCACGAGGACCACGACATGATGGGCCAGTACGAGGTCATCGATCCGCACGAGGCCGGCCAGGACCCGCTCGGCACGCCCGCAATCAACATTTCGGAAGAATCGTCTCACCCGTTGTGAACCAGGCGCTCGCACCTCTTCGATCGGGGCACCGTGATCGTCCAGTTCCGCGAACGATTGCGATCGATCTGGCCATCGTCATGTCTTGCGCGGCTGCATTCGCGCATCTTGTCGCGGCGCCCGGTCACTACATCTGGTGGCCCGCAGCAGGCGTGTTTTTCGCTGTCCTCGGTGTCGGCCAACTGCTGTACGGCGTGTTGCTGGTGCATGGCATCCGCAACGGGTGGTTCGTGCTGGCCGGGATCTGGGGAACGGTCTTGGTAGTCCTGCTGTATGTCGTCAGTCGCACCATCGGCGTGCCGGGGGCACCGCCAGTTGCGGCTCACGGAGGTCGATGGCTGGTCGGCCGATCGATCGTCCCAAACGGAGCAAAGTATGTCGGGCCACTCGATGTGTTCACGCTTGCCGCGGAGCTTGTCCTCGTGGTCACGCTCCTCGGCACACTTCCAGCTCGGCTGAAGGTTCGAACGGTCAATCAGCTGATGTGGATTGGGCTCGGGCTTTGGGGTGCAGCGCTAATCGGTTCGGCCCATTGACGGAAACGATCGGGACCGAGGAGGATGAGGCGAACGTCGGTCAAGCCACATCGGACGACAGGACGATCCAGCGAATCGCGTGGTTCGCCGCGGTCATCGTGGTCCTGTTGCTCATTCGTGGCTTCGTCGCCGAACCCGTCCGCGTCCATGGCGACAGCATGGAGCCGACATTGCCGGCCGGCGCGTTGCTTCTGATAGACAAGGTCACCTTTCACGCCCGCGATCCACACCGTGGCGACGTGGTGGTCACCACGGACCCGCGCAACGGAGGGTCGATCGTCAAGCGAGTGGTTGCGATCTCCGGAGATTCCGTAGGGATCGACGATGGCATTTTGATGGTCAATGGTGTCAAGGTGGTCGAGAGCTACATCGACAACACCGGCATGGAGGGCTATTACTTCGGACCCGATCTCGTGCCAACCGGGCATGTGTTCCTGCTCGGCGACAAGCGTTTTGACTCCGTCGACTCGAGAAGGTTCGGCCCGATCGCCGTCGACGACCTCGATGGCAAATTGCTGACCACGCTCTGGCCGCCCGGCTGAGGTCGTGACGTCCGCTGCCGGAACCGCGAGACTGTGGGTCATCAGCAACGAGGACGAGCACGCAATCAGCGCCCGGTGGTCACAGTTCAGGGCCGAAACGGATCTCGAGGAGTACTACGCCCGTTGGCGTCGGCTCGAGGCAACGGGCGTGTCTCCTCACGGCGAGGCCGACTTCATCGACTCACTGCAACCGAGGAGCGTGCTCGATGCCGGGTGCGGGATGGGCCGGGTCGCGATCGAACTGGCCAGACGCGGCGTCGATGTCGTCGGTGTGGACCTCGACGACGATCTGTTGGAGTTCGCTCGGCGCTCACAGCCCTCCATCCCTTGGGTGCTCGGTGACCTGGCCACGATGCACCTCGGCCGACTGTTCCACGTCGTGGCGATGACCGGCAATGTCATGGTGTTCTGCAGGCCTGCTGACCGCGCCGCGATCATCGAAAATGCAGCGGCCCATCTCGAGTCCGATGGTCTATTGGTCGCCGGCTTCCAGCTGGAGCGGGGACCTGATGCGCTGAGCCTGGATCGCTATGACGAACTGAGTTCCGATGCGGAGCTCCGATTGGAGGAGCGTTGGTCCACCTGGGATCGCCAGCCGTACCGCGGGGATGCATACGCGGTATCGGTTCACCGCCGCAAAGGGTTAGGCACGTAGGCAGCGCGCCGCCGTGCGTGGCAGTAGTCGGTGACGATGGCCCATAGACCTACGTTGCAGGGCGGTATGTCACCCGATGGAGTGCGACCTGCGTAGTACCACGATCGTCTGATTGACCCTCGGGGTATCCACTGCGACCATGTTTGACGGACGGGACTGCCTGTGGACAGGGCGGGCCCAGTGGGAAGTGGACGGACATGGGACGAGACACTCGGGTTGGTTGCCCCCAGTCGGGGACGCGTTGATGTCCGCCGTCGTGGTAGAGGCCCCCCGAAGCGGCAGGGGATGGGTCCGCGTCACGATCGCGGCCGCGCTCGCGCTCGCTTGTCTGGCCGGCGGGGCCTTGGCCGTAGACATGCTGCGCGGGAACAACCCCCTGATCAAAACCTCGCGGTCGTCCGGTCCCCTGATCCATGTCATCGGGGAGGACGTGGCCACCAGCTTCGGGGTCGTAGCTGTCGAGCACGCAGTAGCGATCAGCGGCCTCAACGATTCGCAGATCACCGGCGCGCATGGTGTTCCAGGACTGGTGAGTGCGGGCTCGATCGACGTGCAGGTAGCCGGTGTCATCACCAACCTCACGGACCACGTGCTGCCGTATCAAGCGACCCAGTTCGAGCTCATCGACAACTCCGGAGCCGCGGTGCCCATGTCAAGGGCCCCGCAGCTACCCGGGGAGCTGCAGCCGTTTGCCGCAATCGACGTCTTGGTCGACTTCGTGACAACCACCGATGCGCGTCCGTTCAAAGTTCGATTCGTCGATCCGTTGACGAACGAAGCACTTCTGATCGATCTCGGTGATGTGGGCTGCACCGTACAAAGCGGC
>JANPGV010000231.1:0-9353 GCA_031424145.1 Ilumatobacteraceae bacterium
CCAAGTGCACTCTTTGTTGTTCATCGAAGATGACGATGCCATTCGGCTGGCGCTGAGCCTCGCCCTCGAGGACGAGGGGTACGAGGTCCGCGAGGCCGAAGACGGCAGGTCTGGGCTGGCTGCGTTCACCGAAAGGGAGCCTGACCTGGTGCTTCTCGATCTCCGCCTGCCCGACATGAGTGGTTTCGAGGTGTGCCGAAACCTGCGCGCCACCAGCATCGTGCCCATCATCATCGTCACGGCGCAGGCTGATACCTACGACCTCGTCGCCGGTCTCGAGGCAGGCGCCGACGACTACGTCACCAAGCCGGTTGTCCCCAAGGAGCTGGCCGCCAGGATCCGAGCCGCCCTGCGTCGCGTCCATCTGCACGACGTGCCGTCGTTCGCCCCGGCCAGCCGCTTCGGCGACGTCGAGTTGCGCCGCCAGCAGGGGATTGCGCTCAAAGCCGGGCGTGAACTGAGCCTGACCAAGACGGAGTTCCGGCTGTTGTGTGAGTTCGCCGACCACGTGGGCATGGTGCTTTCGCGCGATCAGCTCCTGGAACGGGTGTGGGGGTATGAGTACCTCGGCGACAGCCGGCTGGTCGACGCCCACGTACGCAGGTTGCGAGTCAAGATCGAAGACCAGCCCGACGAGCCGAAGCTGATCGTCACGGCGCGCGGCATTGGCTACCGCCTGCTGCCCTGACCTCGACTTACTCAGTCCAGTTCGGTGCCCGTTTCTCTGCAAAGGCGGCCATTCCTTCGCGACCTTCTTCACTGATGAACAGCGATTCCGACATGGCCTGGAGCTCCTGCATGGTGTGAGGTCGGCGCAGCAGAGCTTTAGTCGCGGCCAGGGCACGGGGGCCGCCGAGCAGCAGCTTTCTCGTCAACTCGGTCACCGCCGCGGCGACGTCTTGGGTGACGTGGGTGACCAGCCCCATGTCGAGCGCAGCGGCGGTATCGAACTCCTCACCTGTGAGATAGGCAGACGCCAGCTTCGACCAGCTACACCGTTGCAGGACCGGCGCCGTGACGATCGCCGGGGCGACCCCGATGCGGACTTCCGTGAACGCAAACGTGATCGCGGAGTTGACGACCACGAGGTCGCACGCCGCCATCAACCCGATCCCACCGGCGCGCACCGGACCGTCGACTGCTGCCACGACGGGTGCCGACATCTGCCCAATGCGCTCGATGGCCTGGACGAACGAGGTCGAGTCGACCTTGCCCGCCGCCCGTTCCTTCAGGTCGGCTCCGGCGCAGAAGACGGGAGGGCTGTGGGTGAGGACGATCGCCCGGGCGCCAGCCTGCTCAGCGGCATCGAGCGAGCCGTGAAGGTCGGCGAGCAACTGCTGCGACAGGGCATTGCGGTTGGCGGGGGAGTCGAGGGTGATTGTGGCGATCCCACCGGCGATCGCGACCTTGACGAGTTGGCCCACGACGGCCGACTGTAACCGCCTATGCGGTGATCTCCCGCAGAAACTTCTCGACGTCGGCGCGCTCACGGGTGCGCCGCATCGGTGGCAACGCATTCACGACCTGCCACCGGTAGCTGGCCTTTCCGAGGCGTGGGTCGAAGACCGCAACCACACCTCGATCCGTGGCGTTGCGGATGAGCCGCCCGGTTGCCTGGGCGAGCAGCATCGCCGCGCGCGGGAGATCGATCTCGCTGAACGCGGCCGCCCCCAAGAGCTCTCTTCGGGCGGTCAGCAGGGGATCGTCGGGTCGGGGGAACGGGATCCGGTCGATAGTTACCAGTGACAACGTCCGACCAGGTATATCCACCCCTTGGAAGAACCCTGCGGTGGCGAACAGGCACGACGATTCGTCGTCCGTGAACGCCTTGACCAAGGCGGTCTTCGGGAAGTCCCGCTGGGTCAGGATCCGCACATCGACCCGATCCTTCACGGCTGCCGCAGCCGCGTCCATCGACTTCCAACTCGTGAACAACGCCAACGTGCGGCCTCCGGCTGCGGTGATCAACGCAACCAACTCGTCGTGCACGGAAGACGCGAACTGCGCAGAGCGTGGGTCAGGCAGGTGGAGTGCGCAGTACAAGAGAGCGTTGGTCCCGTAGTCGAACGGGCTGCCGACGTCGATCTGGGAGTACGACCCGTCCGCGAGGCCAACTCTGTGGGCCAGTGACGCAGGCAGCGTCGCACTGGTGAGGATGGCCGTTCGCTTGGCCCAGATCCCCGCCGCCAGAACGGGCCCGACATCGAGCGGGGCGATCTCCAGTCGAGCGTTGTCCGGGCTGCCGGAGACGAACGCGACGTAACCCTCGTGTTTGCCGAGGGCGACGTCGATCTGCTCCTGGACGCGAGTGGCTACCTGTTGGGCGCGCATCTTGCGTTGCTGCGATTCCGGCACATCGGTGTTGATCGCTCGCAGCGCAGACTGGGCCTTGTCGATGCGACCACGCGCGTCGATCAGCGCGTCCTGGATCAGGTCGGGGAACGGCTTGGTCAGACGCTCGCCGGCAAACGGACGCAAGGCCTCGCGCATGGCCGGGGCTATCTCCGCCAGACCGCCGACGATTGTCGGATCATCGACGATGCGACGGACGACCGAAGCAAGACTCGTGAATCGTCCCGGCGCAATCTGCACGCCGACCGTGTCGCTCATGATGTCTTCGAGTTGGTGGGCTTCATCGATCACGACGACTTCGTGTTCGGGCAGCAGCATGTTGCCACTGGCGACGTCGAGGCCGTAGAGGTGCAGGTTGACGACGACGACATCCGCCACGGCAGCCCTGGCCCGGGCCAGTTCGGCGAAGCACACGACGCCCATCGGGCACTTCGTTCCGCCGGGGCACTCGTCGCTGCTGACGCTGACAGCCTGCCACGACCGATCCGACGGTGACCACGAGAGGTCCGCCTGGTCACCGGTCTTGGTGGTGCCCGACCACTCGCTCAACCGTTTGATCTCCACCTTGGTGGTCGCGGCGAACTCTTCGATCTCCAATTGGCCCTGGCCCGCGTTCGACTGCAGTTCTCGCACACGCTGCATGCAGATGTAGTTGCTGCGTCCTTTCAGTACCGCCCAGTCGAACGGCTTGCCGAGATGTGATTCGAGGAACGGCAGGTCCTTCGCGGCCAACTGGTCCTGCAGCGCCTTGGTGGCCGTGGCCACGACCATTCGCTGGCCCGCCAACACGGCCGGAACCAGATACCCCATTGTCTTGCCCGTTCCGGTGCCGGCCTGGACGATCAAGTGCTTGCCGGCGCCAATCGCATCGCTGACGGCGGATGCCATCTGCTGCTGACCCGGACGCTCCTCGGCTGCGGGAAGAGCGGCGGTGACCTGGGCAAGGGCTGCGAGTGGGGTCATCGCCGGGCGATGGCGATGGCGGCATCGAGTTCGTCTGCACCGAAGTCCGGCCAGGTCTGTTCGGTGAAGTACACGGGAGCGCCTGCCGATTGCCACAGCATGAAGTTGGAGATCCGGCGCTCACCGGACGGTCGGACGACCACGTCGACGGGTGGCAGTTCCGGCAGGTACACGTGCGCACCGAAGTCGTCGGCGGAGATTCGTGAGGGCCCGTTGGCGATGGCGGCCTCGGCGGCGTGCACGATCTCGGCGCGGCTGCCGTAGTCGAACGCCACCGTCAGCACCATTCCGGTGTTGCCGGCGGTGTCGGCGATCGCCTTGAGGATGGCCTTTTGGACGTACCGCGGGGTCCGCGCCTCGGGGCTGTCGAACGGACGTCCGATCCACTGCACGCGAACGTTGAGGTCGTTGAGCTCCGCGATCCTGCCGAACAACTTCTTGTGCAGCCCGAGGATGTGACGCACCTCGCCGCGGGGCCGCACCCAGTTCTCCGTGGAGAACCCGAACACCGTCAGCCAACCGATGTCACGCTTCACGGCCAGCCGCACAACGGCGGCCAGGGTTTCCTCGCCCTCGGTGTGACCTGCGGTGCGTGGCAGGTTGCGTCGCCTTGCCCACCGACCGTTGCCGTCCATGATGCACCCCACGTGAAGGGGTCGCTGAGCTTCGTGACGCACTGCGTTCAACCATAGCCAGGGCCACCGACCGATGGCCCTCACTTCATGGCGTGCCGTGGGATGATTGCCGGCATGAGCCGCGCCGCAGAATCCTCTGACGGGTTGCGGCACGTGGTGATCGTCGGTGGGTCGTTGAGCCAGTGGAACGCACTGGGCGACGCCGGCTGGAAGGAGCGGATCATCGAGTTCGGCAAGGTCGCCGACCACGCCGGCGCAACCTGGCTGGCGGTCCGTCCTCTTGACCGTGTCGACCCTCCACACGGTGGGACGCCCGCATCGATCACCCGGATCGGCAAATGCACCGCCATCGTCGACCCCCAGACCGACGGCCGTCAACGACTCGTCGAGGCCGTCAACGTTCTGAAGCGTGACGGACGGCCGATAACCGACGCCAACTTGTCGGAGGTCGTCAACGCGCCGGCGCCGTGTGATCCCGATCTGGCAATCATCGTGGGACCGGACACCGATCTGCCCTCGGCGTTGGTGTGGGAACTGGCCTATTGCGAGCTGGTCTACGTCGATGTCCCGTGGGAGAACTTGCGCGACGCCGATCTCGAGGCGGCGGTCACGGAGTTCGCAGGTCGGCATCGTCGGTTCGGAGGACTCGACTGATGGGATCACCGGTATATCGCGACTCCGCCGTCGTGCTGCGCACGTACAAGCTTGCCGAGGCCGACCGAATCGTCGTGCTGATGACCGAGCATCACGGCAAGGTGCGCGCGGTCGCAAAGGGTGTGCGCAAGACGATGTCGAAGTTCGGCGCCCGGCTGGAACCGCTGAGCCATGTGCAGTTGCTGCTCGCTCACGGCCGCACCGATCTCGACATCGTCAGTCAAGCCGAGTCGATCGAGTCGCTTGCGCCGTTGGTCGCCGATCTCGACCATCTGAGCAACGGGATCGCGATGCTCGAGGCCGTCGATCAGTTGGCTCTGGAACGCGAACCGGCACCCCATCTCTATCGCATGCTGGTCGGCGCCCTGCGCACCGTAGCCAGGCGCTCCGGGCCGGTCGTGGTTCCGGCGTTCTACTGGAAGCTCCTGGCAGCGGAGGGGATCACGCCGCTGCTCGACGAGTGCGCCCGATGCGGCGAGCCGGGCCCGCTGGTCGCATTCGACATGGATCACGGCGGTGCGTTGTGTCGCAACTGCCGATCGGGTGCCCCTCTCAGCGCTGAAGCGTTGGAGCTGATGCGAATGGTGCTGGGCGGCCGCATGAACGACGCACTGTTGATGTCAGCGTCACCGACGACGCACGAGATGGCCGCGCACGCCACCCGCGCGATGGAGCATCACATCGAGCGTCGGCTGCGAACGGTGGCGATGTTCGAGCGTATGGAGACATGAGACGCCGAAACTAGGGGAAGAGGGTTATCCCACAGCTGGTCAGGTCACCGTACTGGTGCTGGATGTTGGGGCCATCCGGCACCGTGATGTTCTCGATCTCGTGAGGCTGGACCGTCGTGAAGTCGTGCCCGAACGGTTGCACCGTGACCTTCCAATCACCGCCCGGGTTCTGCTGGGCGGTGGTCAAGCTGTGAATGATCGAGCCGGCCGCACCGTCGCACTGCAGGCCTTGGTAGATCGGCTCGGCAGAGATCCGGAACGTGAACAGCGAATCATCGATGGTGTTGTTGTGCCATACGCGGATGCATTGCTCAGGCGTGAGCGTGAGGAAGGTCGCGACTGCTGTGCCCGCCTTCGTCGCACCTACCGCCAGAACAGCCAGCGGAGGTGGTGCCGCGGCACCGAGCGAGTGATCGAAATCCAGGAACTGGATCGCGACGGTGTCCGCGTTGCCGATCGGAACTTCGACGTCGCTGTTGAGGCCGGTCGCAAGGGTTGCATGTACGTGCGGCACTCCATCCAACGCGTAAGACGTGACCACATCGGCGATCGTGTCGCCGTCGACGTCGCCGCTGATGGCGACGCTGTCCGTCGCTCCGGCTGGGATCGCGATGGCTTGACCCTCGCATGCCGTCTGTGGGGCGGTGTTCGGTGGCGCGGTCGTCGTCGCGCCCGCCGGCGTTGTTGTCGTCGTCGTGCCGCCACTGACGGTCGTGCTGGCCCCGGTCGACGTGCCAGTCCCGCCGCTGGTGGTGACCGTGGCTGCGGTTGTCAACGTCGACGAGGTCGAGGTGGTGACAGAGGATGAATCGACCGTGGTCGCCGCGGAGTCACCCGAATCGCTGCAAGCCGCCATACCAAGTGCGACAGCGATCGTCAATGCCGCCGAAATAGCTCGTCCACCGCTCATCTGTTCTCCCATCCACGCCTACGACAACGGTGGAGGATACTTGGATGTTGTCGCGCAACTCGTTCGCGGGAGCATGGCCCTCGCTCGTAGCCTTGCACGGGTATGCCTGCGACCGAGCTCGATCAAGTTGTCAACCTCTGCAAGAGGCGGGGCTTTGTGTTCCCCTCGGCCGAGATCTACGGCGGCTTCCGCAGCACGTACGACTACGGCCCGCTCGGCGCTCTGCTGTTGCGGAACATTCGCGAGGCCTGGATCCGTTCGACGGTGCAGAAGCGCGACGATGTCGTGCTGATCGATGCCGCCGTCCTCGGACCACCGCAGGTGTGGGAGGCCAGCGGCCATCTGGCCAACTTCACCGATCCATTGGTCGATTGCACAAATTGCAAAACCCGCTGGCGCCTCGACAAGCTCGACGACCCCACGACCTGCCCGAACTGCGGCATGAAGGGCACGTTCACCGAGCCGAGGCAGTTCAACCTGATGTTCAAGACCCACGCCGGCCCGGTGGAAGACGCCGGCGCTGTGGCCTACCTCCGGCCGGAGACGGCACAGGGAACGTTCATCAACTTCAGCAACGTGCTCAACTCGACCCGCCGCAGGCCACCGTTCGGTATCGCCCAGGTGGGCAAGAGCTTCCGCAACGAGATCACTCCCCAGAACTGGATCTTCCGCACTCGCGAGTTCGAACAGATGGAGCTCGAGTACTTCGTGCCTCCGGCGGACAGCTCGAAGTGGTTCGAGTACTGGTGCACCGAGCGCATGGATTGGTATCGCGATCTCGGCATACCGAGCGAGATGCTGCGGCTCCGCGCCCACGAAGCCGACGAGTTGTCGCATTACTCGGCTGGCACGTCCGACGTCGAGTTCCTCTTCCCGTGGGGGTGGGACGAATTGGAGGGCATCGCGCAGCGCACCGACTTCGACCTCAGGCAGCACTCGCAGCACTCGGGCGAGAAGCTTGATTACTTCGACCAGGCGACGAACGAGCGCTATCAGCCGTACGTCATCGAGCCCGCTGTCGGCGTGACCCGCCTTTTCGCCATCTTCCTGCTCGCCGCCTACGACGAGGACATCGTCAACGACGAGACGCGCACCGTTCTCCGGTTGCATCCACGTCTGGCCCCGTACAAGGTCGCGGTCCTTCCGCTGTCCAAGAAGGACACGCTGACTCCGCTGGCTCATCAGATTCGCAAGCAGCTGAGCGAGCGCTACATGGTCGAGTACGACGAGACGCAGGCGATCGGCCGTCGCTATCGACGACAAGACGAGATCGGCACGCCGCTGTGCGTCACGGTCGACTTCGACTCGCTCGACGACGGCGCTGTGACGATCCGCGATCGCGACACGACCGAGCAAGTTCGGGTGCCGGTCGACTCGTTGCTCGCCGAGGTCGGCGCCCGTCTCGGGTTCTAGAGGCCGAACGTGACGACCTACCTCGACAGCATCCTTGAACAACACCGGGCGGTGGCTGCGTCGGACTATCGCTCCGTCGATGCGCTCATCACCGAGGCCTCGACCATGCCGCCCACGCGCGGCTTCACCGAAGCGTTGCGCGGTCAATCGACCCTTGCGGTGATCGGTGAGATCAAGCGCCGGTCCCCTTCGAAGGGCGATCTCTTCGCAGAACTGGACCCGGCGACGATCGCAAAGGCGTACGAGCTCGGCGGAGCCAGTTGCCTGTCGGTTCTGACCGACACAGCTCATTTCGGTGGTTCCGTTGCCGACCTGCAGGCGGCAGCCGCGGCGTGCAGCTTGCCGGTGTTGCGCAAGGACTTCACGGTCGACGAACGAGACGTGGTCGATGCCCGGATCATCGGCGCCGACTGCGTGCTACTGATCGCAACGGCGCTCGACAAGGCAGAGTTGCGGGCGTTCCACGACTTGGCGACTTCTATCGGCCTCGACGTGCTCGTCGAGATCCACGATGAGGACGAGTTGGAAGCCGCTCTCGACGCCGGTGCATCGATCATCGGTGTCAACCAACGCGACCTGGTCACGTTTGGCGTCGACCACGAGCGGGCCGTTCGAATGGCGGGGTTGATCCCTTCGAGTGTCGTGAAGGTCGCGGAGAGCGGAGTTCGCGGTCGCGACGACGCGCAGAGCCTTCGCAACGCCGGTTACCACGCAGTGCTGGTGGGCGAGTCGCTCGTCACGTCGACGGATCCTGCAGCCGCGATCGCCGACCTTCGCGTTGTCTAGCCGCAAATCGATCCCGCCCGACCCCACCTCGGCCCGATACGTTGGGCCGGTGCGTTTGGCCACAGCCGAGAACTCCTGATGTTCGTCAAGATCTGCGGGATCACGAATGAGGACGACGCGCTGTTAGCGGTTGCCATGGGCGCCGACGCCGTCGGCTTCATTTTCGCTCCGTCGCCTCGTCAGATCGCGCCGCAGCAGGTGTACAACATCACCCGCCGGCTGCCACCCGAGATCCTCACCGTCGGCGTTTTCCGCGACGAGTTGCCGAGCAGGGTGATCGACACCGTCAATCGAGCCGGCCTCAAGGCGGCACAGTTGCACGGGCACGAGTCACCGTCGATGGTCGCCGAGGTCGCCGCGCAGATCCGCTGGGTCATCAAGGCCGTTGTTGCCGGGTCGGCCGACGCTCGGCGCATCAAGGACTTCGGCACGGACCTGATCATGGTCGACGCGCCCTCGCCTGGTTCCGGCGAACTGTTCGACTGGTCGCTGCTCGGAGAGATTCCGGAAGGTCCGAGGCTGATCCTTGCCGGCGGCCTCGACCCCGACAACGTTGCAACAGCGGTTCGCAAGGTCCAACCCTGGGGTGTTGACGTGTGCAGCGGTGTCGAGAAATCGCCCGGCCTCAAGGACCCGATGAAGGTCAAAGCATTCATCGAACGCGCCCGCGCCGCTGCACCGCAGCAGCATCTCGGACCGGACTCGATGCCCTACGACTGGGCCGACGACGAGGAATGACCCCCACAAGGAGAGTGAGTCAATGTCGCTGATGGCAGAGCCGTCGGCAGCCGGGCGCTTCGGTGAGTTCGGTGGACGCTTCGTCCCCGAGACACTGGTGCCCGCATGCCAAGAACTGGAAGCGGCGTTCGCGGACGCCTGGGCCGACCCGGCCTTCCGTGCCGAACTGGA
>JANPGV010000232.1:0-7063 GCA_031424145.1 Ilumatobacteraceae bacterium
AATGGTTGGGAGCAGTGGTCTGTGTGGAAATTCGGGACGTAACGCGGAGCCGAATCATTTGAGTGTCGAGCAGGCGTTTCGCCTCGCGGTGGGGTTTGCGCGAGCCGCCGCCAAGTCGCCGTCGCGTGAACTCTGCAACGCATGTGCCGAGCTCCTGGTTGTGTCGGGTGCCGGAATCACGGTGATGGGTGGCACGACGAACGGTCCGGTGTGCGTGTCGAGCAAGCGTGTTGCCGTGCTCGAGGATCTTCAGTTCACAATGGGCATCGGACCCTGTCAAGACGCGTTCTCCACGGGTCGACCGGTGCATACGCCGAGCCTCGATCACCTGGCGTCGACCCGATGGCCATCGTTTGTCGTTCAGGCCCGACAGTCGGGGATCGGCGCCGTGTTTGCCTATCCACTCTCGTTGAATGGCGCCAGAGTCGGCGTCATGACGCTGTATCAGGACGGCGAGGGGGATCTGGACAAGTCCCAGCACCAGGACAGCATCGTGGTGGCGCAGATACTCACCGAGACGATCCTCAGTCTGCAGGATGTTGCTCCAGAAGGCACACTGTCCAAGGATCTCAACGAGATCGTCGAATATCGGGCACAACTCCATCAGGCCTCAGGAATGGTTTCGATCCAGCTGGAGATCTCGGTCGCCGACGCGCTGATGAGAATCCGCGCTCATGCATTTGCAAACGGGCTCTCGACCGGCTCAGTGGCGGCCGATATCGTCGCGCGGCGACTGCGGCTCGTCGACGACAGAAATGAATCAGGAGAAGGGGTGTAACTCTGATGTCAAACGCTGCCGAACAACGTGCGTTGGCACGACAAGCTCTGACCGCGACCACCTTCGTCGAGATCGTCGACACGCTCGTCGACGATTTTGATGTGATCGATGTGCTGACTCAGCTGACGTCGCGTAGTGTCGAGCTGCTCGAGGCTGCGGCCGCAGGCATCCTGCTGGCCGACAGCGAAGGGCAGCTGCGGGTGATCGGCGCGTCGTCCGAGCAGGTTGAGCTGCTCGAGTTGTTCCAGATCCAGAACGACGAGGGGCCGTGCCTCGACTGCTACAGCACCGGACTGGTGGTGCAGAGCTCCCAGCTCGACGAAGTATCCCCCTGGCCGCAGTTCGCCGTCGAAAGCGTCAGTGCCGGCTTGCCGTCGGTCTGCGCGGTGCCACTGCGGCTCAAGGATCTGATCCTCGGTTGCCTCAACCTGTTCATGTCGGAACCCGTTGGGCTTTCCGACGCCGAGATCGCGCTTGCGCAAGCCCTCGCCGATGTGGCCAGCATCGCCATCGTCCAGGATCAGGCAACGCGGCAAGCGGTCATTCGCGAGGGTCACCTGCAGCATGCGCTCACCAGCCGCATCTCGATCGAGCAGGCCAAAGGAATGATCTCCGAGCACGGCCAGGTCGATATGGAAGAGGCGTTCAGCCGGCTCCGCTCATACGCCAGGAACCACAATCGCGGCCTTACCGAGGTCGCTCGATCGCTGGTCGACGGCACCACCACCATTCAAGCGATCTGGGACAAACGACGCCCACCGCCGCCTCCGAGCGTCGTTCCCCCCAAAACCAACCCCTGAAGCCGGGTCGGAGTGTACGAATCGTCCATTGTGCCGCGGGTGATCAAGGTGTACGGTGCAACGAGAGCGAACTTTCGCTAGCCGCGTGGCTCCAGTCCTTGGTTGCGCCCTCAAAATGAGGAGATCGCAACGTGCGCACCAGGGACATGCGTATCGAATCAGCGTCATCCAAGACGATGGACGATCCGATTTTCACGGTCAGAGTGTCGAAACGCCGCCGTCATCGAGTTGTTCGCGTCGGTGGCGAGCTCGACATCGCCACGCGAGCCCAGGTGCGCGAGGCGTGCCTGTCCGGGCGGGGAAACGTGGTCGTCGTCGACATGGCCAACGCGACCTTCATGGATTGCAGCGGTTACGGCGGCCTGGTTGCCGCGCGGCAGATGCTTCAAGCCAGTGGCGGCTCGCTGACCCTACGCCACCAGAACGGGCAACCGGCACAGCTGCTCAGGATGTTTGTCCACCTGCACTCGCCGAATTGATCAGGCCGCGACGCTACATGTCGATGGCGTTGCGAGTTGATTCGACAAGTTCGGCGAACTCGTCGAGGGCGGACGCACCGATCGAGCCGTAGATCGGTGCGACGATCCTCGATGTCAGTCGTTCGGCTTCCGCTCGTGCTTCGCGCGACGCGCTGGCATCGCCGAAGGGACCGGTCCAGCCGAGGTGCTCTGCCCAGGCAGGCCCGCTGCGCGGTGGGGGAGCCGGCGAGGCGAGAACGGCCTGGAGCGGCGTGATCGCGCAGGCATTGACCGCAATGATGTGCGCGCCACCGCGCATCTCGCGTAGCACGTGCATGGTCAGCGCCACCCGGGCGTTGACGTCGTCGGGCTGCAGTTGGGCGCGCCAACCGGCGAAGACCGCGCCGATCGAGGCGTCGGCCGCGTCGGCGATGGCTCTGCCCAACTCATCGAGCGTGGCCATGCGCTTCTCGTCGAACTTGGCAAGTTCTGTAGCGCCCCACCGGCAGCACAGCGCCGCGTACGCGTCGGCGACTTGCCGATGGGTGAGACCGTCGGGTAGCGACTCCCACGCGGCGCGCACCCGTTCGGGAGACAGGAAGCCGAGGCCCGCAGCAGCCACGTCGGCATCGCCGTCACCGAGCACGCCTGCGCGACCGACGATCCAGAGATCCGATCCGGATTGCAGTCCGAGATCGATCGCGAGCCGATCCGTGAGAGGCCCGGTCATCCAACCACGTACGAATTGCTGGATGGGTTTCAACACCCGTTCGACCTGGTCGGCGACGGTCATAGTGGTCATCTCGGCGTTCTCCTCGACTCAGTCCCGGGCCACAGCGGCGACGGTCTCGTACCAGCGGATCCACGCGGCCAGATGTTCAGCGGGCGTCGTGTAGCCACCGCCCATTGTGGACACGCGAAGGTGCGTTGCACCGAGCACCCGAAAGGCGTTCGCCGTGTCGACCCACACTTGTGGATCGTCATCGATGCCGATGCGCATCCCGCACTCGATCCCCAACGAGCTCGGGTCACGGCCGGCCGCCGCCGCGTAGCCGCGGAGGCGATCCAATGCACCGGAGAGTTGGTCGCCAGGCGGGAACTGGGGCATCCACCCGTCGGCCAGGCGACCGGTTCGCTCGAGCACCTTCTCGACGACGTTGCCTACGAATGAACCCATCCAGATCGGAATTGGCCTCTGCACGGGGAGCGGGTTGAGCCCGACACGGTCGAGGTGGTGCCATTGGCCATCGAAGGTGACCAGTTCGTTGGTCCACAAGTCGCGTAGGACTGCGACCTGCTCCTCGAGGCGGCGGCCACGATTCGAGAAGTCCTGTTCCAGTGCCTCGTACTCCATCCAGTTGCGCCCGATGCCGACGCCGAGCCGCAATCGACCGCCGGTCAAGAGATCGAGCTCGGCCGCCTGCTTGGCGAGCAGTACGGTCTGGCGTTGCGTGCTGATGACGATCGCGGTGGCCAGCTCCAGACGCGTCGTGACCGCGCCGAGGAACGCAAGGAACACCAGTGGCTCGTGGCACGGCACGTCGTAGGTGTGAACCTTTTCGCCGGGACGTTGGCGATCAGGGTGGGCGCCGACGACGTGGTCGTTGGTCAGCACGGCGTCGAAGCCGACGCCTTCGAGAGCCTGCGCCATGTCTTTGAGAAAGGGCGGGTCGTTGCCGATGTCGCTGTCGATGAGCATGGCCCCGAGTCGCACGGATCAGGAACGTACCAAAGCTCGTCAGCCGGGAACGAGGAGCAGCAGCAGTTCGTCGGCGCTGTCGACGCAGCGCACTCCCATCGTCGCGAGCGCAGGCCGGGCGTCGATGGGCAGGTCCTGCCCGGTGTCCTGGTTCAGGATCCCACCCATGTAGATCCTGCCGGTCCAGCCCTCTCTCGTGGCTCCCTCGGCCAGACGCTGACCGAGCGCCAACGCATTTCCGTTGTAGACACCCAGAACGATCGCGTCGGCGTCCTCCTCGATCGCAGCGCGAACGATGCCGTCGATGGGTGCGTTCGACCCGAGCAGGATCACTTCAGCGCCGGCCGCCGGCAGCACCCGGGCCAAGGCGTCGCGTACGAGATCGTGGACTTCGAGGACTGCCAGCACGACCCGTAGCCCATCGAGGCGAGGGGCGATCGCATTTAGGTGCTCGGCGAGGCTTCGCACATGCGACGCCTTCCAGGGCTCCAGTACGGCGATCTCCGGGTCAGCGGCCAGGTCGACGCGCCGCTCGAGCTCAGCCATCGACGTTCTGCGCAGGCCGAGCAGCACTTGCGCTGCATCGGCAACGTCGACACCGTCATCGGCCAAACTGGCGATCGCTCGATCGCGGAACTCGCGCGCGTACGCGGCGGTGATTGCTCCGAGCCGTTCAAGTCGAGGCCAGTCGTAGAGGTCGGGTGAGTTGCGGACGTCATGTTCGATGTCGCGCGCCAGCAAGTGGATCTCGACGATCTCGCCGGCGCTGGGGATCCGTTCCGCCTCGGTCAGCGGCACAGGGTTGACCGCATGACCGGTCGGACGCCTCAGCTGCAACGCGATGTCGCACGACAGCTGCGCCCTGACAGCCGCGATGTTGCCCGCCCGGTCACCCGGTCGATGATCGACGGTGTTGCCGTAGACCATCGATCCGATCGAGTCACGGTTGCGGATGTCGTCCAGGGCGAAATGCACGACGGCGCGGTCCTCGGGGCGTTGGATCGTGTTGCCATAGCAATGCGCCAACCGCGCCCCGATCAGATCTTCGACCACGTACAGCTCCAACGCGGCCCAGCCGACGTACGCGCCGAAGTGCGTGGCCTGGGTGGCCGAGCCGTCCTCGAGGTTGGAGTGGGCAAGCGCGCCGTGCGACCGGAGCGCGCCGATCGCGGCGAGCGCCCGCACGGTCTCTTCGGTGACGAGAATCTCGTCGGAGCCTCCTATGAGGTCGTAGGCGGTGTACTGACCGACGTTGCCGATTGTGGTGACGCCTGCCGACAATGCTCTCAGCGTGTTCTGGAACCCGGCCGGGAACCCGATCATGTGGTCTCCGAGATGCGGTTGGATCGGAGCGGCCTCGCCCAGTCGGCACCACTCGTCGGGTCGGATGCGAGGCCCTGTCTCTTTGGCGGTGAGATCGCGCTCACTCTCGGGAACACCCATCGCCCGGTCCAGGGCGAGCCCGAACCGATCGACCGAGTAACCGTGTGCAGCGAGGCCTGCGTTGACTTCGACGAGCGCAGTCTCGGTCGCCGGCCACGTCGAGAGCCCGATGTGCATGTGGTACATCAGCTTGCGCTCGTTGCGGCAGCGCAGCTTGAACTCGGCCTCCGACCTCGCGCCCTTGGCGCGGAGAAACGCCGTCGGCGGTGCCGGTGGCGGCGCCGCGCGGCGACCTTCGGCGATCAGTTGGGCGCCGGTGAGCATGCGAGCCACACCGTCCAAACTACGCTCCTGATCTCACCCAGCCGGAATGATCGGCTTGTTGTTGGCCAGGTCCTTGCCAAGCATCACGACGATCGTGGCGTCGCCGAGTGCAGCGGGGCCGCCGGTGATCGAGACCGGTACCGGCATGCGTGTTACGAGGACGCCGCCCATCACTCGTCCGATCGACGTGGCGACTTCCGCACCAGCGGGGAGAAAGTAGACCTTGCTGACGTCGAGCTTCTCTTCGACTCCGGCCGAGTTCGTCACATCGAATATGTGGAATCCCAGCGCGGTGAGTTCGTTCGCCAACAGCGCTGCACCACCGGTGACGCCCGAGGCATTGGCGACGATGAGCGTCGCTCCTTCGGTGACCAGCGGGATCGTCGTGCTCGTGGTGGTCGGCGGCAGCGTGGTCGTGGTCGTCGTCGACGTGGTTGTGGTGCTTGTCGTTGTCGGTGGGATGGTGGTCGTTGTGGTCGTGGTCGTCGATGTCGACGAGGTTGTCGTCGTCGGAAGTGTTGGTGGACCGAAGGTGCAACTGGTCAGGCCAGCGCCAAGCGCGAGCGTCGATAGGAGTCTCCACCGCCGTGCAAGCATGCGACCATCCTGGCCAGTCGTCGGCATGCAGACAAGTCAGCCCCGCCCAGCCTTGCGTATGGCCTCCTGAGGGGGCATGTCGGGGGAGACAGGGCCCGTTGGGGAGTGACAGAATCACGCCACGACTCACAGGGGGTAGTTCATGGCGATGGATTTGGTCATAGAGGTCGACAACCGTCCGGGTGCGCTCGCCCGGATCGCGGCCGCAATCAGCGACGCCGGTGTCAACCTCGCCGCGGCGACATGCGTGGGCATGGGCGATCGTGCCGAGTTGCACATCCTCGTGCCCCACGCAGAAGCAGCAAGGCATGCGTTGGCCATCACCCACCAGGCCGTGGTCACTCGGGAGCGCGAGGTCGTCGTCGTCGGTGTCGAGGATCGACCCGGCGCATTGGCCGACCTGGCCAGGATGGTTGCCGAGGCAGGCGTCGACCTCGACCTGGTCTACGTCGCGACCAACAACAGGGTGGTGTTCGGCTCACAAGACCTCGATGGCTTGAAGGCCGCACTCGCCAAGCACGCCCAGCACCGCTGAACTGTCGTAGAGAGAACTGCCAGAGACGTAGATGGTGGCGAAACGGATCATCGCGGTCGTCGGCTGCCACGCCGAAGGTGAACAGGGCGATGTCGTCACGGGTGGTGTGCTCCCTCCGCCGGGCGACACGATGATGGCGAAGAAGCTGGCCTTCGAGCGAGACCACGACGACATCCGTCGACTGCTGATCTGCGAGCCGCGTGGATCGGTGGCTCGGCACGTCAACCTGATCGTTCCATCGACCCGCGACGATTGCGCGGCAGGCGCGATCGTGATGGAGCCGACCGAATATCCACCGATGTCGGGCTCCAACACGATGTGCATTGCCACCGTGCTCCTGGAGACAGGAGTGATCCCGATGACGGAACCGGAGACGAGGTTCCGGCTCGACATGCCGGCCGGGCCAGTCGACATCGTCGCCGAGTGCACAGACGGCAAGTGCGTCTCGGTGACGTTGAAGAACGTGCCGGCCTTCGTGTTCGCGCTCGA
>JANPGV010000233.1:0-1908 GCA_031424145.1 Ilumatobacteraceae bacterium
GGGGCGGCGACGAGCGGGCGGGCTACACCAGATACTGCGACAGCCCGCGTTTGATGTACTGACCATGACCCTTCTTACCCGTGTATTGATCGTTCTCGACACGGTCGCCAAGACCGGGCGACCTACTGTCTCGTCGTCGAACCCCGGCGCCGTCCCTCGCTACTCATCTTGAAACCGAACCCCGATCGTCGGCTCTTCGCTACTCACTTCGACTCGAACCTCGGCTCCGGCCCTCGCTCCTCACTCTTCAAAAGCATCTCTGAAAGACCACCGCTCACACGCTCGGCTTGGTGTCGACCTTGCCGTCAATAAGGAAGAAGGATTAGGGAAATGAATCGGATTTCGCATTGGGTTGATGGGAAGGTTTTTGAAGGAAGCTCTTCGCGGTCGGGGGTTGTGTTTGATCCCGCAACGGGGCAGCAGGCTTCTTCTGTGGATCTGGCTTCTGCGGGGGATGTCGACACTGCTGTTGCTGCGGCGAAGGCGGCGTTTCCGGCTTGGCGGCGGACCAATCTTTCTCGGCGGGCCGAGGTCATGTTTCACATGCGCGAGCTTGTCGATGCCAACCGCAAGGAGATCGCGTCGTTGATCAGTCGAGAGCACGGCAAGGTGCTCGGCGACGCGCTCGGCGAGGTTGCTCGTGGACTGGAGAACATCGAGTTCGCCTGCGGCATCCCCAACCTCCTCAAGGGCGGTTACAGCGAGCAGGCCAGCACCGGCATCGATGTGTACAGCATCAAGCAGCCGTTGGGCGTCGTCGCCGGCATCACGCCGTTCAACTTCCCCGGCATGGTCCCGATGTGGATGTTCGCCAACGCGCTCGCGTGCGGCAACACCTTCGTTCTCAAGCCGAGTGAGAAGGATCCATCAGCCAGCATGTTCATCGGCGAGCTCTTGAAGCAGGCCGGTCTGCCTGACGGCTGCTTCAACGTCGTCAACGGCGACAAGGTGGCAGTCGATCGCATCCTCGAGCACCCCGACATCGCCGCGGTGAGCTTCGTCGGCTCGACGCCGATCGCGAAGTACATCTACGAGACGGGTACACGAAACGGCAAGCGCGTTCAAGCGCTCGGTGGCGCCAAGAACCACATGTTGGTGCTGCCTGATGCCGATCTCGACATGGCCGCCGACGCTGCCGTCAGCGCGGCCTACGGTTCGGCGGGGGAGCGCTGCATGGCCATCTCCGTCGTGCTCGCCAGCGAGTCGATCGCAGACGCGCTGGTCGCCAAGATCAAGGATCGCATTCCCGCGATCAAGGTCGGTCCTGCCAGCGAGTCCGAGAGCGAGATGGGTCCGTTGATCACGGGCGAGCACCGCGACAAAGTTGCCGGCTACATCGGCGCAGCTGCAGGCGAGGGCGCAACCCTGGTGGTCGATGGACGAAAGGGTGCGCCCGGCGAAGGCTTCTTCCTGATGCCATCACTCATCGACAACGCCAAGCCGGGAATGGCTTGCTACGACGACGAGATCTTCGGGCCGGTGCTCACTGTGACGCGCATCAGCGGGTACCAAGAGGGTCTCGAACTGATCAACAACAACCCGTACGGCAACGGCACTGCGATCTTCACTCGTGATGGTGGTGCGGCTCGTGAGTTCGAGTTCGACGTCCAGGTCGGCATGGTCGGTGTAAACGTGCCGGTTCCTGTTCCGGTCAGCTACTACAGCTTCGGAGGATGGAAGTCGAGCTTGTTCGGCGACACCCACATGTACGGTCCGGAAGGGGTCAACTTCTACACCAAGACCAAGGTCGTGACCTCCCGTTGGCCAGACCCGAGCACCAGCTCGGTCGACCTCGGATTCCCGCAGAACAGGTGAGTGTCGCTCAGTTCCGCCTCGGCGCCGCCCCCGGCTTCGGCGCCGCCCCCGGCTTCGGCGCCGCTCGGCGTTCGTCACTCGACACGGTCAGGG
>JANPGV010000234.1:0-7314 GCA_031424145.1 Ilumatobacteraceae bacterium
AACCCTCGAGGCCGTTTCCTTCACGTCGGTCAGCACCGAGACCCTTCGCGGGCTCGGCTACTGGTTGTTCTACATCCGCGATCCGGCGGGGCTCGCGACCAGTGCGTCGGTCGACTACCTGGAGTCTGGGCGGATCATCGCCATCGGCTTCGCATTGCTCGCCTGCTGCATCGCCGGGATCGTCCTGACACGTTGGACGCAGCGGAGATACGCGGCACTCCTCGTCTTCTTCGGCATCGTCCTGGCCGTTGGCGTGCATCCCATCGCCGATCCATCTCCGTTGATGTCGCGGCTTGCCACCTCGTCACGCTCGTCGCTGTCGTTGGCCATTCGCAGCAGCACGAGGGCTCTGCCGTTGAGCAACCTCGGGCTCGCGCTCGGTGCAGGTGCGTTGGCCACGACAGCGTCGGCTTGGGTCGCAACACGTCGACCGCGCCTCCGCCTGTTGGCCCCGATCCTCATCATCGGCCTGGCGGTGCTCAACCTGCCGGCGTTGTTCGACGGAGGATTCGTCGACCCTGCGCTGGAGCGTGCCGAGAACCCTCCTGCGGCGTGGCGCCAGGCCGCCGAGTCGCTCGATGCCGGCTCCGCGGGGCACCGCGTGATGCAGTTGCCCGGCGCCGAGTTCGGTGCCTTCCGATGGGGATACACAGTCGACCCTCCCCTGCCGGGCCTCAGCGCAAAGCCACTCATCACCCGCGACCTCCTCCCGCTGGGATCGCCAGGGGCGATGGACCTCCTCTACGCGCTCGACGACCGCGCCCAAGCAAACACACTCGATCCCGGAGCCATAGCCCCGCTGGCCCGGCTGTTCGGCGCTGACACGATCTTCGTCAGCAACGACATGGCGTTCGAACGCTTCAGAACTCCGCGGCCCGAGCTCACCAATGCCCTATTTGCAGCCAGGCCCCGCGGCCTCGCTGCACCCACCCCTTTCGGTCAGCCCGTTGCCAACGTGCCTGTTCTCGAGATGCTCGACGAGACGGCTTTGGCCGACGCGCGAGTGGGCCAACCGGTTCCACCGGTCGAACTCGTCAAGGTCGGCGATCCCACAGCCATGGTTCGAGCTTCTTCGCGTGTCGTCGTCGTCTCTGGCAGCGGTGACGGCATCGTCGACGCGGCCGCAGCGGGGCTGGTCGACGGAAGCGAGGCCATCATCTACGCCGCCGATCTTCGCAGCGGCGACCGTGTCGAGGATGCCGATCTCGTCATCGCGACCGACTCGAACCGGGATCGGGCCCATCAGTGGCGCGGCACACAAGATGTCGTCGGCTTCACCGAGACCGGCGGGCCCGCCACCGACCTGTTGCAACGTGACACAGCGGATCAGCGCCTCCCGGTGTTCGCCGCCGATGGCGTCGAGCACCAGACCACCGCGTCGGTAGAGGGACTGCAGGTTCGGGCAAGCAGCTATGGCGAGCCCTTTGCATATCGCCCGGAAGACCGAGCTGCGATGGCGGTCGACGGTGATCCGGCAACGGCGTGGCTCGTCGCCGACAGGTTCAATCCCATCGGGCAACGCATCGAGCTCTCCGGCGACGTCTCCAAGTTGGCTCTGCTCCAATCGCAGCAGGCGGGTGCATCTCGCATGATCTCCGCCGTACGTCTCGACTTCGACAATGCCCCCGCACAGACGGTCGAGCTCGACGACACATCGTTGACCGCAGGCGGCCAACCCATCGAGGTTCCGGCCGGGGCCACGTTCGTGGCTATCACGATCACGGCTGTTTCCCCACGCTCAGGTGCGACCGATCCCGGACAGTCAGCGGTCGGCTTCGCCGAGCTCGGCCTCGGTGCTCACCCCGAGATCGTCGCCCTGCCGACCGACACAACCGGCGTACCGGCGACGACGCCACTGGCGATCGTGCTGACTCGGTTGAGGACGGATCCGCTCAACCGTTGGCGCAGCGACCCCGAGCCGAGGATCATCCGCGAATTCACCACGGGAGCGGATCGCGACGTGGCGGCGCAACTCACGTTGCGTCTCGACTCGCGCGCCTCCGACGACGTGCTCAACCAACTCGCCGGCACGGTCACAGCAGTCTCCAATCGCCGGCTGACGGGCGATCCGCAATCCACTGCCGTGCACGCGATCGACGGTGACGCGGCCACCGCTTGGACATCGCCGTTCTCGAATATCGCCGGTTCGACGCTGACGATTCCGTTGGACGCGTCGACCCCCCTCTCGTCACTTGTCATCACGCAGCCAGTCGATCGACGTCACAGCATCATCTCGCGCGTCGACATCAGCGTCGCGGGTGTGACGACCGCTGTCGATGTGCCGCCCCCCGACGATTTCGGGCGCAGCACTATCACCATTCCAGCCATGACTGGTCCTTCGTTGACGCTGATAATCGACGATGTCGTTGCACTCACCACGGTCGATCGCCGATACGGCGAGACCACAGTTCTTCCGGTCGCCATCCAAGAGATCGAGGCACCGTCGATCGTCGCCGCGCAACCGGTCGCAACCGCTCTACCGGCATGTCGCAGCGATCTCGTCACCGTAGACGGTCAGCCGTTGCCGGTATCGGTCGATGAGGCTGCCATCGCCAAGCTGCTGCCTGGAGAGGCCGTCGACGTGCAGCCGTGCGGAGCGGCAACGGTGCACCTGGCTGCGGGCGCTCACCGAGTCACCACCACTGCGGGCGCGGCTACCGGGATCGATGTCGACCGCATCGTTCTCACCGATGCTTCGTCCCCCGATGGAGCGCCGTCTGCCCCCACCGTTGATGTTCGGCGAACCCGCACGACGCGCACCGCGACAGTGACCAACTGTCCCACCGGATGCTGGCTGATCCTCGGTGAGGGGTTCAACGACGGTTGGCGGGCTACCGCCGGCTCCACGGCACTCGGCGCGCCCCGCCAGATCTCCGGTGGGTTCAACGGGTGGCTGCTACCGGGTTCGGACTCCCCTGTGGTCGTGACGATGACATGGGCGCCGCAGCGAACGATGTGGATCGGGATGGCCCTCGCAGCCGTCGCCGTGCTGGCGTGTGCGGCGCTGATATGGGCCGACAAGGATCGCGCTGAAGTGCCTGTGCCGGCGGCACCCGTGCTGGACTGGCCGCCGCGGCCCGTCGGTCGGCGATGTGCCCTCATTGCCGCCGCAGCCCTCGTCGTGCTGGCCTGCCTGACGATCTCACCCAAGTACGGCCTGTTCGCGGGGCTCGTCGGCATCGCGGTCGTGGTGCTCAGGAGGCCGGCGGTCGCCGGTGCGGCTGCGTTGGCGCTGACGCTCGCGCTCGCCGCGCTGATCGTCCGGCGACAGCTGCGCTACCGCTTGGTGGCCAACCCCTCGTGGCCTGCAGCATTCGACGATCTGCACCGCGCCGGACTTCTCGTTGTGGTGCTGTTGCTCGCCGCGACGATCTCCGATGATTGCCCCGACCAGCAGGAAGAGCAACTATCGTGAGCCTCGTGACACACGATCCGCGACCGTGCCTGTCGGTGGTCGTGCCCTGCTACAACGAACAGGGCACCATCCTGACGCTGTTGAAGCACGTCGCCGACTCACCGTGGGTGCGGGAGATCATCGTCGTCGACGACGGTTCGACCGACGAGACGCGGACGATCCTGGCCGACCTCGACAATCCGATGGTTCGGGTGGTCGTTCACGAACGCAACCAGGGCAAGGGTGCCGCGCTGCGAACCGGCTTCGCCCGCTCGACTTCCGAGTTCATCATCGTCCAGGACGCAGATCTCGAGTACGACCCCAACGAGTTCGGGGACCTGTTGCCGCCGATCCTCGACGACAAGGCAGATGTGGTCTTCGGATCGCGGTTCCTGTCCGGCCGCCCGCACCGCGTGCTGTACTTCTGGCACTCGATGGGCAACCGGCTGCTGACGCTCGCGTCCAACATGTTCACCGGCCTCAACCTGTCCGACATGGAGACCTGTTACAAGCTGTTCCGCCGCGAGGTCATCCAGTCGATAACGATCGAGGAGGATCGCTTCGGTTTCGAACCGGAGATCACGGCGAAGGTCGCCAAGGGCGGCTGGCGGATCTACGAGGTCGGCATCTCCTACTCGGGGCGGACCTACGCCGACGGCAAGAAGATCGGCCGGCGCGATGCTGTCCGAGCCCTCTACTGCATCCTGCGTTACTCGAAGGTCGGCGACCGTTTTCGTCGGCGCAGTTGATTCGGGCAGCGCGTTGAGAAATCCGTTCCGACGACGACATCTGCAGCGAACGCCCGCGGCGTTCGCTGCCGCCGACAAGAACCTCGCCGCTGTTCTCGAAGAGCTCGAAGGCGCCAAGAACTACTCGTCGTGGATCATCGAGACGATCGCGCCGCACATCAGCGGTCGCATCCTCGAGGTGGGTGCTGGGCGTGGCACGTACTCGACCTTCTTCGCCGACCGCGGTCATCTCACCGCGCTGGAACCATCGGAGTCGAACAGCGCTGTGCTGCGCGACCGGCTGAAGGATCATCCCAACGTCGTCGTGGTCACGGCCCAGCTCGACGGAGCAGCCGCTCCTGGCTCGTACGACACCGCGGTCCTGCTCAACGTCCTCGAACACATCCCCGACGACCGTCGCGCACTCTGCGATCTCTACGAGGCGCTGGCTCCCGGCGGGAAGCTGGTGCTGTGGGTGCCGGCGTTTGAGGGCTTGTACGGCAAGTTCGACCAACGCATCGGCCACTACCGCCGCTATCGGCGCAACGAATTGCTGGCGCTGGTGCACAACGTCGGCTTCCAACAGGTCACGGCGAAGTACGCCAACATGCCCGGCTTCTTTGCTTGGTGGCTGATCGTGCGGGTCCTGGGCCGGGCTCCCACCACCGGCCGGCTGGCATCGACTTACGACCGCTTCTTCATCCCGGTGATCAGCCGGGTCGAGCGATTCGTGAGACCACCGGTCGGTCAATCGCTGCTGGTCGTCGCCCAGCGGTCGTAAATGGCGCTTTCGACCGCGGCACCGCCGCAGCGGACCTCGGGTAGCCACCAACCGCGGCCGCACATCGCCGCGCTCGACGGGCTTCGCGGTCTCGCGGTCATCGCCGTGCTCGTCTTTCACGCCGGCAGGTTGCAAGGCGGGTTCCTCGGAGTCGACCTGTTCTTCGCGCTGTCGGGCTTCCTGATCACCTCGCTGTTGCTGGAGGAGGTCGACGCGACGGGACGGGTGGGGCTCGTTGCCTTCTGGGGTCGCAGGTTCAGGCGACTGCTTCCTGCGGTGCTCCTCCTGCTCGTCGTGGTGACGGTGATCACGACCGTCGTGGCCAGCGTGCCGGAGCGGGCCGCCACGCTCAACGACGGACCGTGGGCCCAGGCGTATGTAGCCAACTGGCACGCCATCGCCGGGCATCGCGACTACTGGGCTTCGTTCGAACTACCGCGGATGTTCGGTCACCTCTGGAGCCTGGCGATCGAGGAGCAGTTCTACCTCGTCTGGCCGATCATCGTCGGGCTGATCGCCTGGCGGAGCCGGCACGTCCATCGAGCCGTCATCGTCTTCTGCGTCGTCGCATCCCTGTTGTCGCTGTGGCGCATGACCGCGCTGTTCAATCCCGCCGACCCGACTCGTGTCTACATCGGCACCGACACGCGGGCCAGCAGCCTCTTGCTCGGTGCTGTCTTCGCAGCTGCACCTTTGCGCGCGGCTACCGTTCGGGTGGCGTCTCGACTCGGCAAGCACTTCACCGGCGCGGCCGCGGTTGTCGCTGCGACCATAGGGCTGTCGTGGTTCTTGATCGACGGACCGTCATCCAAGTGGCTCTTCCACGGTGGGCTCTTTGCCCACTCGTTGCTGTCGGCGCTGCTCGTCGCCGGGTGCGCAGCACGACCCGACGCCGCGTTGTCGCGATGGATCGGATGCAGACCGCTTCGAGTCACCGGTGTCCTGTCGTACAGCCTCTACCTCTGGCATTGGCCGATCTACGCGCTGCTCACTCCTCAACGCGCTCACACATCCGGGTGGACGCTGCTGGTGCTGCGGATCGCCGTTTCGTTTGCCGCGGCAGCGGTGTCAAAGGTCTTGGTCGAGGACCCCGTTCGATTCAGGGCGACATGGGCGCGCGGAGCGAAGGGCGTGGCGACGTTGGCGGGCGTGTCGGTGGCGGTGGCCGCGTTCTGGATCCTGATCCCCCACCCCTCGACTGCGCCGGCGGTCTTCTCGCTCGACCAGTTCGCCTCGACCACCGTCGCACCATCGACCACCAGTGCCCCAACGACCTCTGCGGCACCGGCGTCAACGGCGGCACCCGTCTCGGTCGCCACCACGTTGCCGGCAACGACGACGACATCGACGTTGCTCGCGCCGACACATCGCGTCCTGATGATCGGCGATTCGATCGCCTTCGACGAATGGCCGGCTGTGGCGTCGGCGTTGTACGCCGGGAAGACCGCTGTCTCCAGCTACGTCTCACCGGGCGCCGGATTGCTCGACACCAAGTACGACTCGACGACGTTCATCGACAAATCGGTCGTCGACTTCCAACCTGACCTCGTTCTCTACCAAGGTTCGTTGTGGGACTTCGGCACAGTCGACGAACAGCTCGCCGCGTACGAGCGTTTCGCCGACGTCGTTCTGGCGCAGGGTGCCCGGCTGGCGCTCATCACCATTCCGCCGATCAGGGTCGACCAGCAAATCGAAGGATTGTCGACGCTCACCAGGGTGATGAACGAGATCGCCGACGCGCACCCCGGACAGGTGATCGTGTTCAACACCGATGAGATATGGGGCCCGGAGTTCATCCAGGACGTCAACGGCGACAAGGTGCCCGAACGAAAGCCGGACGGCGTGCACGTCTGCCCGTCCGGTGCGGCGATGTACGCGATCTGGCTGATGGACGAGTTGCACCAGCGGTTCACCGACTTCGTGCCCGTCCCGCCCGCGCAGTGGGCCACCGCAGCATGGGTCGACGACCCTCGCTACAAACAACCCGCGGGCATCTGCGCAGCGCTGCCGTGATCCGAGTACGGGGTCTGAGTTTTGGCAACAGGGTGAGATGAGTGGGGCAATTCTCCGCTAGATCTAGTGGTCCCCAGTCGAGCGGCGTCACGGTTGCCGGCGACTCACAGTTCCGAACCCGCTCGATATCACTGGGCAATCTGTACGTCGTTCTGGATCGCGACAGGGGGCGAGGATGTCAACCAGCGATGAGCCTTCGGGTGTCTCGTACTGGCCGGGTCACGCTGATCACGAAGTTGAGCGTCTAAAGGCACAGGCGCGCCTGATCGAACCCATGACCAGGCGGTGGTTGGTCGAGGCGGGGCGGCGTGGTGATGTCCCACGAGCCGTACCGCGACGGTGTCCGATCGTTCCCGCCAGTGCCGACAGACGACCGCGGGTGGTGGCAGCTGGTCGAT
>JANPGV010000235.1:0-4595 GCA_031424145.1 Ilumatobacteraceae bacterium
GCAACGAAGTCGTCGTGTCGGGTTCGTTCGGCAATCCCGACGCGGGGCACGGTGACGAATCATTCGACCCGAATCGAGCGCTGGTCTCGGAGCGATTTCCTGGTGCGTTCGCCGAATACACGATCGTGCCCGATCGAAACCTTGTTCCGAAGCCTTCCTTCATGACGATGACCGAGGCGGGCTGCATCACGGTTGCATGGACCACCGCGTTCCGCATGCTGTTCACGCGCGGCGGCGCCGAACCTGGCGAGACCGTGCTGATCCAAGGCGCCGGCGGGGGAGTAGCGACGGCCGCCGCGGCGCTGGCTCGTGCGGCGGGCTTGCGTGTGATCGTCGCCAGCCGGTCGGCTGACAAACGCAATCGGGCATTGGCCCTCGGCGCGCACGAGGCTGTCGAGCCCGGAGCCCGCCTGTCGGCGCCCGCAGACCTCGTGATCGAGACCGTCGGCGAGGCCACGTGGAAGCACAGCCTGCGCAGCGTGCGTCCGGGTGGGCGGATCGTGGTCTCGGGCGCGACGACCGGAAGCGATCCCAGCGCCGATCTCGGGAGGGTCTTCTATCGGCAGATCTCGATCATCGGTGTCAGTGGCGCCAGTCGCGTCGAGACCGAGCGACTGTTGCGGTTCATGGAAGCGAACGATCTGCATCCGGTCGTCGACTCGGTCTTTCCCCTCGATCAGATCCACGCGGCCTTCGATCGTGCCCAGCAGCCCGATCTGTACGGCAAGGTGCTGATAGAAGTGAGCGCATCATGAACCTCCTCCTGCCATCGTTGGTCGGCGAGTTCGGCGATCATGCCGCCGCGGTCACCGTCGACGGTCACGAGGTCTCGTGGGCCCGACTCGCCAAGCGATCGAGCGCGGTGGCCGAGCGTCTTGCCGGCATGCCATCGGTTGCGCTGCGAGCCACGCCGACGCTCGACACCGTTATAGGCGTCGTTGCGGGATTGCTCGCAGGTGTGCCGGTCGTTCCGATCCCCGCCGACGCCGGGCCGATGGAGCGTGAGCACATGCTGCGCGACTCCGGCGCCGCCGCGACCATTGGTGATCCGCAGTGGGATGAGGTCACGTTGCCCAAGGTGCCGGTGAGTGGCGAGTCTGAGTGGTTCGGAGCCGAGCCGTCCCCAGAGTCCACCGCATTGATCATGTACACGTCCGGCACAACCGGGCTGCCGAAGGGTGTGGTGCTGTCGCGCCGGGCGGTGGAAGCCGATTTGGACGGCTTGGCCGAAGCGTGGCAGTGGTCGCCCGACGACACGTTGGTGCACGGCTTGCCCTTGTTTCACGTTCACGGGCTGGTGCTCGGTGTGCTCGGACCGCTGCGGGTCGGATCACGCCTCGTTCACACGGGAAAGCCAACCCCACAGGCCTACGCGGCGGCAAAGGGTTCGATGTACTTCGGTGTGCCGACCGTGTGGTCGCGGATCTGCGCCGAGCCGGTGTTGGCCTCGGCGTTGCGCGGAGCGCGACTGGTGGTCTCGGGCAGCGCGCCCCTACCGGTCACGGTGTTCGAGCAGATACAAGCGTTGATCGGGCAGGCACCGCTGGAGCGTTACGGCATGACCGAAACCTTGATCACCGTCTCCACTCGTGCTGACGGCGAACGTCGACCCGGCTGGGTCGGCCTTCCGATCTCCGGTGTCGAGAGCAGGCTGGTCGATGACAACGGCGATGTCATGGCTCTTGATGGAGCGACGATCGGTGAACTGCAGATCCGCGGCGCGACGATGTTCAACGAATATCTCAACCGTCCCGACGCGACCTCCGCGTCGTTCGACGGGGATTGGTTCAAAACGGGTGACGCCGCCGTGATCGACCAAGTCGGGTTCCATCGCATCGTCGGCCGCCAATCGATCGACATCATCAAGACCGGTGGGTTCAAGGTTGGCGCGGGCGAGGTCGAGGCGGCGTTGCTGACCCACGCCGACGTGACCGAGTGTGCGGTCATCGGCCTCAACGACCCGGATCTCGGGCAGCGAATCGTCGCGTTCGTCGTCGGCCGCGACCTCGATGGTGCAGCGTTGATCGACCATGTCGCCGCGCTGTTGTCGGTCCACAAACGACCACGCGAGGTTCGCGTCGTCGACGCGTTGCCGCGCAATGCAATGGGCAAGGTGCAAAAGACGCTGCTGAGCTGAGGTTGTAGACGAAGTCCGGATGGGCCTTACTCGACGGCTACACGAACCTGGTGATGAGATCTCCGATGCCTTCGATCGTGCTGGTCAGTTCGTCGCCGGGATGCAGGAACCGAGGTGGTTTCCGGGCGTAACCAACGCCCTCCGGCGTACCGGTGAAGATCAGGTCGCCGGGCATGAGCGGGCACACGCCCGAGAGGTATTCGATCAGCACCGGGATGTCGAAGATCAGCATCGAGGTGCGCGACGACTGCAGGATCTCGCCCGCCAACGTGCTGTGGATCGCCAGGTCGAGAGGACTTTCGAGCTCGTCGAGGGTCACCAGCCACGGTCCGGTCGGGCCGTAGCCGTAGCGGGATTTCCCGAGGCTCCACTGAGGTGCCGGGCCCTTGCGTTGCAGCACTCGGTCGGATAGGTCCTGGCCGATCGTGTACCCGGCGACGTGCGACATAGCGTCGGCGGCGGCGACGCGGTAGGCATCGTGCGAGATGACGACGACAAGCTCGATCTCCCAGTCGGTGTCGACCGGCAACTCGACCACATGGGACGGCCCGACGATGCAGCTCGGCCACTTGGTGAACACCGTCGGTTCCTCGGGAACGCTGAAGATGCCCTCCTCGGCGTGGGCCCGATAGTTCAGTCCGATCGCGAAGACCTGCGGTGGACGCGGAACAGGCGCATTCAACTGCTGCAGGGCGACGTCGCCAGAGCCGCTGGCGTTGATGGACTGGCCCCACTCGACCAAGCTCTCCCAATCCTCGAACATGCGCTGCGGGTCGGGCGAGAAGCGGTTGTCGCTGGCAGTCGCGACGTCGACGACTGCGCCACCGACGAATGTGCTGAGACGGTCGGCGAGATTGAACAAGCGCATGGACAGAGAGCATATGCACCGACCGTGTACAGCTCATCTGTCGACTATTCGTGACCTCGCTGTACTGTCGGGCGATGCGCGTCGGTGTCGATATCCCTTACTTCGCTCATGCGGTCGAGATTCGTGACTACGTCCAGGCAGCGCAGGACCTCGGCTATGCGCACGTCGCATTTTCCGAGCACGTGGCGTCGTCGAGTGCCTCCGAATTTCCTCCCGGATTGTCGTTCGACGAGCCATGGCACGAGTCGTTCACCCTGCTCGCCTTCCTTGCCGGCGTGACGGAGCGGATCGAGTTGAGCACGGGCATGATGCTGCTGCCCCTCCGTCCCGCTGTCCTTGCAGCCAAGCAGGCCGCTGAGGTGGATCTCTTGAGCGGGGGTCGTCTGCGGCTCGGCGTCAGTGTCGGTTGGCAACGCCGCGAAATGGAGGCGGTCGATGTCGATCCGTCCACTCGGGGGGCGAGGATCGAGGAGCAGGTCGAGGTGATGCGGTTGCTGTGGACGCAGCCTCTGGTGACCTACCACGGCAACCACGTCGTCGTCGACGAGATCGCGCTCCACCCGCGACCAGATCGAGCCATCCCGATCTGGATGGGCGGTGGCAACTTCGACACCGGAGGCATGCCGCGCGATGTGACCATCAAACGTGCTGCGCGTCTCGCCGACGGGTTCAAGGTGATGGCACCGCTCGCGACGAATCTCGACGCCATGCTGGGCCTGATCGATCGCCTGCGAACCGAGGTGGCGGCAACCGGCCGCGATGTCGCGTCGTTCGGGCTCGAGGGGCGGCTAGTCACTCACGTCACGCCGCCCGAGCACTGGGCCGCCCACCTGAGCGCGGTGCGCGAGGCCGGGGCCTCGCACTTCGGCATCGCCAATCGCATCGTTGGCGGCACCGTTGCCGATCAGATCGACTTGATCACACGCGTCGCCGAGGCGACCCGTGCCGAGTGGGACTAATTACACATTTCCTATCGACAGTCGAATTTCGTGTGTGTATTCTGGTGGCCGTATGAAGATCGAGTTTTTCCACACGATGAACTACTGGGGCCCGAACCACGGCGACTCGTGGCCCGCCCCGCCCCGGATCTGTGAGACCGAATGGGTCAGTGCCACGATCGAGCACGGGCTCGTGGAGTGTGCTGCAGCGCTCGATGCCGGCTTCGACGCGCTCAACTTCGCCGAGCACCACTACTCGCCGAAGCAGCTGACACCTAACCCGATCATCCTCGCTGCTGTTGCAGGTCGACGATTCCCCAATGCGCAGGTCGGCGTGTTCGGAACGGATCTACCCCTCAACAACCCGGTGCGCATCGCCGAGGAATACTCGATGCTCGACAACCTTCTGGACGGTCGTCTGCGCATCGGCATGCTGCGTGGCACACCGAATGAGTACCTCACCTACGGCTCCAATCCGTGGGAGTCGCGTGAGCGCTACGAGGAAGGCACGCTGCTGATCAAGGCGTGCTTCACCGAGCCGGAACCATTCGGCTGGGAGGGGCGTTTCTATCGCTTCCGCAACATCGCCGTGTGGCCGCGGCGCGTTCAGGATCCCCATCCGCCAATTCTGATCTCCGGCAACAGCAAAGAC
>JANPGV010000236.1:0-1862 GCA_031424145.1 Ilumatobacteraceae bacterium
GAACGGCGTGTACTTCGCCAACCCCTTACCCTCCAGAGTCTTCGAGATCGCAGCAGTCAACGTCGTCTTACCATGATCGATATGACCCATCGTGCCAACATTGACATGCGGCTTATTCCGCTCAAACTTCGCCTTGCTCATTGCTATCTCCGTCTTTCGGGGATCCGTGGGTTGTCAAAGAACGCAGGGAGTGTAGCGGCGTAGACCCGTGGTGCGCACCTGTGCTGCCCCACAATCCGGCGCCACGTCGACATGCATCGCCACAACGCGGCTCACGTAGGCTGCCCCGGTGTTCACCCTGGGCAACCTGATCCTCGGGTCAATTGCTGCCCTGGTCGTCGGCATGTCGAAGACCGCATTTCCCGGCGCTGGATTGGTTGCCACCCCGATCGTCGCGACCATCGTCACCGGTCGGGCAATTCCCGGAACGACCCTGCCGCTGCTGCTGGCCGCCGACGTGTTCGCGGTGTCGTGGTACAGCCGCCACGCCCGCTGGGACCTGCTGCGCCCGATGATCATCTCCGTAGCTGTCGGGTTTGCTGCGGGCGCGACGTTCTTCGCGGTAGTCGGGTCTTCGACGCGGCCGATCGAGATCGTCATCGGCCTCAGCATCTTGCTGATGGCGGCGATCCAGACGTGGCGGATGTACCGCCGTTACGAGCCGGTGCGTCCGACCCCGCTGGCCGCCGCCGTCTACGGCAGCTCTGGCGGGTTCACGACGTTCGTCGCGAACGCGGCGGGGCCCGTGCTGAACACCTACCTCGTGCGGTTGGGTCTGGGCAAGGACGAGTTGGTCGGAACGTCGGCGTGGTTCTACTTCACGGTCAACCTCGCCAAGGTGCCGGTGTACATGGCACTCGGCGCATGGTCGAGCGGTGGTCCATTCTTCACCGGAACCAACCTGACCTTCGACGCCGTCCTGTTGCCGGCCGTGCTAATTGGCGTGTTCAGCGGGCGCAACCTCCTGCACAAACTGCCGGAGAGAGTCTTCGTGATCGGCGTTCTCGTGCTCTCCGCAGCCGGTGCGGTCAAACTGCTGCTGCCGTAGCGCCGCCTACCTCACGATGTAGTACACCGCCAACACCGTGCCGTACGTGACCACTGCGCCGCGCAGAAACCCCGGCTTGATGGTGGATGCAAGCTTGCCTCCGGCCACACCGCCGAGCAGGCTGGCCGGAGCCATCACTGCCGCCAAGCTCCAGATCACATGACCCGACCCGGCAAAGAAGCACGCCGCGACGACGTTGACGACCAGCGCGAGAACCTGCTTGAGCGCATTGAGTCGCGGCAGCGATTCGTCGATGACGAGACCCAGCACCGCCAACAGCGCAATGCCGAGTCCGGCTCCGAAGTAGCCACCGTAGATCGACACGACGAACGTCGATGTGACAGCGACCGCACTGGGCGCGCCGTGTGGTCTTGCTCCGATGCCGAGCCACTTGCGGATGTAGTTCTGTCCCCCGAGCAACGCACAGGCGAGAAGGATCAGCCACGGCACCAACGTGGTGAACGCCGCCTCCCCGGTGGCCAGCAGGAGCACCGAACCGGTGAGCCCGCCCAACCCGGCGGCGATCGACAGACGGATGAGGCGGGTGCGTTGCCCCGGGAGCTGCGACCGTTGTGCCACGGCCCCACCGAAGTAGCCAGGGCACAGGGCAACGGTGTTGGTCACGTTCGCGCTGACGCGACCGGCGCCGAGAGCGACCAGCGTGGGGAACGAAATCAGCGTGCCCCCTCCCGCGATCGCATTGATCGCACCGGCCCCGGCCCCAGCCACAGCCGCGATCAGATGATCTGCGAGTGAGAAGGCACTCACGTCGTGTCGCCCTCGAAGAACGCAGATGCACGTTCGCCGATCAGGA
>JANPGV010000237.1:0-18601 GCA_031424145.1 Ilumatobacteraceae bacterium
GCCGTCGACCCAGTCGGTCGCGCCCAGCCCGCCCAGCAGCCAGGCCGCGCCGGCTCGGTTGTCGCGTCCGAAGAGCAGGTACAGGAACAAGGGGATGCAGCACAATCGGAACAGCGTGAACGCGTTCGGAAGCGTGACATAGCGGTTCGTTGCCAGAGCTTCCATGCGGTCGAGCGTACATTCGTCCTATGACCACCATCTTCAGCCGGATCATCGCCGGCGAGATTCCTGGCACGTTCGTCTACCGGGATGATCACTGCGTCGCATTCATGTCGATCAATCCCCTCGCCCGAGGACACGTGCTCGTCGTGCCCATCGAGGAGACCGACCACTGGATCGACGCGTCGCCTGAACTCGTCGCCCATCTCTTCAGCGTGACTCATCGGATCGGTCGGGCGCAGAAGCAAGCGTTCGACTGCGAACGCGTTGGCGTCATCATCGCCGGATACGAGGTACCGCATACGCACATTCACGTGATACCCACCGATCACATGGGTCAGTTGTCGTTCGAGAACGCCGCTTCGTCCGTCGATCCCGGTGAGTTGGAGGCCGCGGCCGCGGCCATACGCGCCGAGTTCGACCGGCAGTGAACTAGTCGATCGGCGCTACCAGTTCGGCGCCCTTGTTGCGCACGTTGTTGACGTCGGTCGACACCTTGTGCATCGTCAGGAGGTTCTCCGGTGCGGGTACCAGCAGCCGCTGCAGATTTTCGATGTCGTTGTTACCCGGATCGAGCCACTCGTTCCACGCAGTCGCCGGGAGGAGGACCGGCATGCGGTCGTGAACCGACGCCATCGTCGCATTAGCCGACGTGGTCACCACCGTGCAGCTGTGCAGCCATGGGGCATCGGGGCCGGCGTTCTTGTCGCGCCAGGTCGTCCACAGGCCGGCCACTGCCAACGGCTCGCCATCGAGGCGATGGATGAACATCGGCTGTTTGCTGGGCTTGCCCGCCTTCGTCAGCGCTGCGCCCTCGCTGCCTTGCTGCCACTCATAGAACCCGTCCATCGGGATGATGATCCGCTGCTTCTTGAACACCGATTTAAAGACAGGTTTCTCCGCCAGCGTCTCGGAGCGGGCGTTGATCATCTTCGAGCCGATCTTGATGTCCTTGGCCCACACCGGCACGAGGCCCCAGTGGAACACCTGCAACGTGGGGCCGCCATCGGGCCCGGCGACGACTCCGTACACGTCGTTGGTCGGTGCCGTGTTGAAGTTCTCCGGCAGCGACGTCTGGGGGTCGAACGAGGCGCCGAAGTACTCGGCGATCCGCTCGGGGGAACTGGAGGACACGAACCGGCCGCACATCGCGGCCACGGTAGCGGCGCACGGGATCGGCACGATGGGACATGGGATGCCTCGACGACATTTCAGATGATGGTTGCCCGACGCCGGCAAGCGGGCGCGCCGTGTCGGCTTGGATCAATCGGCTGTCAGCACCATTCACCGCCACCATCCCGCGGTCAAACACCGCGACCTTGGCAGGTCCGCGAAACGTTCGAATGGGAACCCCCTCACGTCAACGCATGGACCGACGTCACCGAGAGCTGCGCCTGCCAGGGCCGACGGCCAGCCGGTCCACGGCGGCCAGGTTCGCCTTGGCCCGGAGCACGGAGATGGCGTCGCTGTGGGCAGCCGCCGCCTCCTCACCCATCCCCCGCGCATCGAGCGCGTCGGCGAGGGCGAGGAGCGCGTTCACCCGATCGGGAACGAGATCCGTCGTTTCGAGGAGCTTGAGAGCGCGCCTCGCCGACGCCTCCGCCTCCACGGCGGATCCGCGGATCAGGTGCGACCACGCCTGGACCACCTGACGCCTGATCAGGTTGTGACGGTCGGTCATGAGTGTCGAGGCGCCGAACACGTCGGCACGACGGAGGAACTCACGCGGCCGGTCCTGAGCGTAGATCGCCTCGCACAGGAACCCCTCGGCGATGCTCATGTACCAGACGTTCGCAATCTGCGTGAAGAACTGTAGTGCCTCACGGAGCCGCCGTTCCGCTGACTCCGCTCGGCCGACCGACAGCTCGACGAACGCGAGCTCCATCCCGTGCGTCGCACCGAGCCACGCGAGCCCGTGGCGATTGATCACGTCGCGCCGCCGGGTCTCGTGCGCTTCGAACGTGTCCTCGTCACCGGCGGCCAGCGCGGCCGCCGCCATCAGGACGTACCCACAGACGTCGGCGACGGTCTCGGCGGCGGCGAACAGCTCCTGCGCGTCGGTCGCGAAGGACGTAAACGGAACGGGCCCCACGATCGCCAACCCGATCAGATCGCCGGCCCCCTGCGTGGCCTCCCGTGGGCGCCCGGCCGCGAGCGCGTGGAACATCGCCGTGGTCGCCCACCGCTTCGCCACCTCGCAGTGCGCACGTGCGTACGCGAGGTTGTCGACGACGATCGCCGCCTCGGCCATCCCGACCTCGTCGCTCGCCGCTTCGAAGGTCTCGAACGCGCGCAGTGCCTCCGCGGATGCCGATGCGATCTCCTCATCGGTCTGCGACCGGTAAATTCGGTTCGACAGGATCTGAACCGAGGCGCGCACCGCGTCGCGCTCCAGCCCCGCAGCGCCGGCGAGTTGGACGGCCTCCCCGAGGAGCGCGTCGCTCTCCTTCGCGCGGCCCGAGTCGGCGAGGGCGGCTCCCAGGTTCGGGAGGATCTCCATGCGGCGGGGAGAAGCCTCGGGAAGCAGCGTCGCGGCCCGGCTCAGGAAGTCGCGTGCGGAGATGTAGTCCATTGCCGTGAACGCCCGGGAGCCGGCCCTCCCGAAGAGCCCACCGGCACGTTCGGCAAGAGCGGCCGAGCGCTCGTCGTGTGCTCCGAGCTCCTCCCGCAGGTGGAGCGCGCGCTCGAGATGACGGGCGACCGACTCGTCGACATCGGCCCGCTCGGCGTCCTCGTCCGTCATCCAGTCGGCGAGGCGCTCGTGCAGATCGGCTCGCAGCTCCTTCGAGAGCCCGCGGTACGCCGCTTCCATCACGAGGGCGTGGGCGAAGCGCCACGAGCCCGCGGCCTCGTCTTCGGGCTGGATCAGCCCGCGTCGGTCGAGCATCTCGATCGCGGCCGCGAATCCCTCGGGGGTGACATCGGGGGCGAGCGCCCGCAGCGCGGCGATCCGGAAGCGGCGGCCCTCGACGGACGCCCGCTCGAGGACGAGGCGCGGCGTCAGCTCGAGCCGATCGAGCCTGGCGGCCAACAGCGCCTGAAGGGTCGTGGGGATCTCGACCGTGGCGTCCTCGGGTCCCAGCCACCTCCCGTCGGCGAGGAGGCCCTGATCCTCGAGCGTCGCCGTGAGCTGCTCCAGGTACAGGGGGTTGCCCTCCGCGGCGTCACAGACGCGGTCGACGACCGGGTTGGGTGCCGACCCGAGCAGATGCTCGGCCATCCGCCGCGCATCCGCCGCCGACAGCGGTGGGAGCGTCGTCGTGATGGCCCGAGGCTTCCCCGCGCTCCAGGTGGGCCGCTGCTCGAGGAACTCGGGCCTGGCCAGGCACAGGAAGAGCACCGGACCGTGGATCCGCTCGACGATCGCGTCGGTGAGGTCGAGCATCGGTCCCTCCGCCCAGTGCAGGTCCTCGAGCACTACCACCAGGGACCGCTCGGCGGTGACCACCTCGAGCAGGCGCCGGACCGCCCATGACGCCTCGGACGCGAGCGCCTCACCCACGCCGAGGACCTGCGCGAGGCGATCGCCCACCGCCGCGGCGTCCGGTTGACCGATCAGACGTGCCCGGAGCCTCTCGGCGACCTCCTCAGCCTCTCCCCCGGGTCGTCCCGCGGCCTCGGACAGCAACTCAACTAAGGGTGCGAACGTGACGCCATCGCCGTAGGAGGGGGTCTGCCCGACGAGGACCGTCGCGCGGTCCCCAGACGCCTCACGGAACTCCGCGGCCAGTCGCGACTTGCCGACGCCGGGGGGCGCCAGGATCGTGACGAGGACGGGCGCACGCGCCTCGATCGCATCGCGCAGCGCCTCGCCCAGCATCGCCAAGTAACGGTCGCGTCCGACCATCGGCGTCTCGGCGCGAGTGGCGACGGACTGCACCCGCAGCACCCGGAAGGCGGGCACGGGCTCAGCCTTCCCCTTGGCCTGGACCGGCTCGACCGTCTCGGCGACCACGGCGTCTCGGACCAGTCGGAAAGTGGGCTCCCCGATCCAGACCCCGCCCGGCTCGGCCCAGGACTGCAGACGTGAGGCCGTGTTCATCGCGTCGCCGATTATCGGTGTGCCGTCCCCGGGCACCAACACCTCGCCGGTGGTGATCCCGATCCGGCACGCGAGCGGGATCCTGGAGCCCTCGTTCAACGCGTGCAGACGCTCCTGCATCTCGATGCCCGCCCTCACCGCCCGTAGGGCATCGTCCTCGTGGGCCACGGGCAGGCCGAACACGGCCACGATCGCGTCGCCGATGAACTTCTGGACCATGCCCCCGTGGCGCTCAACCGCTTCGCGCATCTGTCCGAAGTAGTCGCGCAGCAGGGGCCGCAGCACCTCGGGGTCGTGTCGCCCCCCCAGCGTCGTGGACCCTACGAGGTCACAGAACAGGGCGGTGACGGTCTTACGGATCTCGCGCCTGGGAGCCGCGTCGAGCGGGGTGGCGCACTCCTCGCAGAACTTCGCGGCGTACCTGTTCTCGTGCTCGCAAGTCGGGCAGGTTGCCATGCGCGCACCCTATGCCCGAGCGGGAAACGCGCTCAAGCCGCGCGAAGCTAGGCAACAGAGTCGACGCTTCGTTCGATAACCAACCCGGCCAGCAGGCGGCAAGCGCTTCGAGAGTCAACCGATCAGAACCGCAGACGCTTAACCTACGGTCACCGCCCACCCCACTCTCCATCAGGCGCATATGGGCGTTCCCCTTCTGCTGAAAGGTGCGATGAAGATTGTCAAGCACGGCGAAGCCACCGCCACCTTGATCGGCGGGAGCCGGATGGTGGCTCAGAGGCCAGCGAAGGGAACGCCGGGGCGAAGTTGGACAGCTCGTTTACCCATCAGTGAATCCACCTGGCGCACAGAGCCTGCCTTCAAACGACGAAAGGCCGAGATGATTTCGCTGCCCGGTAAGAGCGTCGAGCTCAGCAGATAGTTGGATCTACCCTCTGACCTGCGACACAGTCGGGCTGACAGGATTTGAACCTGCGACCCCTTGTCCCCCAGACAAGTGCGCTAACCAAGCTGCGCTACAGCCCGCAATTGCGGATACGCCGAGACGGTAGCGGCCGCGGGACCACGACGGCAACGCGATGAGGCTTTCCGCGTTGAGCGTCCTGACGTACTTCGATGGCTCAACAGCTTTGGCAGTCGAGCGTGATGGTGTTGTCGGAGGTGTAGGAGTTGACACCGGAGACTGCTTGGACTTGTTGGCTGCCCTCGGCGTGCCGCGGGGCGGTGATCGGGATCGTGATCGTTGCGGGTGCTGTGTTGATGCCGTAGATCGATGCGGCCATCCCGGTCGTGTCGACGGAACCCGCTGGCTCAAACGACACCTGATTGAGCTGCAGCTGCAGTTGAGTCGCCGTCGCCGTGCCGGTGATGTTCGACAACATCGTCGTCACTGGCGTCGGCAAGAACTCAGGATGCGTGCATACCGGCGAACCCTGAATCGTCGAGGTGGCACTCCCGGTCACGGTGGCGTCGGCCGCAACGGTGAACTTCAACGCAGTCGTCCAGGTCCCGGCACAGACGAGACCCCCATCGGAGGCTGTCACGGTGTAGTTCGACGAGGAGTCCATCGTCCCGGTCCAACACTCGGGAAAGCTCTTGCCGCTGGCAAATGCATTGGGAACATCCGCGCATGGGGTTGCGGGTTGACCAGTGTCTGGTGGTGAGCTGCTCGCCGACGACGCAACGATCGACGTCGTGGTCGACGTCGTGGTCGAGGTCGATGTCGTGGTTGCGGTCGATGTCGTGGTTGCGGGTGCCGTGATTGCCGTGAGGGGGTGACTTCCCCCGCCGCTCGAGCATCCCCAACTGCTTACGAGCAGCAGCAATGTGCAAATCCGCAACGCCCGGACACGGCCTATTGACGAAAGACTTCCCACCACGCTCGCTCCCCGTGTACGGATGAACCACGGTATACGAGTCCGTGAACCCGCAGTGGTGGTGCCCTTGACAAAGGCACCTTCGATGTCCAGACTCCGACCGGAGGGCGACCTAACAGGGGGGAACTGTGAAACGTTCAAGATTCAGTCGTGCTGCAATTGTGGCAACCGCGCTCGCTGTCGGCTTGGCCGCATGCGGGAGCGATGCAAAGAGCTCAACGGGCTCGACCCCGGCAGGGGGTGGTGGTTTCACGAATGGCGGTCTGACGATTGCGATGATCACTCACGAAACGCCCGGTGACACGTACTGGGACATCGTCAAGGCAGGCGCTAACGAGGCTGCGAAGCAGCACGGCATCACCCTGAAGTACTCCAGCGATCCGGACTTCACCAAGCAGGCCGTTCTTGTCCAGAACGCCATCGACTCCGGTGTCGACGGCATCGCCATGACCGCCGCCGGCCCGTCGGCGCTGGGTGACGTGGTGAAGGCCGCGAACGCGGCGAAGATCCCCGTCGTCATGTTCGACTCGGGCATCGACGACTGGAAGAAGCTCGGGGCGATGATGTACTTCGGATCCGACGAATACCTGGGTGGCGTAGCCCTGGGTGATCGCATCGGTGCTGCTGGTGGCAAGCACATCCTGTGCGTCATCCACCAGGAAGGCTCCGTTGCCCTCGAGGCTCGCTGCAAGGGCACCAAGGAGAGCAAGGGTGGCGCTACCAGCGAGAACATACAGGTCAACGGCTCCGACGACGCGTCGGTGAACGCCTCGATCACGGCCAAGCTCCAGCAGGACCCGTCGATCGACTGGCTCGTCACGATGGGGGCTCCCGTCGCCCTGGTTTCACTCCAGGCGATCAAGACCGCCGGCAGTTCCGCGAAGGTCGCGACATTCGACCTCAACGTTGCCGCAGCGAAGGCGATCAAGGACGGCACGATCGCCATGGCCGTCGACGCCCAACCGTATGCGCAGGGCTACGAAGCCGTCGACTCTCTCTGGTTGTTCAACACCAACGGCAATGATCTCGGTGGTGGCGGATCGGTTCTCACCGGCCCATCGATCGTCGACTCGTCGAACATCGACAAGGTTTTGCCGTTCGCCGAAAAGGGGACTCGCTAGTCCGCGCTCGAGATGGAGATGTCCGGGATGGTCGCGCCGTGCGTGCCATCCCGGACACCTCACGAGCGTCGTCGGTGAATTGCGAACATTGGAGCATGTGTGACCGTTCAAGCAGTTGAGTCGGATGCGGCGGTTTCCGGACAAAGCAAGCTCAGGGCTACGTCCATCGTGAAACTGATCCTGACCAGGCCCGAGCTGAGCGCGTTGGTCGCGGCCGTCGCGATCTTCATCTTCTTCTGGATCGTCGCGCCACCGTTCCGATCCTCGGCAGCGATGGCGACCGTTCTCTATCAGAGCGCAACCATCGGCGTGATGGCCGTCAGCGTGGCGCTGTTGATGATCGGCGGCGAGTTCGACTTGTCGTCCGGCGTCGCCGTCGTCACCGCGTCGATGAGCACATCGATCCTCGCTGTGCACGTTGGTCTGAACCTGTTTGTCAGCATGGCGCTGGCGTTGGGCATCAGCTTGTTGATCAGCTTCTTCAACGGATGGCTGGTCACCAAAACTGGGATTCCCAGTTTCTTGATCACCCTCAGCGCGTTGTTCATGCTGTTCGGTCTCAACCTCGGGTTCAACAAAGTGGTCACCAACACGGTCGCCACGTCCGATGTCTCCGGCCAGGGCGGTTACAGCATCATCCGTGGCTTCTTTGCATACCGGCTGCACTTCGGCGGCAGGGGCGGCCCACAGTTCAGCATCCTGATCTTGTGGTGGCTGATCCTCGTTGCCATCGCCACGTACATACTGCTGCGCACCCGTACCGGCAACTGGATACTCGCCTCTGGTGGCAACGCGGCCAGCGCACGCGCGGTCGGCGTACCGACCAAGTGGGTCAAGATCGGGCTGTTCATGTTCGTCGGGTTCTCGGCATGGTTCTACGCGATGCACCAACTGTCTGCATACAAGAGCGTCCAGGCCGGGTCCGGGATCGGTGGTGAGTTCCTGTACATCATCGCCGCCGTTGTCGGCGGGTGTGCCCTCACCGGCGGGTCAGGATCGGCCATCGGATCCGCCATCGGTGCCTTCATCTATGGCATGACCGTGCAGGGAATCGTCTATGCCGGTTGGGATCCGAACTGGTTCCGCTTCTTCCTAGGGATCATGCTGCTGGGTGCTGTGTTGCTGAACCTGAAGGTCAAGCAGATGTCGGCTCGGATCCGGCGATGACCACTTCCGCTCCGCTCATCCAGATGATCGGCATCACCAAGTCGTACACCCACATCCGAGCGCTCGTGGGTGTCGACCTCACCGTTCGAGCAGGCGAGGTCACGTGTGTGCTCGGCGACAACGGCGCCGGCAAGTCGACGTTGATCAAGATCATCTCCGGTCTCCATCGGCCCGACGAGGGCATGATGAAGATCGATGGCGAGGAGGTGCAGTTCGACTCGCCTCGCGACGCGTTGGATGCTGGGATCGCCACCGTGTACCAGGACCTCGCGGTCGTGGACCTGATGGAGACATGGCGCAACTTCTTCCTCGGCTCGGAGATCCGCAAACCTGTTCCTGTCTTCAAGCCGATGGACATCTCCCTGATGCGGGCGACGACATCAGAGCAACTGGCCAAGCTCGGAATTCACCTGAAGGATGTCAATCAGCCACTGGCAACGCTCTCCGGTGGCCAACGCCAATGCGTGGCCATTGCCCGTGCGGTGTACTTCGGCGCAAGGGTTCTGATACTCGACGAGCCCACCGCCGCGCTCGGTGTCAAGCAGTCGGGTGTCGTGTTGAAGTACGTCGACAACGCGAGGGAGGCTGGGATCGGTGTGGTGTTCATCACCCACAACCCTCATCATGCGTTCTTGATCGGCGATCACTTCACGGTTCTGACATTGGGACGGACGAGCCTCGACGCCAGGCGCAGCGAGATCACTGTCGATCAACTCATCAGAGAGATGGCCGGGGGCGACGAGTTGGCAACGCTTGCGCACGAGCTTGGCCGACACAACGCCGGCGCACCGGGTGCCTAGGAAGCCGCTGGTAACTGATCATGCCCACAACTGACGATTTGCGGATCGGGGTGGTCCTCGAGGCGTTCGTCGACCTCAGCCTCGAAGACACGCTGAGGTTTCTGTCGGCCGAGGCTCCCGAGGTTTCGATGATCGAGGTGGGTGCCGGGGGGTACGCACCCAATCCTCATTGCGATGTCGACAAGCTTCTGGAAAGCGAGCACCACCGCCGAGATTGGCTGTCACTCCTTGCGCGGTACAACATCGGTCTCGATGCGCTCAACGCGTGGGGCAACCCCGTGCATCCCGATCGTGAGCTCGCCGAGCGCCACGATCGAGCCCTGCGCCAGGCCATTCGACTGGCGACGCAGTTGGGAGCTGATCGCGTGGTTGCGATGGCGGGATGTCCTGGCGGTGATCCGGCAGACCACACCCCGCACTTCGGTGCCGGCGGTTGGCTGCCCTACCTCGAGGGAATCCACGACCGCCAGTGGACCGACGTTGTCGCCCCGTACTGGAGCGATCTCGCGGCCTTCGCTCGCGCCGAGAACCCCGACCTGTCTGTGTGCATCGAACTGCATCCTGGAACCGCGGTCTACAACGTCGCCACCTTCGAGGAGCTCATCGCCCTCGGGCCGTCGCTGTCGGCAAACTTCGATCCCAGTCATTTCTTCTGGATGGGAATGAACGGTCACGCAATCGCGGAGCGCATCTGCGATCGTGTCGGGCATGTGCACGGCAAGGACACGACGTTCAACGACCAGAACCTCGCGCTCAACGGAGTGCTCGATCACCGCTGGCCGACCTCGCCGGAATCGATGCCGTGGAACTTCTCGGTCCCCGGCCGCGGGCACGACCTGTCGTGGTGGGTCGAGCTCATGAAGCGACTCGCCGGCTCACCCGCCAAGGTGGTGTCGATCGAACACGAGGACCCATTCGTGCCGGCCTCGGTGGGTGTGCCAGAAGCCGCCCGGTTACTACGAGAGGCGATCAGCCTCGCCAAGGAAACGCCAAACCAAGAATTGAAGGTCCTATGACAACGTCTCATGCTGCCGTGATGGAGGCGCCGGGTCGGATCGCGCTACGTGAGTTCGACGTCCCGGATCCGGAACCCGGCGTCGTGGTGATCGCCATGCACCTCTCCGGCATCTGCGGCACCGACAAGCACACGTTTCGCGGCGAGTCGAAGCAATATGCCGGCACCGCCCACGAACGCGACCTCGAGTACCCGCTGATCTGCGGCCACGAGAACGTCGGGACGGTCGTCGCCACGGGCGGACCGGCGTACGACACGAACGGTGTCCAACTGAAGCAAGGCGACCGCGTCGTGCCGGGCGCCAACGTGCCATGCGGTAGTTGCTACTACTGCTTGAACAGCTACCCCTACTACTTCTGCCAGCACCTCGAGGACTATGGCAACAGCCTCAACGTGGGCAGGGCTCCCGGTCTCTTCGGCGGCTGGTCTCAGTACATGTACCTCCTGCCGCGCACTCCGATCTTCCGGGTCCCCGACGAGTTGCCCGATGAGGTCGCGGTCATCACAGAGGTGATGGCGGTGACCCATGGTGTCGACAAGGGCATTGCGGTCCTGGGCCTGCAAGGCGGATCGCGCTCAGGATTTTCGGTGGCGGTCCTCGGCACCGGTCCCCTCGGCCTGTGCCATCTGATCAAGAGCCGGATGCTCGGCGCCGGGATGGTGATCGCAACCGACGTCCTGCCCGGGCGCCTGCAGTTCGCCGATCAGTTCGGTGTCGACTTGGCGTTGGATGCCAGCGCGACCGACGCCGCTCAGCGAGCCGAAGCAGTTCTCGATGCGACCCATGGCCGCGGTGTCGATCTGGTGCTGGACTGCAGCGGCGTGCCGTCCACGTTCACGGAGGCGCTGAGGGCCGTTCGAACCGGTGGCGTCGTGGTCGAGGCCGGCGCGTTCGTCGACATGGGTCCGGTCCAGATGAACCCGAACTCCGACATCTGCACCCGCAACGTCGCCGTCCTGGGTATCGGTGGGGAGTTGGCAACCGAGTACGAACCCTCAATGCGTCTGATGGCCGCCAACCTCGATCGCTATCCGCTGACCAAGATCACCACGCACATCCTGCCCATGGACCGCGCTCACGAGGCGGTCATGCTCGCCCAGTCGGGCGAGGCGATGCAGGTAGCCGTCGACCCGCGACTTCCACTGACGCAGGCTCGGTGATGACGCAGCGGTTGAAGGTCGGTGTGGTCGGCGCGGGCATCATCGCCCAGGTGATGCACCTGCACTATCTGCGCGAACTCGCCGATCACTTCGAGATGATCGCGCTGTGCGACATCGCTGCTGAAAACGCCGAAGTCAACGCCGCGTCGTACGCGATTCCGACGGTCTTCACCGATTGGCGGAAGATGTTGAGCGAGGCACCCATCGATGTCGTGCTGATCCTGACATCAGGCAGCCACGCGCCCATCGCAATCGAGGCAGCCAAGGCAGGCAAGCACGTGTTGGTCGAGAAACCGATGTGCTTCTCGGTCGCCGAGGGCAAGCAGATGCGTGATGCGGTCGCTGAGTCCGGGACCATCTTGATGGTGGCCTATCCCAAACGATACGACCCCGCCTTCGAACGATTTCGTGAGGAGGTCGCCGGCATCACAGACCCCAGGCTGCTGCGCGTGAGCACCTTCGAGGCGCCATTCATCCCCTACGTCGAGCACTATCCGCTGGCACCTGTCGCACCGGTCCCTGCAGAGGCGATCGAACGTTGGCAGGCGGAGACCGCAGCGAGCATCACGACGGCCATCGGGGAAGCCGACGAGTTCCTGCGCAAGACCTACCACTTCGTGCTGGTCGACAGCCTCGTTCACGAGATCAACACGGTGCGCGCCGTCCTGCGGGAACCCGATCGCCTCGACTACGTCGACCTGCAACCGTCGAGCCTTATTGCGGTGTTTCGTTTCGGCAGCCTGCCGGTCACCATCCACTGGCTCGACCTCCCGGGCTTCACGAACTACAAGATGGAGTTCGCGTGCTACGGGCCCGACAAGCGGGTGACGCTCAACTTCCCATCACCGTTCTTGCGCAGCGCGCCCACGCTGCTCGAAGTAGAGGGTGGCGACAACGGCACCGCTCGATCGTGGCGTACAGAGGAGATCACCTCCTATGACAGCGCGTTCAAGGCGGAGCTGCTCGCTTTCCACGACTGCGTCGTGACGGGCCGACCGCCGATCACCGACGCCGATGACGCCCTCCACGACATAGCGGTATGCCAGGCCATCATCCGCTGTTTCCAGACTGGTGAACCGATCGACCATCCCAGCCGCATCACGTGAAGGAGAAATTGGAATGACCACCGACCGACCAGAGGTTCGAGTCGGGATCGTCGGCTACGGCATCATGGGCAAGGCCCACAGCTACGGCTACCGCGTCGCACCAATGCTCTACGACCTTCCTGTGCGACCGGTCGTTGCCGCGATCTCTGGCAGGAACGCGGCGGCCGTCGAGGTAGCCGCACGCGCGTACGAGATCCCGTCGTTCACGACCGACTGGCGCACGCTGATCGACGATCCGACCATCGACATCATCGACATATGCACTCCGCCCGGAACCCACGCGGAGATCGCGATCGCGGCGGCCGCGGCCGGCAAGGCCATCCTCTGCGAGAAGCCACTCGCTGCTTCGTATGCCGATGCGGCCTCAGCTGCCGATGCGGTCACCGCCGCGGGCGTGCTCAATGCCGTCGGCTTCAACTATCGACGGCTACCTGCCCTCGCTCTCATGCAGCGCATGATCGAGGACGGCGTGATCGGAGATGTGCTGCTGTGGCGAGCCAACTGGATGTCGGACGAGTTCGCCGACCCCACCATTCCCTTCGACTGGCGCTTCGACCGGACGATGGGTGGAACAACCATCGCCGACCTCGGCTGCCACCTCTTCGACATGGCGTTGTGGATGGTCGGAGACGTGGAGCGAGTGAGTGCACAGACGAGCACGTTCACCCGCGAGCGCTCTACTCCAGACGGGCCGCGTGCGGTGACGGTCGATGAAGCGGCCTCCGCAATTTGGCGGTTCGGATCGGGAGCGGCAGGCACCCTCGAGGTTGGCAGAACAGCAGTTCGCAGACCATGCGACATGACTGTCGAGGTCAACGGCACGCACGGCACACTGGCCTTCGACTACGCCCGGCTCAACGAGTTGAAGTACGGCTCGGATGGGGAGGATCCTCAGCTGTACGGCATGCGCACCATTCGTGCTGAGCAGGCCGGCCATCCCTACGCCGCCCACTGGTGGCCGATCGGTCAAGGCGTCGGGTATGGCGCGAGCTTCGTGAACCAGGTCGCCGGGCTGTTGGGCTCGTGGCCGGACGGACCGTGGACCCCCGATTTCCATCACGGGTGCCGTGTGCAGGCATTATGCGAGGCGACCGAGCGCTCTGCCGAGGCACAGCGATGGGTCGAGATGTCCGAAGTTTGACTGAGACGTGGCATGGGTACCGAATCATCAATGCCCCGCGCTGGCGCGTGGGCGTACCGAGTCCGAGGGCCGCAGAAACCCGACGATGAGGATTGTTTCCCGCGATGCGGTGTCTGATGCCCGACCTCACCGTCGGGCATCACACGTTCTCCCATCACACGTTCCGGCATCACCCTCCACCCATGATCAGGGCGACACGATCGGGGCAACCGGCACGCAGGATGCGATCCGAACCTTGACCGACACTTACCTTGATGACGGCCCTCACATGTTCGTCGAGCTTGCTCGTGCACACGTCGAGGGCATCAGCCATCATCTGAACGGCAAGCTGGTCGGTGGTCGTGAAATGCAACCCGTCGAGGAAGTCCTGCACCGCTCGCTCGTTGAAATCACCAGTGGTCGTCGTGTCGCTCCCGCATCCGCCGCCACCGAAGACAAGTACCAGAGCGAGGAGCACCGCGCGCATCCGAAACCATACAGTCGCGTGAAGGCGCGATCAGGTGAAGAGCTGAACGATCCGCCATCCGAGGTACAGGGCCAGCAGCACCATCAGCAGCTTCAAGTGCCATGGCGCCTTAGCATCATCGTCGCTGTCCTCCCCGGCCGCCAGCTTGCGCAGGTCGAGGTTCTTGGCGGTGATCTGCTGGCGGACCGGCGCCTCGACGAGCCGACCACAGGTCGGGCAGGTGCCGTCCTCGTTCATCGCCGCCGGGGCCCAGTACTTGGCGCAGTCTTCGCACCAGGGCACTAGTCGGTCCGCTTCCTGACTCGCAGCTTCAATGGGGTGCTGCCGAACTCGAACGCCTCGCGGATGCTGCGCTCGAGGTAACGCATGTACGTCTGCGGAAGCTCCCTGTTGACGAACAGCGTGAACGTCGGAGGGTCCGTTGCACCCTGGAGCGCGTACAACACACGCACGCCGTGCCCGGCGGGTTGGCGCTGTTGAGCATCGGAGATCACCCGGTTCACGTCGCGCGTCGGAACGCGGCGGTGGTATTGGTGGATGGCCTCTTGCAGGACCGGGCGCAACTTGTTGACGCCCTTGCCGGTGAGTGCCGAGATCTTCAGGACCGGAGCATCGCCGACGAAGTACAGCTTCCGCTTCAATTCAGCTTGGACCTGCAGCCGTTGCTCCGGATCCTCGATCAGCTCCCACTTGTTGAGCATCACCACGATCGGGCAGCCGGCGGCGTCGACCCGTTCGGCAAGTCGCTGGTCCTGGCTGGTGATGCCGTCCGTCGCATCGATCACGAGGAGCGCGATGTCGGAGCCGTCGATAGCGCGCAGGGCGCGCACCACCGAGTAGTACTCGGCAGAATCGTCGATCCTGCTGCGGCGGCGCATACCGGCGGTGTCGACGAACACGATGGGTCCGTCCGGCGTGTCGACCAGCGTGTCGATGGCATCGCGAGTGGTTCCCGCCATGTCGTGCACGACGGACCGGTCCTCGCCGACCAGGCGATTGAAGAGAGTGCTCTTGCCGACGTTGGGCCGTCCGACGATTGCGACACGTGGCGGCGGCTGATCGCCCGCCTTCCACAACTCGGAGGCGTCTTCCAGATCGACGCCGGGTGCCTCTTCATCCTCATCGTCGTTGATCGGTAGCAGTGAGATGACCTCGTCGAGAAGATCGCCGGCGCGCCGCCCGTGCAGTGCGCTGACAGGAAATGGATCGCCCGCCCCGAGCGCCAGGAACTCCCAGCGTTCGTTCTCGCGTCGTTCGTTGTCGGCCTTGTTGGAGACGAGCAGCACGGGAGCTTTGATCCTGCGCAGCCACTGCGCCAACGCTTCGTCATCCTCTGTTACGCCTGTCGTCGCATCGACCAGGAAGAGCACGACATCGGCAGTCTTCACGGCGGCCTCGACCTGGCGGCTGACCTTGGCATCGAGAACATTGCCACCTGGCAGCCATCCACCGGTGTCGACGAGCAGGAAGTGAACGCCCAGCCAATCCGCCTCTGTCTCGTTGCGATCGCGGGTGACACCGGGACGGTCTTCCACGATGGCGACCTGTTCGCCGACGATCCGGTTGAACAAGGTGCTCTTGCCGACGTTGGGGCGACCGACGATGACAACGGTTGGCAACGTCATGATGCGGGCTCCAGCACTCGGCGAAGTGAGATGCCATCGGTCGCGACGATTTCGACGGGTCGGGGCAGGTCGTCGATGGTGGTGCCGTCGAGAAATCGGCCTTCGGAAAGGCACACGTCGGGCAGGAGGTATCGATGGCCGGCGGGCTCGGCAGCAAGGACACGTTGCAGGTCGTCGCCGACCATCAAGCCGGTGACTGCGGTGTTGCCACCGAAGAACTCGTTGGCCACCGGAATGATCCGTACATCGGGCCGATTCAATCCTTCGACCAAGGGAGCAATCACCCGTGCTCCGAACTGGCCGGTGAGAATTCCGATCGGGGCGTTTCGCCGAGGCGTCAACCGAAGTGACGCAGCCTCGGTTCCGCATGCTCGAGCGCGCAGGCCCGTGTACGCGGCGGGATTCGGTGGTGCATCGACCGAGGCGAAGAAGCCGGCCTGGGGGCCGGTAGGCGACGACGCGCGACCGTTGAACTCCATCTCGAACGTTCGGGCCATGCCGATCCCGTCTTCGTGCATCGAGAACTCTTCGTAGGTGTCCTCGGCCGGAAAGGGTCGTTCGGCCATCAAGTAGTACTCGTCGGCAGCGAACACCATCCGATGTCCGACCGTGTGCTGGAAGACCTCTTGCCAGTCCTCGATCGCGTCGACCATGGCTTCGGCCTCGGTGCGCGTGTGCAGCCGCATCGCCGATTCCTTGTTGAACTTGCTGAGGCCCAGCGGCACGACCGCAACCGACTCGAGATCGGAGTACTCGTCGAGCACTCCGGCCATGGTCCGGTCGAAGATCTCCCCGTCGTTGACGCCGGGGCACAGCACGATCTGACCACGCACGACGATGTCGTGATCGAGCAAGGCGCGCAACCAGCGCAGGCTCATCCCCCCACGCGGGTTCTTCAACATTCGCGAACGCACGTCGGGATCCGTGGCGTGAATGCTGACGTTCAACGGTGACAGGCGTTCCGTGACGACCCGTTCGAGGTCGGCCTCTGTGAATCTTGTCAGCGTGGTGAAGTTGCCGTACATGAAGCTGAGCCGGTAGTCGTCGTCCTTGAGGTAGAGGCTGCGGCGCATGCCGGCGGGCAACTGGTAGATGAAGCAGAACTCGCAGTGGTTGTCACAGGTGCGGACCCTGTCGAAGACCGCGCTCGACACCTCGGCGCCCAGGGGTTCGCCTGGACGCTTGATGATCTCGAGCGAGGACTGCAATCCGCCACGGTTCAACTCGATCTCGACGAGTGGTTCGTCCGCCGCGAAACGCCATTCGATGATGTCGCGGGGCACGATCCCATTGATCGCGACGACCTCATCACCCGCGCACAAACCGGCCCGCTCAGCGGCGGACCCGGGCGCGACGCTGACTACCACCGGTGCGGACATGGGCTTCCAGGCTATCGGCGGCATGGCCCGGGTAGCCTGCGATCGTGGACGTCGATCGGGTTCTGTTGGCTGAGCCACGGGGCTTTTGCGCCGGCGTCGAGATGGCGATCAAGGCATTGGCGTGGATGGTTCGCACGTTCGAACCGCCGGTGTACTGCTATCACGAGATCGTTCACAACAAGATCGTGGTCGACCGCTTCGAGGAGCAGGGCGTGGTGTTCGTCGACGACATCGCCGATGTGCCGCCGGGCCGTCCGATCATGCTCTCCGCCCACGGGTCCGCGCCCGAGGTCGTTGCTGCGGCACGGGCTCGTGGCAGTTACGTGGTCGATTCGGTTTGCCCGCTTGTTACCAAGGTCCACCACGAGGTCAAGGTCAGGGCCAACAAGGGCTACCGCATCGTGTACGTCGGGCATGAGGGGCATGAAGAGGCGGTCGGAACCATGGCAGTCGCACCGTCGTCGATCAGTCGCGTCGAGAGCGTCGCCGAGGTCGAGGCCCTCCCGCAGTTCGATCAACCGGTGGCCCTCCTGGCGCAGACCACGCTCTCCCACCGCGATTGGGCTGATGTCGCCGACGCAGTCACGAACAAGTATCCCGATGCGTGGACGCCGGGCCGCAGCGACCTGTGCTTTGCCACGACAAATCGGCAGTCGGCGCTGATGGCGATGGCCGCGCAGTGTGACGCGATCGTTGTCATCGGCTCCTCGAACTCCTCCAACACGCGTGCCCTCGAAAAGCTGGCGGTCGAGGCGGGATGCCGACAGGTCTTCCGGGTCAACCACGCAGGCGAGCTTCCGGATGACCTGCATGGGACGATCGGTGTCACCGCCGGAGCTTCGGCGCCCGAAGAGCTCGTTGACGAGATCCTTCGGTACCTCGCGCCGCGTAACGGGGTCGAGCCAGTCAAGGTCACCGAGGAAGACGAGTACTTCCCGCCGCCGAGAAACATCCGCGAACTGCAATCCGCCATCGGCACCGCGGCCGCGGCGCTGCTCGGCGGATCGGTCGCACATTCGGCAACGATGAACGATCACGACTTCGCAGCAAGCGACGTATTGGCTGCATTGCGCGTCGGCTAGTTACGCGGGACCTGGCTCCACGGCACTTCGCGGTCGACACGCACGTCGCCCGGCAGACCCAGCACCCGCTCACCGAGGATGTTCTTCATCACTTCGGTGGTGCCGCCTTCGATCGAGTTGGCCCGACTGCGCAAGAAGGCCTTGTGCAAGTTCTCGAAAGCCATCGCCGTCGCGGGACGAACCATCTCGTAGCTGCCGTACAGCATTCCCTCGGCGCCCATGAGATCGATCGCCTTTGCGTAGATGTCCTTGTTCAGGTCGGCGAACGCCATCTTGGCAATCGAACCCTCAGGACCCGGGTCGCCCATCTTGCGATTCTGATTGGCGCGGATGTTGGTGAGCCGCAGCACCTCGGCGCGCGACCACAGCTTCATGACCTCGTCGCGCGAGGCGGCGTCTTTGCGGTCGGCGGGCAGACCGGCCCATGTCGACACCAACGCCTGGATCGTGCCGGATCCCTTCTGCGGAATCGTGCCCCCGATCGAGACCCGCTCGTTCATCAGCG
>JANPGV010000238.1:0-17290 GCA_031424145.1 Ilumatobacteraceae bacterium
AGGGTGTGCACCGTGGTGGTCCGTAACGGGGTTGTCATCGACGCCCCCGGCGAGTTGAACTTGGGTCGCACGACACGGGTCGCCAACCGCGCCCAACGCCGGGCGTTGGGTGCGCTGTACGCGACATGCGCGATCCCGGGCTGCGATGTCCGTTATTCGCGGACCAAGTTGCATCATGTGATCTGGTGGTACCACGACGGGCGCACCGACTTGAGCAACCTGCTGCCACTGTGCGTACGACACCACCACAACGTCCACCATCACGCCTGGGTGTTGACCCTCACAACGGACCGCACCCTCACCATCCAGCTACCCGACGGCCAAATCATGACCACCGGACCACCCCGACGAAACGCCGCATGAGCGCCGGGTCAGCGGGGCTCGAACTCGTTGGCGCCGACGCCTGGAGGGGCGTAGAAGTCGAAGAAGCGCCGATCGGGGTCGTAGATGTCGCGCAGGCGTTGCAGCTTGGCGAAGTTGGCGTCGGCCATGAACTTCGACGAACGACGCGTGAGGTCGGCGTCGCCGAGATACGAACCTTTGCTCACTCGTTCCAATTCGCGGAACCGCGAGGCGACCCACTCCTGCATCGAGGCGTCGCCGGCCTCGTCCTGCCAGATCGTGTAGGCCGCGATGTAGACGTTGCCTTCCATCGAGAACGCCATGTCCTGTAGGGGTCTCGAAGGGCACCAGCCATACCAGATCACGAAGGATTCCGGCGTCGGCAGCGAGCGGTAGATCTCGCCGAGAATCGGCTTCAGGTCGGCGGCCGGCGCGTCGGTCCAGGCGCAGTCTGCGGCGTAGCGCATGCCCGGTGGGTTCTGAGCATCCATGACCGTGTTCTCGTCATCGAAGGTGGTCGGCTCCGCGAAGATGCGGAGCAACGCCCGATCCAGAACCGGGCACGTCTCGAGCGGCGCCATGAGACTTCGCGCCTCTTCTGCAGCGTCGAACATCCCGGTGGAGTGCATGATCAGCAAGGGACCGCCGCCGAGATCGACATCGATATCGGGCGGAGGGATTCGCGTTCCGACGATGACCGGCTCGACGCGGATGTCCAACGTTGGCAACACGTCGTGGGCCCAAGTGATCAGCTCGTCGAAGCACTCGATCGGGAAGGCGTAGGTCGTGTGCGTGAACGCGGACGGCATGCGGTGGACCCGAAGGTAGAAGCGGGTCACCACGCCGAAGAAGGCCGGGCCGGCCCCACGCGCCGCCCAGTAGAAATCGCTGTTGTTATCGGCATCGGCGTGGACGAGTTCGCCGTCGGCCGTGACAAGGTCGACACCGAGGACGTTCTCGCAGGCCCATCCCCACTGCCGCGAGTTCCAACCCTGACCACCCTGCAACAGATATCCGCCGAGGCCCACCGTCGAGCAATGGCCGCCCGGAAACGTCAGGTCGTGGGCGCGCAGGAACGGCGCCAAATCCTGACCACCTCGCAACGACGGCGTAGCGGTGGCGGTCAGGTTGTCGACATCGACAGTCAGTTCGCGCATGGCGGCGAGATCGATCAACAGCGCGTCGTCGCGCACGCTCCACCCGGCCCAGGCGTGGCCACCGGAGCGCGCAGCCACCTTCCAGCCTCGCTCCTTGGCCAGCAACACACCGGCCACGATGTCGGCCTCGTTGGCCGCTTCCAATATCGCTGCCGGATAGCGCGACGGGTGTCGACAGTTGAACAGGCCGTCGGTCCGTGCCGCTTCGTAGTCGGCGCTCCCCCGGTCGACGAACCGGCCTTGGAACCTGTGTGCGGACACGTGCTCGAACCCGTCCCCAGCCGGTCTACGTCTTGATTCGCAGGTTGTCGGGGTCGTACATCGGTCGCAGCGAGATACGAGCCGGATACCTGCGCCCGGCAATCTCGACTTCCCAGCAGCCCGCCGACAGGTAGGCGGCGTTGATCGGCTGGTCCGCCTCGATCATGGCCAGTCCCACCGCGCCACCGAGCGTGAACCCGTACGAGGCAGCACGCACGTACCCGACAGCGCAGTCGTCGCGTCGAACCACCTCGGCATGAAACATCAGCGGCTCCGGGTCGTCGATCAAGACTTGGGCGAGGCGGCGTGTCAGCGGTCCGGCCGATTTCTTGGCCAGCACCGCATCCCGACCGATGAAACCGCCGGGTTTGTCGAGATCGACCGCGAAACCGAGCCCAGCCTCGAGAACCGAATCGGTGTTGTCGATGTCGTGCCCGTAGTCGCGATAACCCTTCTCCATCCGTAGGCTTCCGAGTGCCTTGAGCCCGGCGTGGTGCAGTCCGAACCCGGGGCCCGCGGCGGCGATCCGGTCATAGACGTGCACCGCTTGCTCCGCCGAGACGTAGAGCTCGTAGCCCAACTCGCCGACGTAGGTGATGCGAATGCACAGAACCCGGGCGAAGCCGATGTCGATGTATCGGGCGGTGCGGAACGGAAATGCATCATTCGAAAGGTCTGTTGTGGTCAGACTCTGCAGCAGCTCTCGCGACCGCGGTCCCTGCACGTTCAGCTGCGCACATCCCGCAGTGACATCGGTGGCTATCGCGTGGCAATCATCGAAGTGTCGGCGCATGCGCGTCTCCACATGTCGATGCGCAGTGTCAGTGGCCACCACCCAGAATCGATCATCGTCGAGCTTTGTGACAGTGAGATCAGCCTCGATGGTTCCCGCTTCGTTGAGCCACTGCGTGTAGGTGATCGTCCCGGGCTTGCCGTCGACATCGTTGGCAGACAGTTGATTCAACAACCGGCCGGTGTCGCGGCCCTGTACGAGAAACTTCGACATGAACGACATGTCCATCACGATCACGTCGTTGCGCGCGGCCTCGTGCTCGGCGCGCCAGTAGTCGAACCAGTTCTGCCGACCCCACGACAGGCGCTCGATCTTCGGCTCGACACCATCGGGTGCGAACCAGTCTGCGCCCTCCCAACCACTGACATCTTTGAAGTACGCGCGCTGCGCTTGCAAGCGCTGGTGGATCGGCGAGATCTTCGCGTTGCGCGCCGTTGTCATCGACTTGCCCGGATAGTGGCACTGGAAAACCATCCCGAGCGATTCGACCGTGCGCGTCGCCCGGTACTCGGGATTTGACTGGTATCGGTGCAGCCGGTCGATGTTGAACCCGGTGACGTCAACGTCCGGGTGACCAGTGAGGATCCAATGAGCCAGCAGCCGGCCCATGCCTCCGCCGGTGAGTATCCCGACGGAGTTCATGCCGGCAGCGACGAAGTAGTTCTTCAGTTCCGGCGCCTCGCCGACCACGGGCAAGAGGTCGGGAGTAAAGCTCTCCGGGCCACAGAAGAAGGTGCGGATGCCGGTCTCCATCGAGATCGGCACCCGGCTCATCGCCCGTTCGACGTACGGGCCCATCCGGTCCCAGTCGGGCTGGATGACGCCGAACGAGAAGTCGGTCGGGATGGCGCCGACGTTCCACGGGGCGCAGACAGACTCGAACAGGCCGATCATCAACCCGCCGACCTCTTCGCGGTAGTAGCCGTAGTTGGCAGGATCCTCGATGACGGGCCAGGTGTTGGCAAGGCCTTCGATCCGCTCGGTGATGAGGTAGTAGTGCTCCGCCGCCTGCAGTGGAATGTTGATCCCGGCGGCCTCACCCAACTGGCGCGCCCACATGCCGGCGCAGTTCACAACGAACTCCGCCTCGATGTCGCCGGCGTCGGTACGCACACCGCTGACAACACCGTTGCGCTCGACTACATCAGTCACCGACACGCCTTCGATGATGGTCGCCCCCTTCAACCGGGCCCCCTTGGCCAAGGCCATCGTCACGTCGACGGGGTTGGCTCGGCCGTCCTCTTTCACGTAGAAGCCGGCCAGTACATCGTCGGTGCGAGCCAGCGGGAAGAGCTCATCGACTTCCTTGGCAGAGATCTCGTGGACATCGACACCGCAGTACCGGTTGAAGGCGGCAACACGCCGATACTCCTCGAGCCGGTCGGGCTCGGTCGCCAACTCGATGAATCCGACACGGTTGAAACCCGTCGATTGGCCCGTCTCCGCTTCCAGCCGGGCGTACAGGTCGCATGTGTACTTGCGCATCTCTGTCGACGTCTCCGACAGCGAGCCGAAGGTGACCATCAGGCCGGCTGCGTGCCAGGTGGTGCCGGACGTCAACTTGTCGCGCTCCAGAACGACGACGTCGGTGCAACCCATGTCGGCGAGGTGGTAGGCCACCGAACACCCGATGACCCCTCCGCCGATCACCACGACGCGGGCACGTTGGGGCAACGACGGCGGCATGGGTGCCGAGTGTACGGTTCCTGCTGGTGTGGACAAGGAGCGAGCAAGTGACGAACGAGGGAACTGGCAGGGACTGGACGGTAAGCAAGTGGCGACCTGGAATGCCGGGTGGAATTCAGTCCAATCCGGAACGGCTCGTGTGACGAATGAGTTACATGACTGATTCGGCGGCGTCGCCCAGCGAGAAGCCGGCAGATGCTGCGTAGCGCGCTGCGCCGGCGCGGCAGCGACGAGCAAGCCGACGATGACCTGAAAGACCCGCTCGGCACGCTGCTCGGCCGAGCCGGTCGGGGAGATCAGGCCGCGTTTGCCGATTTGTACGACGCACTCGCTCCGTTGCTGTACGGACTGGTGCTGAAGGTCGTCCGAGACCCCGCGCAGAGCGAAGAGGTGACCCAGGAAGCGTTCGTCGAGCTGTGGCGATTGGCCCCCCGCTACGACACCAGTCGTGGCTCCGTCAGGTCGTGGGCGGCGACCATCGCCCACCGGCGGGCGATCGACCGTGTTCGTTCCGAGCAGTCCGCCAGAGACAGGGCGGAACGTGAAGCGCAGAAGCGACCCATCCACTACGAGGACGTCGCCGAACACGTGGTGGCCAACATCGACGGGACGAGAGTGCGCAAGGCACTCGAGCGGTTGACCGAGATACAACGACAAGCGGTGGAGCTCGCCTACTTCGGCGGACACAGCTACCGCGAGGTCGCTCTCCTCCTGGATGTTGCCGAAGGAACAATAAAGACCAGGATTCGCGACGGGATGATTCGATTGCGCGACGAACTAGGAGTTGCAACGTGAGCGGCATCGACATCCATCAACTTGCGGCGGCATACGCGCTGGATGCCGTCGATGAACGAGAGCGCGCCGAGTTCGAGGCCCACTACCCCACCTGCCCGGTTTGTCGCCCCGAGGTCGCCGGCTTCAGAGAGACGCTCTCGCAGGTGGCTGCATCCGTCGCTGTTCCACCACCGACGTCACTCAAGACCAGCGTCATGGACGAGATCGGTACCACTCGTCAGCTGTCCCCGCTGTTGCCCGATTCGGTCGTCAACCTGGCTGCCCACCGGCAGCGCCGTCAGACGATGCAGCGCGCGCTCACCGTTGCCGCAGCGCTGCTGCTGATAGCCACCGGCGCCTTCATCGTCGGGCGGAGGTCCACCGGCGACGACTACGCAAAGGCCGCTGCCGCTGTGATCGATAGGCCGGACACCCGGATCACCACCCTGGACGGCACTGGCTCCGGGTCCTTCCGGGTCGCCTGGTCTCCGAGTGCTGGCCGCATCGTCGTGATGGGCGACGGTCTGGCCGACCCGGGTACCGGGAAGGCTTACGAGTTGTGGCTCGTCGACGATTCCGGGGCGCACGCAGTGCGACTTCTGGACAAGGCCAAAGGTCAAAAGGTTCGGCGGGTCGTACCCATCAACGGTTCGCCGAAGCAGTGGGCGATCACGGTCGAACCAGAGGGTGGCGTGGACAAGGCAACCGGCCCGATCATCTTCTCCGGCGCGGTGTGAGGTACGAGAAGCTCACTTGAATGCTGCGCGCAGAGCCGCGATGTGCGACGGACCGATCCCGCAACAGCCGCCGATCATCGACAGGTCATACGAGGCGGTCCATTGCTCGGCCATCTCGACGTATTCGGCTTCAGGAATGATGTCGACGAACTGCCATTCGGGCATGGCGAAGTAGCCCGATTCTGCGTATGCGCCCAGCGACCCGCGCCAGTGACGCCTGACGATCTCCAATGCCGGAGCCGTGAGGTGCGGAGCGGAATGCATCACTGCGACCATCGCCGCCGGCGCGGCCCTGAGCAGCGTCTCGACGAAGTCGTCGAGCAACCAGTTGGGTCGGCCGAAGCCGATGAGACGACCCTGCTCGTCGTCTTCGACCGCGATCCCGATCCAGACAGGCAACCCCGTGGCGGCGGCCGCCTCAGTGGCCCAGACCGAGTAGTCGCCATCGCGCATCATCTCCATCGCAATCAAGTCGACGCCAGCCTCGACGAGACCTGCTGCTTTCGCCGCAAACAGTCGCCGAGCTTCGGGCTCGGGCCACTGCCGCAGCATCTCACTGCGATCGCTACCGGGGATCCCCGGGCGCATCACCGAGAACGAGCCGGCAACGGGCACGGTGCCGTTGCTGGCCTCGCGGGCAAGCCGGACCGCGGCGGCATCGATGATGGCGACGTCGTCGTCGCGACCCAAATGGTTGAACAGAAGTGGGCTGGTCGCGTACGTGTTGGCGGTCACGACCTCGGCGCCGGCGTCGAGATATTCGCGATGCGCCTGCCGGACGATCTGCGGGTGGGTGAGGTTGGCGTCTGCCCCCCAGGTCTCGCTGTCCATCGGTGCACCGAGAGCCTGGATCAGTGTGCCGGTGCCGCCATCGAGAATGATCATCGCCGGCAAGCTACCGGCTGACGTGGCTGTCGATCGCTGACGATCGCTGATGACGTCCCGGCATACAGTGGCCCGATGCGCGCAGCAAGACTTCACTCAATCGGTGGGACACTCCAGCTCGACGAACTGGCCGACCCCGTTCCGGGCGCGGGCGAGAAACTGGTCGACATCGCCTACGCCTCCGTCAACCCGCTCGACGTGTGGATCACACAAGGCAGCGTCGGCGCCGCAGCGCAGAACTTGCCGTGGACACCGGGCACCGAGGCCACGGGGCACGTCGACGGGCAACCGGTCCTCGTCCGCGGTGGCGGCCTCGGTGTCATCCGACCAGGTCTCTACTGCAGCCGAATCGCAGTGCCCGATGCATGGCTGCTCCCCGTGCCCCACGACATCGATCTTGCTCAGGTGGCGGCGCTTCCGGTGGCCGGCATCACGGCGTGGCAATCGCTGCACGCACGCGCTCAGATCGGACCACTCGACCGCGTGCTGGTCCTGGGTGCCAGCGGTGGCGTGGGCGCGCTGGCGATTCAGCTCGCCAAGATCGTCGGCGCACAGGTCTGGGGCCAGACCGGCTCACCCGGCAAGGTCGACGGCATCACGGCCAACGGGGCCGACAACGTCGTCGTCACGGGCGCAGATGGCTTGGAGGGCGCGGTCGAGTCGTACCAGCCGACGGTCATCCTCGATTCACTCGGCGGACCGTTCACCGACGCAGCGATCGCCGCGATCGAGAATCAGGGCCGGCTGGTCGTCTTCGGCACCTCGAACAACGAGCACGTATCGATCAACCTGCGCAGGCTCTACCGCAAAGGGGTCAGCCTCCTTGGCTATGCCGGGCTGGTCGACACACCCGAAGAGCAGCGCACCGCATTGGAGACGTTGCTGGCGATGATGTCTGCCGCCTCCCTGCATGTGCCGGTAGGAGCCGTGCTCCCATTGGCCAGCGCTGCCGAAGGGCATGCCCGCATACTCGAGCGTGGTGTCGAGGGCAAGATCGTTCTGGACTGCCGGGCGTAGTACCGGCGGTTACAGGCGGGGCGGTGGTAGCGGCTTCGACGATGCGACCAGCTGCGGATTTCCACGAGCGAGAACTGGCAGCGGGACCTCGACCCGACCGGTCATGCGGTGGGCAACGAGCGCCTCGTTGTGATAGCGGTCTGCCACTTCCAGGAACGATGGATGGTGGTAGTCGCGACCGTTGACCTTCGGGCCCTGGCGGCCCTCGAAGATGGCGGCGACATCCTCACCGGAGATCGTCTTGTGGGTCTCCAGTGCGTGGGCGATAGCCAGCACCATCAGCCGGTTCTCGTGCAGCAACCTGGTCGCTTCGTCGAGAATGTTGGCGAGGCGGACCTCGATGCGGTTGCCCATGTTCGACTGATGGTGGGCCTCGGCGTCGTCCTTTGCAGCTGGAGTGCGGTAACCGCCTCCGCCACCGATCAGCTCTTGGATCACCGATTGCGCAGCGATCGTGTCGCCCATCCCCAACGCGCTCTCCATGATGGTTGCGAAGTAGGTAGCTGTGCGAAGGTCCCCACTGACCCCGTTTGTGCTGTCGCCCTCGAAGAACATCCGCTCACCGGCCAGCGACGCCAACGACACAAGGATGTCGATCTCGTACATCGATCGCCAGTTGACGAAGGTGTCGTCGCTCTTGTTGCTCATGACGACGCCGTAGTACCCGGCACCCGGTTCAATGCTGACGAAATCGATGTCCATCGAGCGCCGCTTGAGGTGCGCGGTGACCGCATGACAGGCCTCGTGGATGGCGAAGGCGTGGCGTTCGCGATCGACGTACTCGACCAGCTCGTGCTCACCAACGCGGCGCAGGTACCGAGCTTGCAGGACGTCGGCCCATGTGACGATTTCGCGGCCCTCGCGGAGGGCCACCAACACGGCCTCATTGACGAGGTCCTTGATGGTGGCGCCCGTCGCACCCGGGGTCATCGTCGACAGCCGCTCGATCTCCGGGATCGTGACGGTGTGGCGAATCTTGTCGAAGTAACCCTGGAATGTGCGCGCCCGCCCGTCTTTCATCGGGTAGCCGACCTTGTACATGCGGTCGATGCGGCCGGGTCGCAGCAGCGCTGCGTCGAGCGCATTCGGCAGGTTGGTGGCGAACATGTGCAGGATGCGATAGCGGGGCGGCGGCTTGGGCTTGATGTTCATGAAGCTTCGGATTCTTCTGGAGAAAAAGCCGCGTGGCTTGTTCAGCCCGTTCATCTCGGTGAGCAGAGCCTGCAACGTGCCGGCGCCGCCCATGCCGCCACCCATGCCGGCCATGATGATGCCGTCACGCCATGAACGCGTCGGCGACGGAGTGGCCGGTTCGGCCTTGGATTGAGATTGCAGCCAGCTGACGAGCTCTTGCTGGCCGTGCGGACTGAGCCACTTCGCGGATTCGTATTGCTCGAGCGTCGCCTTCTCGTCGAAGCCGCCGCCCCCTTGCTGGCCACCGCGGCTGCCCAACACGTCGGCCTCGTCGAAGAACACAACGACGCCTCCGTAACGCAATGCGAGCTTTCGGAGCCTGCGATACAGGTGCTTGATCTTCATCGGGGCAACGCCGATGAAGGTCTGCACGAACGCCGACGGGTCGACGAACACGTATGGCTTGCCTGTCTCGCCCGCCGACGCCTCGGCAAGCAGGGTCTTACCGGTGCCTGGCGGGCCCCACAGCAAGATGCCGCCCGGCACGTAGCCGCCGCGATCTTCGATTTCCTTCGGCTTCTCGAGGAAGTCGAGGTTCTCCTTCACCCGCTTGACGACGTGGTCCTGTCCCCAGATATCGCTGAAGCGAGTCTTGATCTCACCTGGCTTGAACGTCTCGACGCCACCGATGAAGAAGATGCCGAAGAAGAACACGATGTAGACCAACCCGCCGAGCGTGCTGAGCGCGATCGTCAGTCCGACAGGCAGACCGAGTGCAGGGTTGATGAAGATGTTGCGGAAGATTCGTGCCGGTGCCTCGGCGAGTGCCTGGAAGAAACCGAGACCCCACATCCACGAGAAGATCGCCCCGACGACGGCGAAGAACATCAGTCGCTTCGTGAGCCGCTGCACGCGGAACCTGGAGTACGGCTTCATGCGGCTCATCATCCGCTCCCAGCCGCCGAACACCTTCTTCTGCCAGAACGCATGCCAGCGCTTCGAGTGCTCGGAGATGATGTTGTGGATCTGACGGATGAGCTCGAGGCCGGCAAGGATCAACACCCACCATTTGGCGTGCAGCTGATCGCGCAATGCCTCGCCCCAGCTCATCAGCGGGATGTCGGTCTTTTGATGCGATGTGCACAGGGCGATGAAGATGCCGAGCAGCACGAAGACCCTGAGACGATCGAAGAAGAACATCTTGCGCCGAAGCGGCGGATCGCGGTCGTCGATGACCGGCTGGTGAACCGACACCATGGTCGGCGTGAGGGCAGAGCCGTTCGTACTCATTCGATACTCCTCATTGCCCGACTCGTTGTCATTGCCCGATTCGTTGTCATTGCCCGACTCATTGTCCGATCTTCCATGAATTCACGATCTTGGTTATCTCTCCCGAATCCTTCTCATAACACGCCGGACTGCAGACCACTTCGAGGGAGTACAGCCGAGACTCGGAAGGATCGAAGTACGTCGACAGGTTCACCGTCAGCGCCCAGTCGCTGCTCGTGCTTCCTCGGGCACGGAAGACCACGCGCGACCCGGTGATCGTTGCATTCGTGGGATTGGGGTCGAAGTCGAGGACCTCGGAAAGACCTTCGTTGTCGGTGCCGGGCAGCAGCGGATCGTACGGAACCAGTCCAACCGCCTTCCTGGCCAGGGACGCTGACATCTGCTGATTGAAGGCGCCGCTCGTCTCGTAGACCGTCATGGTTGCAAACGGCGAGTCGCCGCTGAGATCTTTCTGCTCGACAGCGTCGGTCTGCGGCGAAACCACCGTCTTGGAGATGATCTTGGCGTCGCTGGTGGCCTGCAATAGTGGGTCCTGGATCGTGTCGGAGAGCCGCACCTCGTGCCATGAGGTCGGCACGCGGAGGTAGACCTTCTCATCACGGTTGGCGAGGTAGCGATGGCCGGACGGCCCGCAAGCCGTCAGAACCAAGAGCGCCGCCACGGCCGACCCCTGGCGCCGTCCGTTCGAAACGATCTGCAATTCTCCCCCATTCGTGTTCCGATGCACAACCGTTCGGAGCCCAAAATGAGCCAGATTGCCCATATCGCACACTATTTTGACGCGGGCCGTGACCTTATTGGTGTCACCGGATGTTAGCGGGCGTCAGCGGGCCCGGTTCAACGCCTCGTAGCCGCGTTGCACGTCAACGATGTGATGCATGGGATCGTGCACGAAGTAGCGGCCGAACGAGTCGATAGTGAACAGTGAGCCGTCGCTGCGCAGACCGGTGCGCTCCCATTGATCGGCTGACACCCTGTCGTATAGGTCGGCGAAGGCGTTGGCGGCCTCGACCACGTCGGCCGCTACGACGAGCGGATCCTCGCTGTCGTAGTGGTCGCTGATCGCCGTCGCGTCCTGGTCCCAGTTGTCGAACCTCGGCGCATCCTCCTGCAGCATTCGCTGCACCCGATAGCTCCCGAGTCTGAAGGCATCGCGTACGTGACAGCCGTACTCCAATGCCGACCAGCAGTCGTCTCGAGGCCCCAGACGGACCAGGGGGTCGGCCAGAAGGGACGGCCATGGCTCCCCCGCGTCGCGCGACAAGCCGGCAATCTCACCCGAGGTGAACGCCCGCGTGTCGAAGCCGCACTCGTCGCACTTCCTCTCCAACACCCACATCCAACTCTTCGTCTCCGGTTCGATCGTCACGGTGTCAACGTATACAACCGAAGCCCGATTCTCGGTCACAATTCGTGCTCGGCGAGCTCACGGAACTCGTCGGGCACTGAGGAGTACGTCGACAGGACGACGCCCGCATATCCCACGGCGGAGCGACCGAACCGGCGGCGCACTTCGTCGATCGAGTGGTCGACGGCCCATCGCGCCGCGCCGACGCCAGAACCCGGTCGCTCGGCGTCGTCTGGGAGCACCGGCAGTTCGAGTTGCAGCACCGGCTGGTCGACAAGGTTGGACACCGAGATGGCCAGGAGAGAGATCTGGTATTGGTCGACGTTGTCCGCCAGCGCCTTGTAGACCAATCGCTCGGCGATCTCGGTCAGGGTCAAGGTTGTCGACACCGGATGCGGACCGGTGTGCGAACGGGTGACGGCCCGCATGCTGGCGAACCGGACCCTGACGGTGATGGTGCGACCCGCCCGGTGTTTGGCGCGAAGCCTCCCGGCAACACGATCGGCGAGATGACCCAACACGGAGCGGATGAGCTCAGGTGACAGGTCGCGGCGCCCGAAGCCCGCCTGGGCACCGACGGATCCCGCCCGACCCTGCGACTGCACCCGACGCTGGTCGTCGTTAACAGCGAGCGAGGCGACCTTCGTCCCGAGCGCGCGCCCCAGGAGCGATTGCAGCGCCCCGTCGGGGGACGCCGCGAGTTGGCCGATGCTGTAAATGCCCCTGTCGGCGAGGCGTTGTCGCGTGACGGGCCCGATCCCCCAGACGAGCCCGACCGGCAACGGGTCGAGGAAGGCTCGCTCGTCTGCGGGCTCGACCACGACGAGACCATCGGGCTTGGCGACCTGCGAGGCGATCTTGGCGAGATGCTTCGTACGCGCTGCACCCACCGAGATCGGCAGACCGAGCTCCGTGCGCACACGCCGTCGGATGCGATCGCCGATGATGGTCGCAGAACCGAACAGGTGGGTCGAGCCGGCCACGTCGAGGAACGCTTCGTCGATCGAGATCCGCTGCACCAACGGTGTGAAATCGCCGAGGATCATCATGACCTGATCACCGAGCTTCTGGTATTCCGAGAAGTGCCCGCCGACGAAGATCAAGTCCGGGCACAGGCGCTTGGCCTTCCATCCCGACATCCCGCCCTGCACCCCGAAACGCTTGGCCTCGTAGGACGCGGCCAGCACCACGCCGCCTCCTACGGCGATAGCGCGTCCGCGCAGTTCCGGATTCAGCAGCTGCTCGACCGACGCGTAGAACGCGTCGAGATCGGCGTGAAGGATCGTTGCGCCGGACACTGCCTGACAGCCTAGTCGAACGTTTGTTCGATCCGATACCGATACCGATACCGATACCGATGCGTCAGACTCACCGCCCTTACCTACGGCAACCCGTCAGGTACGAACCCAATCGCGTCGACCTCGAGGGCGCAATCCATCGGCGTTCGGCCGGCTTGCATGCGCGTTCTCGTCGGCAAGGTCTCATCACTCGTGAAGTAGTTGCGGTAGATGCGGTCGAACGCCTCCTGATCGGACTGATCCTTCAGCCACACGACGACCTTCAAGAGGCAGTCCATGTTCGATCCGGCTGCCTCCAGCAAGGCCTGCAAATGGTCCATCACACAGCGCGCTTGCGCATCGAACGGCGTTTCCGGGAACGGTGGGATCGGCGCGCCTGCAGCCCGTGCCGCGCTGAGGCGAGCGGAATAATCCGCGTCGAACGGCGGTAGTCCCGAGACGTAGACCATGTTGCCGTGGCGGATGCACAGGTTGAAGGGCCCGCCGGTGGTGGGCACATCGGCCTTGATCACCTGCTTGTCCATAGTGCGCCTCCAGCGTGCCACGTTAACCCGCGCTCGCGACGCGGCTTGGCTCGCAAATGGGTTGCATCGCGTGGTGGCCATCGACTCGTATCGCTGTTGTGAAGGGCTTCGATCCGGCAACGAGTTTCGGCGCGGAAGTCACAGCGGAGTATGACGACGTGTTGCGCGGCGACGAAGACGACGCGGTGTCGTTCCTCCAACGAATGGCCGGCGGCGGCACCGCGCTCGAGTTGGCCATCGGCACCGGTCGGATCGCAGTTCCCCTCGCAGCGCGGGGCGTTCGCGTCGAGGGCATCGACATCTCACCGCACATGGTCGCCCGATTGCGCGCCAAACCGGGTGGCGATCGCATACCCGTCACCGTCGGAGACTTCGCCGAGGTTCCCGTACAAGGCATGTTTCGGCTGGTGTACGTGGTGTACAACACGTTGTTCAACCTGCTGACCCAAGAGGATCAGGTGCGCTGCTTCGAGAACGTCGCCACGCATCTGACCGATGACGGCTCGTTCGTCGTCGAGGCACTTGTGCCGGGCTATCTGTACCGATTGCGCGACTACCAGTACGTCGATGCAGAGACGATCGACGTCCACACGGTCCGCCTCGACGTCGGTCGTCACGACCCCGTGCGGCAACTGCTCGACGAGAGCCACGTGTCGCTGAGTCGCAGTGGTGTCGAGTTGAACCCGATCGTGACCCGGTACGCGTGGCCAAGTGAGCTCGACCTCATGGCGCGCATTGCCGGTCTCCGACTCAAGCAGCGTTGGGGAGGCTGGAACGGTGAGCTCTTTACCGTCGGAAGCACCCTGCACGTCTCTGTGTACGGGCGCTGAAGAAGACGGATCAGCGCTGATGAACGGGCCTCTCGACCTGAGCCGATTCGAGACCCATCAGAACGACTTCGATCGAGCACTGGGTGAGATCGACAGCGGCCGCAAGCGATCGCACTGGATGTGGTTCGTCCTCCCGCAAGTCTCCGGGCTGGGCAACAGCGAGATGTCGACGGTCTACGCGATCAGCAGCATTGACGAGGCAGAGGCGTTCCTGCTCCATCCCGTGCTCGGTACCTCGTACCGCAAGATCGTGGAGGCCGTGTGGGAGCAGGTCGTGAACCGTGGCGTCACCATCCGGTCTCTCTTCGGCTCACCAGACGACGCCAAACTCGTGTCCTCGCTGACGTTGTTCGCAGCAATCGGCAAACGCGTCGAGCCGGCACCCGACATCGCTGCCTTCGTAACGCAAGCTGGCGACATCCTCGAGGCCGCGTACGCGCAGGGACTCGCCAGGTGTGTCACGACCGAGCGGTTCCTCGAACGTTGAGCTACATCGTCTTCGGGTAGTACTGGCCGGGTTCCAGCTCGGAGACGTCAGCGTCGAAGTTGGACAGGAAGGGCCAGTCGTCCTCTTCTCCCGGAAGCGGGATCTGGTGCAAGCGGCCGAGCTCTCCGCCGCCGACCCGTTCGTTGCCGACCAACGACCATGCTTGACGCTTGTATGTCCAATTGGACGGTTGGAGGCGATGACTCTCGTTGAAGTGAGCGATCGCTGCTTCCCGGTCTCCACTTCGCCAGAAGTAGTTGCCGAGCTCGAAGTGCGCTGCACTGCGCGAGCCGTCTAGCGGTCGTGGTTGTGATGATGCGAGGACCTCGTCGGGGGTCATCACAAATCGGCTCGCGGCTCCGTTACGCGCCCAGTCGCGGATCGCGTCCGGGTATGTCGCCCGATCCTGGCCGCCCCGCAGCAGCCTCATGAGATCCGGCCGCTTCGGTGCACCTTCGATCTTCGCGTCCTCGGCAGCTTTGCGGGCACGCTCGGCGAAGACCTGCTTCAACGACTCGGGGTATTGCTGCGGCCCGGGCCATCCCGGCTCCGGCGGACGGACGATGATGCCCTCCTCGTCGATCCAGGTCACGTTGGGGATGTTCACGACCCCGAGCAACGAGTCGAGCTGATGCGTGGGATCGAGCAGAGACGGGTGTTCTGGGTGTGCCGCCTCGACGAACGGGCGTGAGACCTCTGGTCCGCTCAGCTCGAGCGAGACGGTGACGACCTCGACTCCCAAGGGATGAAGCTCAGTGCGCAGCGCCTGCCACCCGGGCAGATCGAACCGGCAGCCTCAATACGGCGCCCAGGCAACCAGCACGACCTTCTGGCCGCGCAGCGAGGAGAGACGGAACTCGGCGCCGTCGATGTCGGCCAACACGAGCTCGGGCGCTTGGGCCGTGACGAGTGCGCGACCACCGACGGTCTCGGGTCCTAGGGCCCACAGATCATGGGCGTCGTCGTGGACCAGAGCCATCCCCAAACGATCGCTGATGTCGGCCACGTCGAAGCCGTCGGGAAGTGGGACGCACACGTCGCCCTTGCAGGCTCCTTCAGGTTCGATCGTCCAGCCGGTCCCACGCTCGAACGTCGTGCTGTCGATGTCGAGCCGCTCGAGGATCATCCGATCGATGGTAGTCAGCCGTAGGGTTCGAACGACGCGGTCGGGTCGATGAGATCACCGTGGTCGTCGAACGGGCCGAGCTCGCGTAACGGCTTGGAGTGGCGCGGGGCGGCAGCAGTGGCAAGACTTTGGTTCACGAATTGACCGTTCGGAGGAACCAATGGCCGTATATCCATACTTGTTCTTCGGCGGGAACTGCCGCGAAGCCTTCACCCGTTACCAAGAGGTCTTCGGTGGCGAGCTCGTACTGATCACAATGAACGACATGCCGTCGGATCAGCCGGTGCCCGAGGGTCAGGGAGATCTGATCATGCATGCGGCGTTGAAGTTCGATGACAGCCTCTTGATGGCCTCCGACGATCCGACCGACAACTTCGGAGCGGTTCACGGCATGCAGGTCAACTACTCGGTCGCCGATATCGCCGAAGCGGAGCGGGCATTCAACGCGCTGGCTGAAGGCGGGAACGTGACGCTGCCCATTGCACCGACCTCTTGGTCCCCGATGTTCGGCACGTGCGTCGATCGTTTCGGTACGCCGTGGATGGTCAGCGCCGATTCGCCCACGAACGCGTAAGTGGGCGCGGCGAGAACCTGGTTCGAACGCTCATCACTGACGGTCGCGCGTTCGGTACGTGGCGATTCAGTAGTTGGTTTGGACGTGATGGCGCCGAGGGACCGTGTAACACCCATTTGGGAGAATGGGCGGATGAAGGTCAGCGAGGTCCATGAGCTGGTGGGGCGGGTGGCGGCGGTCGATGCTGGCTGTGCTGATTGGGCTGTGTTGCAGGCTGCGGTTGGCGAGTTGCGCCGGTTGAGATCGTGGGTCGATGGTCGTGAGGTGTTGTTGGCCCGGTTGGTCGCTGAGGTGTCGTCGTTCCCGGAGAAGTCGCTGGCTGAGGCCGGTCGGACCAGTTTGCGCGATGGCGAACGACTCTTGCATCGCGCCGAGACCGTCGCGCAGGTTCCCGAGTTCGAGGTGTCGTTGGACGCCGGGCGGGTGTCGGGCGCTCATGTCGATGTGTTGACACGCGTGATGGCCCAGTTGCAGCCGGCGGCACGCCAAGAGTTGATCGATGCCGCACCGAGTCTGGTGATGGTTGCCGAGAACGTGACCGCCGAGGAGTTCGCTCGGACTGTGCGCGCCGAGGCGCGGCGCCTGGAGCGTGACGGTGACGGGTTGGACAGGTTGGAGCGGCAGCGGCGGGCGGTCAGGTTCCAGTCGTGGGTCGATCGCGAGTCGGGGATGGGTCGCTGGTCGGCAACCTGGGACCCAGAAACGATGGTCCGTTTGGAGAACCGGCTCGACGCCACAGTCGAAGCCCTGTTCCACGACACCCAACCAGCGAACTGCCCGACCGATCTGCTCGAGAAACAATCGTTCCTGCGCGCGCATGCTCTGCTGGGGTTGCTCGACGGCAACGCGACACGGATGGGCAGACCGGAGATCGTGGTCGTTGTCGATCACACCCACCCCCACCCCAATGGCCGCCCGGTGATCGATTTGGGAATACCGGTCGAGCTACCGGACCGGGTCCTGGCTGACTTGCGTCGCACGGCGAGGGTGTGCTCGGTCGTGGTCCGCAACGGGGTTGTCATCGACG
>JANPGV010000239.1:0-9674 GCA_031424145.1 Ilumatobacteraceae bacterium
AGGAGTCCTGATGCCCAGAGCGCATCCACCCGAGTTCCGTCATCGTGCGGTCGAGCTTGCGCGACTGCGCGACAAGCCGGTCGCGCAGATAGCTAAGGAGCTGCAGATCTCCGAGTCGTGTCTGCGGCGCTGGATGGATAGCGCTGATGTCGATGATGGCCGCAAGCCGGGATTGACCAGCGACGAGCGCAACGAGCTGGTCAAGTTGCGTCGTGAGAAGCGGGTGCTCGAGATGGAAAACGAGATCCTGAAACGGGCGGCGGCGTATTTCGCCCGGGAGAACGTCCTCCCAAAATGATCTACACCTTCATCGCTGAACGCTGCGACGGCTTGCCGGTCGGGGCGTGTTGCCGGGCGTTGAAGGTGTCTCGATCCTCATATTTTCGTTGGCTCCATCTGCGAGCCAACCCGACGGTGAAGATGCTCGACGACGTCGAGCTCGGCGAGCTGGTCGGCAAGATCCACGACCAGTCGCATGGCACCTACGGAGCACCGCGGGTCACCGCCGAGCTACGACTCGGTCTCGGGCGACGAGTCAACCACAAGCGAGTCGAACGACTGATGCGAACCCGTGGCCTGCAAGGTGTGACACGGCGACGGGCCAAGGGATGCACCCTACGCAACATCGCTGATCCGTTGGCGGACGACCTGGTTCATCGCCAGTTCCGCCCCGAGCAACCTGACCGGTTGTGGGTCCAAGACATCGAGCGCCACGAGGCGTTCTTGAACCCTGCGGTGGTGAAAGGACACCGCCACTGGCTCGTCGCAGCGGGCTGGTTGAAGCTGAGGGCAGCCTGATCCCTGGGACAGGGGTGAGGGTGGACAGCAGCCCTGACAACGACGGGACGGGCCAGCACTGCCAGATGGTCCGGGTCCGGCAAGCAAGACGGAAAGGTGTACGTGAGGAACCAGCGGTTGAACGCCTCTCAAGAGACCCACCAGCTCGAACCTGGCGGATGTGGGCTGGATAGCAACGCGTACCCACACGACGATGTCGTGTGGGGAACTCTTTGGTCGGGTCATGTCGCCGACGGGGAGGCCACGATGAATGCCTGCGGCGTAGTCGTGGCGATGTTGCAGGGGCATAGCTGGGCACCGACCCCGTCAACGGGTTCAAGAGTGAACGTGGGAACCATCCCGATGGTCCCCTCATCGGCCAGCAGCCAGCTGGTCGAAGGGAAGACCTGTCGCCGGTCGATGCTGCCGGGATGGGACGGAGGACCCGTAGTAGTCCGAGCACGGGAAAGCCGTGCACATGGCGAAGGGGTCCAGCGTGTTCGCAGCAACAACGCTGATCGAGGAGGACGCCGGTGAACACCAGCGCACCGTGGCCGAGTCTCATAGAGGCCGAACTGCGGGTACTCGCGATGCAAACGAAGCTGCACCATTGGGCGATGGCCGATCCTGGCCGTTGCTTCGATGACCTCGCCAACCTTGTCTATGACCCGGCGTTTCTCGTCGTGGCGTGGAACAGGGTGCGGGGCAACAAGGGCGCACGCACCGCCGGGATTGATGGAGTGACACCTCGCTCGATCGTGTTCGGTGTTGGGGACTTGCTCGGTCGGCTGCGAGATGATCTCAAAGCCGGCCGGTTCGTCCCAGTCCGGGTGCGGGAAAAGGCGATCCCGAAAGCGTCGGGCAAGATCCGTCGCCTCGGAATCCCGACGACCGCAGACCGAATCGTGCAAGCCTCGTTGAAGCTGGTGCTCGAACCGATCTTCGAGGCGGACTTCAAGCCATGTTCGTATGGTTTCCGTCCGAAGCGCCGAGCCCAGGACGCGATCGCTGAGATCCACTACCTCGCTTCACCACCTCGGAACTACGAGTGGGTATTCGAGGCGGATATCACAGCATGCTTCGACGAGATCGACCACACGGCCCTGATGGGCCGGGTGCGATATCGGGTCGGGGACAAACGCGTTCTTGGTTGGGTGAAGGCGTTCTTGCGGGCTGGGGTCCTCACCGAAGAGGGCCTCAACCGGGAGACGACCACCGGCACACCCCAAGGCGGGATCCTCTCACCGTTGCTGGCCAACATTGCCCTGTCCGTTGTGGACGAACACTTCGCACGAAAGTGGGAAGCGCTCGGGCCGGGATGGACACGTGCCAAGCGTCACCGCGCCGGGGAACCGGTCATGAGACTCGTCCGCTACGCGGACGATTTTGTGGTCATGCTCCGCGGCACACGCGGTGACGCCGAAGCACTCTGGGATGAGGTTGCGGCGGTGCTTGCGCCGATGGGTTTACGCCTGTCGGAATCCAAGACGAGGGTCTGTCACATCAATGAGGGATTCGACTTCCTCGGCTGGCGCATCCAGCGTCGGGCATGGCGAAGCCGGACCGGCAAGACCGCGATCTACACCTACCCGTCCAAGAAGGCGCTCGCCTCCGTGGTCGACAAGGTGCGGACGCTGACTCGCCGAGCGAAACATCGAACGCTTGCAGACCTGCTGCGCCGGTTGAACCCGGTGCTGCGCGGCTGGTGCAACTACTTCCGTCACGGAGTGTCCAAACGGACCTTTGGTTACGTCGACCATTTCGCCTTCTGGCGGATCGTCGGCTGGCTCCGCAAACGACACCTCGGACTGAACAGCCACAACGTGGTCCGCCGCTTCCTCCCCGGCTGGGAGATCAGCGACGAAGGGATCGACATGTTCCGACCCAACCGGTTCGCCATCGAGCGCTACCGATATCGGGGCACCAACATCCCAACCCCATGGACAAGCGCAACAACAACAGGATCACCCGCACCAGCGGCATGAACACGTGGAGAGCCGGATGCAGTGGAAGCTGCACGTCCGGTTCGGAGGGCGGGCCGCAGAAACCCACCCGGCGAAAGCCGGACAGGGCGCTGCGGTCCGACCCCTACACCCAGCACCGCACCGCTGAGGGCTGGGTGTATCTCGCCGTGGTGATTGACGCCTGGAGCCGGCGTGTCGTCGGCTGGTCGATCGCCGATCATCTCCGCGCCGAGCTCGTCGTCGACGCCTTGGAGATGGCCCGGCTCCGCCGACAACCTTCCGACACGGTCGTGCATTCGGATCACGGCTGCCAATACACCTCATGGGTGTTCGGTCAACGTCTCCGTCACGCCGGCCTGCTCGGCTCGATGGGCACCGTCGGCGACGCGCTCGATAACGCTGTCGCCGAATCGTTCTTCGCCTCGCTGCAATGCGAACTCTTGGATCGCCATCACTGGCCGACCCGTGCCGGTCTAGCCCGGGCGATGTTCGCCTACATCGAAGCGTTCTACAACCCGACCCGGCGCCACTCGACACTCGGCTACCTCAGCCCGGTCGACTACGAGAACGCCCATGCGGCATGATCAACAACCAACAAACCCCGTCCGACATTCGGGGGGAACTCCAGTTCGTATTGCTCGTGCTCGGTGGAGCAGTCAGCGCGTCGGTGCCGCTCTACATCGGCACGTCGGCGGCCGGCGCCAGTACCGCCACGTCGGTCAATCGCGTCGGTACGTCGTCCCCGGCAACAGGCAGCTTCACACCGTCCGGTGCCGGCGACGCGACACAGGTCGAGTTCGCCGGTGAGACCGACGAGGCAGGCGCTGGTCCGTTCACCGGCACCATCACGGACCGGAGCTTGTCGGGCCATGGCGGTCAAGGCGCATCGGTGAAAAGCGGGACAAAGGCCAAGTCGAACCCGCAGTTCAAGTTCGGCTTCGAAGGGCTCAACCTGTACCAGCAGCGTTACGCCCGCGGCGGGAATCAATTCACGGTCGAACCGCCCGACCAGGCCCTGTGCGTCGGGAACGGCTTCGAGCTCGAAGCCGTCAACGACGTGCTCAACGTCTTTGATTCGGCCGGGCATTCGGTGCTGCCCGACAACACGGCGACGAACGTCGTCAGCGGTTCTCCGAGGGACGTCAACCATGCCGTAGATCTGAACTCGTTCTTCGGTTACCCGCCGGCGATCATCCGGGCGACGGGCGTCCGTGGCCCGTTCGTCACCGACCCAACCTGCCTGTACGACGCCGCGACGCAACGTTTCTTCGTCACCGTGCTCACCCTCGAGACAACTCCGGGCGGTGCGTTCACCACGGTGAACCACCTCGACACCGCGGTAAGCCAGACGTCGAATCCGACCGGCCTGTGGAACATCTATCGGGTGGATGTGACCAGCGACGGGACGAACACCGGCGGTGTGAATCCAGGTCCGTACCTCGGTGATTACCCGCACATCGGGGCTGACGCGAACGGGTTCTACATCACAACTAACGCCTACCCGTGGTGCAACCTTTGCAACGGATTCTCAGGGGCCCAGATTTACGCCTTCTCGAAAGCGCAGCTCGCTGCCGGTGCCGCCAGCGTCACGATGGTGCACATCGATACGTCCGGCACGGTCAATGTGCCCAGCGACGCTGGAACGACCCAGCCGGGCTTCACTGTGTGGCCTGCGCAGTCACCGGGAACGAGTTCGTTCGCCCTCACCGATGGCGGCACCGAGTACTTCTTGAGCTCCAACGCCGCGGATGAGGCCACAAATCCGGTCGCCGGCTTCGGCGGTACCCACACGTCGAACCAACTCATCGTCTGGACACTGAAGAACACCTCGTCACTGAACTCGGCGTCGCCGACGCTCACCTTGTCGAACAAGGTGTTGAGCGTGAACCCGTACGGCGTCCCGCCGAAGCAGCAGCAGCCCGGCTCGGGCACGGCGCCGGACACAGATGTCCCACAGGGCCACTGCATCAACGACACATCGACAGTGACCATTGCAGGGGTCGGGTGCTGGCGGTTGCTGTTCGGCGGACAACCGGCCCATAACGAGGTTGTCTCGCAGCCAGACTCGAACGACACTCGGATGCAGCAGGTGTCGTTCGCCAACGGGAAACTGTGGGGTGCCCTCGACACGGCCATCAATCCCGACGCCGGTGCCCAACGGGCCGGTATCGCTTACTACGTCGTCAACCCGAGCTCGGGTAAGACCGTCATCCAGGGTTACCTCGGCGCCGCCGGCTACGACTTCACCTACCCAGCCATCGGTGTGACCCCCAGCGGCCGTGGCGTGATGGCATTCACTGCCACCGGAAACGCGCTCAACCCGAGCGCCGCCTACGCGCCGATCGACGCGCTCGTCGGAGTCGGCCCGTGGAGCGTCGTCCCCGGAGGACTCGGGCTGGCTGTCGACGACGGTTTCACCAGTTACAAAGCCCAGGTGGGCAACCCGCCACGTACGCGGTGGGGTGACTACGGGGCGGCCGCTGTCGACGGCGACTCGGTGTGGATCGCCAGCGAGTACATCGCCCACGCCTGCGATTACACCACCTGGGGTGGCCCCTTCTTCGCCGGCGGCACGGGCGACAACCTCCTCGGCACGTGTGCCGCCGCCAGGGGGGCGCCGGGCACACGCACAGCACTGGGCAACTGGTCCACCCGCATCTCCCAGCTGACGCCCTAATCCCGACAGTGCGTCAGACGCAGCGAGCCCGCCCAAGAGTCGCTCACTGCGTCTGACGCAACCCTTCTGCAGGCCCCGCGGTTATCGATCGAGGGCGACGACCGCATGCTCACCGCCGCCGCTCACAACGGTGTCGGGATCGGGAACGTGCCGCGGCCGGGTAGGCGCCGCGTCTTGGAACCGTGGCCCGTGAGGGCAATAACGGTGCTAGCTGACGACGGTCAACGCATTCACCTGACCGTGGCCGTTGAACGAGTTGTAGCCGACACCGCCGGTGCACGTCTGAGGTGCACCGTTGTCGAATGCCGGGAAGGGGGCGTAGATCGACATATCGACCGGGCAGCCCATTGGATCGGCGGTGTTCTGCAACTTGGCGGTGACCGCGGCGGGTTCGCGGACACCGGTGCTGACCACCAGTGCCGCGACGCCGGCAACGTGCGGCGAGGCCATGGACGTGCCCTGCTGGTAGCAGTATGTCGCTCCGGAGGAATCGATCACGCGTCGCGATGGGCGGCATGTGGCCGTGAGGAGGCTGGCCGGCCAGGTCGACAGCACGCGGCCGTTGGGCGCCGCAGGCGTCAGTTGCAGGATCGAGTCACCGCCGGGCGCGATGACCTGCACACTGCCCGAGCCGTAGCTGGAGTAGAAGGACTTCAGCCCGAGGTTGCCGTTGGCCGACACGCCCACGACGCCGGGAACCTCGACGGGCACGACCGCACAATTATTGTGGATCTCACGCAGCACAGGGTTGGTGTCGTCCGGGCTGGTGGCGTCCTGGGTTGGGTGGGCCAGGTCGTCGGATTGGTTCCCGGTGCTGGTTTGCATCCGCGTTTGTTGCTGGTGCGTGCTGGCAAGCTGACTGACTTCGGGGTTCGTCACGCCCCGTTCCGGAGGGCGACTCGAGTTGCTGCAGTAACAGCTGCTCGGTCACTGGTCTCCTTCACGGGACGTGCGTGCCTGCCCCTCAACTAAGAAAGGGGTGGCCGAATGGGCATCGTAGATTCAGCGCGTCACGTCGTTGGTGGGGTCGATACGCATTGCGACTCGAACGTCGCCGCGGTGGTCGACATGAACGCAGTGTGTTGGGTATCGAGTCGTTCCCAACAACCGGGGAAGGGCATCGATCGTTGTCGTCGTGGATGGTCGGGTTCGGCACGATCGAACGAGTCGGGATCGAAGGCACGGGCGCGTACGGGGCCGGTGTTGCTCGTCACTTGTCGTCGTCGGGAGTGGTCGTGATCGAGGTCGATCGACCCGAACGTCAGAAGCGGCGCAAGCAGGGCAAGTCACCGCAGACGTAAACCGACGTTCAACGCCCCCCACACTCTCCATCAGGCGCATCGGTGCCAACCGAGCGTGGTCGCTAGAGAAGTGCATTCCGGCGTCTGATTTCCGCTATTCGACAGATTAAGCGGAGACCTCGCGGATCAATCCGGTAGCAAATCGGTAACACATCGCACCAATAGTCAACAATAAACTACCACTGACCAGGTCTTATTGGCAGCCCCAACGGGATTCGAACCCGTGCCGCCACCTTGAGAGGGTGGTGTCCTAGGCCACTAGACGATGGGGCCTGGTAGCCCCAGCACATTACCAACGCGGCTGTTAGGTGCCAACCAACGCAACGGCGGCCAGAACGACCGAAGGTCGGCATAGTTGCCGACCTCGGGACTGACAACTGGCTGGGGAACAAGGACTCGAACCCTGAATAACAGTACCAGAAACTGCTGTGTTACCAATTACACCATTCCCCACCGGGGCGAACCCGTGGACCAGAAGTCTAACAACCGACCGCGATCGGACACACCCGCCTTCACGCCATGATCAACCATCGGTTCAACCGGTGATCGACAGCAGCCGTTTGAACCCGATGATCCGTGCGAGGGCGATCCCCGCGGCTTCCTGCATCTCCCTGGCGGTCGCCGCATTCCCGCGGACGGGACTCGTGCGAGTTGGCGAGACGTAGGCGACCAGACCCAGTTCCTGCGCGATCAACCGCGACCGCAACGAGTGGAACGGATCGCTGACGAGCAGCACGCGGAACAAGCCGCGCTGGTGCAGCAAGGTGGCCACACCGTCGAGCGAGGCGTATGAGCTGTGCCCGACCGATTCTTGGAGGATCGCGTCAGCGGGTACCCCACGCTCGATCAGGTAGTCGGCCGATGCTTCCGCTTCTGTGAACCGGTCACCCGGCTGATTACCGCCGGTGACAACCATCACCCGGGCGACACCGGCGTTCCACAGGTCGGCGGCGTGATCGAGCCTCGCTGCCAACTGCGGCGACGGACGGCCGTCGTACTGCGCCGCGCCCATCACGACGATGGCATCGACCGGACGGGCCTGATCGCTGCGACCGGTGGAATGAACCTGGTAGAGCGTGACCGCGTAGTACCCGGCAGACAGCACCAGGAATGCCACCAAGCCAAGGCCGAGCCGGCGCGGCCAACGGCGCCGGTCTACGACAGGGATCCCGCCAACGGGCGTGGGATCGGTGACAGCGATCGCCGGCGTGCCGCCCGGGGGCGTCTCCGCCAACAAGGGATCGAGGTCGCTCACGATGACGCAACCATGGTCAATCGCCTGACAACTTCCTCCCGTCCCAAGACCTCGAGTGCCTCGAACAACGGCGGGCCCACCAGGCGACCGGTGACCGCAACCCGAATCGGTGCTTGTGCCTTGCCCTTCTTCAACCCGTGCTTCTCGCCCACGGACTCGAGCGCGTCCTTGAGGGCGTCGGCGCGCCAATCCGGCAGTTGTCGATAGGCCTCGGTCGTCTCGAGCAACACCTCTTTGGCTCCCGGCGCCGAGATGGTCTTGTCCCATGCCTGTTCGTCGAGCACAGGGTCGTCGAGGAAGACGAAGTCGATGACGCCGGGAACCTCGGCCAGCGTGCTGGCTCGCGACTGGACCACGGGTGCCAACGCGGCGAACTTGACCGGATCGAATCGGTCTGCAGGCCACGGAACTTCGGGCGACTCGAGGAAGGGCCGGCACGCGGCGATGAAGTCGTCGACGGACAGCATGCGGATGTAATCGCCGTTGAACGCGGTGAGCTTCTTCACGTCGAAGAACGCAGGCGAGTGGTTGACGTCTTCCAACCGGAAGTCGCGCTCGATCGCCGACCACGGCACGATCTCGCGATCACCGGGCGGTGACCATCCCAGGGTCATGAGGTAGTTGACCATTGCCTCGGCCAGGTAGCCCTCGGCGCGGTACTGCTCGACAGCCACCTTGTCGCGCCGCTTCGACAGCTTCTTGCGTTGCTCGTTGACCAGCAGCGGCACGTGAGCCCACACCGGTGGCTTGTGACGTAGCGCCTCCCACAGCAGTTGCTGCTTGGGTGTGTTGGGAAGGTGCTCTTCGGCGCGCACCACATGGGAGATCTGCATCTCGATGTCATCGACCACATTGGCCAGCAGGAACATCGGCGTGCCGTTGCCTCGCAGCAACACGAAATCCTCGACCGTCGAGTGGTCGAACACGACATCACCGCGCACCAGGTCGAACACGGTCGTCTCCCCATCGGGGACTCGGAAGCGCAACACCCGTCCCGGCTCCGGACCAAGGCCGCGATCGCGTGAATAGCCGTCGTATCCACTGACACCTGTTGCCTTGGCGCGCTCCTGGATCTGCTCCGAGGTGAGATCGCAGTAGTACGCGGCGCCGGCCTCGAACAATCGTTGCGCCGTGGCCAGATGCGCCTCTGCGTAGTTGCTCTGGAAGTACGGGCCCTCGAACGTGGGATCGTCTCCGTTGATGCCGAGCCACGCCAGAGCGTCGATGATTCCCTCGGTCCATTCTGGGCGATTACGAGCCTCGTCGGTGTCCTCGATCCGCAGCACGAACTTGCCGCCGAGCCGCTTGGCCAGCGCCCAGTTGTACAGCGCGGTACGAGCCCCGCCGACATGGAAGAACCCTGTCGGCGAGGGCGCGAATCGAAATCGGGGGCCGCTGGTCATTCGCGGTCCACCCTACTGGCCGCGCCGATTCCGGCGCCGATGCTGAGTCGCGTTCGTCCGGCGCGACTTTCGTTAGTCAGACTGGGGTCGTTGGGTGATGAGGACGAGGTTGCGCAACTGCCGCAGGGCAACCGAGAGAGTGGTGAGGTCGTATGTATCGGAGCGGCGGATCTCGGTGAACATCGCCATTGCCCGCTTGACGACCCGCTCATTGGCCGCTGCCCACTCTCGAGCACTTCCGACGTACAGCGCGTCGTCCGCCAGATCCGCCAACGCACTCATGAGGTCGTCGCGCAG
>JANPGV010000240.1:0-13919 GCA_031424145.1 Ilumatobacteraceae bacterium
CGTTGTGGCATTCTTGTTCGCCAACTTCCCCGCTGGCGCCGGGTACGGGGTCGGCGACATGAATCCAGTCCTGCTGGCGATCGTGGTGTGCGTCGCCCTCGCACCGATCATCCTCGGAGCCCTTCGGCCGCAGTATGTCTCGTTCCTGGTGGGGATGAAGCAATACGCCGGCAACTGGGCGGCGGCCACGTTCTCGTTCCGCAACAAGTCGATGGAGGACCGGATCAACGAGAAGATCGTGAAGGCCGCCGACAACCAGATCGACCAGATCGAGCCACTGTTCGGCAAGGAGATCTCGGAGATCTTCATCCAGAAGGCGGTGGCGTTCCGGATGATGCACCCCATGGGACGCATGCACATATCGGCCCTGATGCGCCACACCGCGGGACTCGACGATCGGGTGCAGCGCGAGGGCGAGTTCGTCAGCAACGTCCTCACCGGCTGGAACTTCGGCGACGGCCACTGCCTCGACGAGCGCCTGATCGCGGGGCTTCAGGAGCGTTGCCAGTACGAACCGGGAGATGTCGTGGTGGCGTTCACCGAGTCGCAGCCGGCCTTCAGCAAGAAGGTGCAGTACCGGGTGATCGACGCCGCCCTCGGGACGGTCGAGAAGGGCTGGTACCACAACGACGATGCCTACAACGAGCAGCCGTGGCTTCCCAACGGTCCGATCCCGCACACGGTCACCTGGACGCTCCCGGGATACGTGGCACCGGGCGTCCCCCATCCCGGCAACGGCGGCCGAGTGTGATTTGAGGCGCCAGCATCCGGTGACATCGTGAGCTCGGCGATCGTCGTCGGCAGTGGGCCGAATGGGCTCGCGGCCGCGGCGCGGCTGGCCCGCGCCGGTCTCGATGTGACCGTGCTCGAGGCAAGCGGCACGATTGGCGGCGGAACACGCAGCTCAGAGATGATCGTCAAAGGGCTGGTGCACGATCATTGCTCTGCAGTCCATCCGCTCGCCGCAGCGTCGCCGTTCCTGGCCGGACTGAACCTGACGTCCGGCGGACTCACGTGGCTGCAACCAGAGGTGGACTGTGCCCATCCGCTTGACGACGGTTCAGCAGGTGTCATGTATCGATCGATTGATCGCACCGCCGAGGCTCTGGGAAGCGACGGTCAGCGGTGGCGTCGAGTGTTCGAGCCGATGGCGTCGCGCTTCGACGACTTGTTCGCCGACGCTTCGCAGCCGATCCTGCGGGTGCCGCGGCATCCGCTGACGTTGGCGCGTTTCGGTGCCGGCGCGATGCTGCCGGCGACCATCTTGGCCCGGGCGTGGAGCACGGAGGAGGCCAAGGCGCTGTGGGCTGGCGTGGCCGCGCATGCCTTCTCCCGTCTCGACCGGCCCATGACCAGCGCGGTCGGGCTGATGCTGATCGTCGCTGCGCACGCGAAGGGATGGGTGGTGGCGGAAGGGGGCTCGCAGGCGATCGCCGACGCCTTGGCGGCCGACATCGAACGCCACGGAGGCAGAATCGAGACCGGCGTGCTGGTGACCTCGGCCGACGACCTCCCGCCGAGCGACGTGTTGATGCTGGACGTATCGCCGTCGATCGCCGCCGACATCTTGGGCGATCGGCTACCGGATCGCGTTGCCCGCTCGTACCGCCGGTTCCGTCACGGCCCCGGCGCGTTCAAGGTCGATTTCGCGATCGAGGACGGTGTTCCTTGGACGGCTCCGGCGGCCCGCCAGGCCGGCACGGTCCATCTCGGTGGCAGTCTCGATGAGGTCGTCGCCAATGAGGAAGCGGTTCATCGGCGGAGAATGCCCGAGCGGCCGTTCGTACTCGTTGGTCAGCAGTATCTCGCTGACCCGACACGGTCGGCCGGCAACATCCATCCGTTGTGGACGTACGCGCACGTGCCCCACGCCTACAGCGGTGATGCAACCGGGGCCATCACCGCTCAGATCGAACGATTCGCTCCCGGCTTCCGCGAGCGGATCATCGGCACGGCGGTGCGCTCGGCGACGGAGATGTCGGTGTACAACCCGAACTATGTCGGTGGCGACATCATCGGCGGTGCGTCCTCGCTGAGACAGCTCCTGTTCAGGCCACGTCTTGCGGTCGACCCGTACTACACCGGCGTCCCGGGGACGTATCTGTGCTCGGCGTCGACACCGCCGGGGGCAGGAGCGCACGGGATGTGCGGCGCCAACGCCGCCGCCCGGGCGCTGGCGCGGTTGGGAACGGATTCAGTCTGATGACGGACCAGATCGGGCTCTTCGAAACCATGTACTCGTGCCGAGCGATGCGGCGACTCCGTATGGATCCGGTACCCGAAGAACAACTCCTTCGGCTGGTCGATGCCGCGAACCAGGCGCCGTCGGGTCGAAACTTCCAACGTGCGCGATGGATCGTCGTCCGCGACGACCAACAGAAGCAACGGATCGCCGAACTGAACCGTCGAGCCAGTGAGGAAGCCGCCAGAGATCAGGTCGAGCATGGCGAGCCGCTTCCCCATCACGATGTCGAGAAGCGGCGCAGGATGTGGGAGGCCGTGCTGTGGCAGTCGGAGCACATGCACGAGGCTCCCGCCATCATCGTTGCGTGCGCGGTTCTGGATCATCCTGGGCAGGATCCGAATCGCTACGCCAGCTCCATCTGGCCGGGGATCCAGAACCTGCTGTTGGCGGCAAGGGCCAGCGGTCTCGGGGCCGTCCCGACCACGTACGCACTGCGCTTCCGGGACGAGCTGCACGAAGTGCTCGGTCTGCCGAACGACGTGGCCGCTCAAGCGATCATCCCGGTCGGCTTTCCGATCGGCAACTTCGGGCCAGTCACCCGCCGCCCGACACACGAGATCACGACGTTCGACCGGTGGGACGGCCCGCATCCAGCCGTCCTCGACCACCCTTCGGTCGAATCGGGCAGCCCCAGAACGTCACGTACCGAATAGGGGCTTCCCGATTCCTCGCACTCCGATGGGCTGCGATCAGATCGCGAGCCCGCCGTCGACGGGCAAGACCACACCGGTGATGTAACCGGCCTGTTCGGAGGCAAGGAAGCCGACCACCGGACCCACCTCGGCCGGATCGGAGAAGCGGCGCATCGGGATCTGGGTTCGCAGCTCGGCGAGTCGATCCGCCGGAATCGAAGCCACCATGTCGGTCTCGGCATTGGGAGAGATCGCGTTGACCGTGATCCCGAATCCTGCAAGCTCTTTGGCGGTCGCGCGCGTGAACCCGATGATGCCCGCTTTCGCCGCGGCGTAGTTCGATTGGCCGATGTTGCCGTGCAGTCCCGTGTACGACGTGATGTTGACGATCCGACCGTATGCCTGCTTGCGCATCACCGGCACCGCCGCCCTCGTCATGTTGAAGGTGCCGGTCAGATGCACGTCGAGCACGGCCTGCCAATCGTCGTCACTGAGCTTCCACACCATGCGATCGCGCAGGATGCCTGCATTGTTGACGATGACGTCGAGCCGACCCGTTCGTGCGACAACGTGTTCCACACAGGCGGCAACCGATACCGCGTTGCCCACGTCGACGACGACGGGAACAGCATCCGCGAGCACGCCGGTCGCGATCTCCGCTAGCGCGGCCTCGTTCACGTCGGCCACGCAGATCGTGGCTCCGGCTTCGGCGAAGAATCGACTGAGGGCAAGACCGATGCCCCGTGCACCGCCGGTGACGATCACCGTGCGACCCGCGAAGTTGAACGATGCGCTCATGCCTGCTCGAGGATGCGGACGATCCCGGTCGACCCGTCGACCTCGATCAGATCGCCGGTCTTGATCGACGTGGTTGCGCCCACTGCGCCGACGACGGCCGGTATGCCGAGATCGCGCGCCACGATCATGGTGTGACTGAGCTCGCCGCCCATCTCGGCCACGACAGCGACCGCGCCGACGAACAGAGGCATCCAGCCCGGGTCGGTGATCGGGGCCACGAGCACCTCGCCGGGCTGCGGGGGCTCATCGGCATAGGCGCTGCGGACGACCCGAGCGCGGCCGGTGGCTTGGCCGGGGCTTCCGGCGGCGCCGATGATTTCCGAGACGCGACCATCGGAGGTGCCATGGCTGACCGACGGCCACTCCTCGACCGGCGGAATCTCGCCGGCAATCGCGAACAGCGGCTCCTGGTAGCGCTCCAGTTCGCGTTGCGCGGCCAATCGCGCGTGCACGGTGTCGACATCGACCGCGCCCTGCTGCACAGCCGTCGTGAGCTCGTCGAGCGTCAGGAAGTAGACCTGGTCCGCTGACTCGAGCTTGCCATCGGCGAGCAGCCGCCTGCCGATCTCGAGCGCGTCGAGCCGCTGTTCGTTGATGGTGAGCACGCATGTGGACTTGGTGCGCTCGCGGATGTGCATCCACACCTTGCCGCGCTCGAGCCACAGGTCTAGCTCCGGGAAACCGGCTCGAGCGCCGTCGCGTTCGAACCGTGACAAAACGGCCTCACGCATGCTGCCCGGGTCGCGGGGCGCACCTCCAGCCCGCACCGCATCGATCGCTCGTCGAAGCATCTCGGGCTTGATCTCCCAAGACGGCGAAGCGACCTCCCACTCGTTGACGCCGCGAAATCCGTACTGCTCGAGCACCCTCGCGAACGCAGCCTCGAGCTCGGCGCCCTCGAGACCCGCCAGCGATGCGACGGCCTTGCCGGCATCGGCAGACTCGATGCCACCGCCGCCCATCAGTGCACGGCGACCGAGCTCGTACCCCTCCTCACCGTAAACACCCACGAGGCCCGCCTGCAGAGAACCGAGCGCCACGGGACTGACCGACGATCCGATGAACAGAGTGACGAAATCGCTCTCGTTGTACGGGATCAACGAGATGATCCGACCCAGCAGCTCCGCCGAACTGCGCGACTGACGATGAGCCCGGCCATCTCGGCGGCGCGCCTGGGCCTGGTCGTGCTCGCTCGCGACCCGTTCGATCGGGGGATGCTCCAAGAAATCGGCAGTCGCGGCCGCGATCCGCTGGCCTCGCTCGGCGTAGCCCGGCTCGTCGGGCACCTCGTAGGGATCGAGCTTGATGCCGCCGGCAGCGAACAGTGTGCGATCGATGTCCTCCGGGCTGGTGCCGGGGGTCAGATCGGCCAGCCGTCGGAACGCCGAGATGTTGATGTAGAAGCGCCCGCCGACGATGGGGGCGAACGTCGTCGGACACGTTGGCCACTCCATGACGTCCCAGACCTCGGTGAACGACCGGCGCCATCCCCGCTCGAGCGGCGGGAAGAACATCGTTGCCGACAGCGGTGAGACGATGTCGGGCATGATCTCGCCGGCATTGCCCCGGGTCAGTACCGGAAAGCTCGGGTCCAGGCTCGTATCGAACTCATACGTGGTCATTTCATGCCCCCTGTTGGGTTGTTCATCCTATGTTTGAGCGATCATTGAGACCAGCCACATCAGCGTCGCAGCGTGACCGTTGCTGAACCCATCTCCACTTCGGCGAAGCTGGCGCGGGAGGTCTGCAGAAGGTCGAGCACCAGCGATGTGGGCACCCCGTCTGCTTCGAAGTGAAACTCGCGCGCTGCCGGGCCGGCCGCGTGCGTGGCTTCGACATCGGGCAACGGAACCAGATGACGACGCAGCAACTCCTCGTCGGTCATCGACCGATCACCCTGCTGCTCCTTGAGCTCCTCGATGGTCGGCTGCGGCGGCGACCACTTCTGGATCTCCTTGCCGCGGCTGGTTGACAGCATGCGGTCGAGGATGTCCGGGTTGATCGGCGCCGGGGGCTCACCCAGATGCCCGAGCACGTAGACGAGCACCTCATCCGGCACCGTGCCATACCGCTCGCCGGTGACGACGTTTAGTACCGCCTGGATCCCCATGAGCTGCGAGAACGGGGTCGCCGAAATTGGATGGCCGAGATCGTCGCGAACCTGCACGATCTCCTCGAGCACCTCGTCGAACCGATCGGACATGTCGTATTGAGCGAGTTGCGCTTTGAGCGTGCCCGTCATGCCACCGGGGAGCTGGTGATGGTACGGAAAGACGTTGTACTCGTTCGGCACGCCGATGAGATGCCCTTCTTGCACAGCGACCCGGCGCATGTGCTCGCTGACCCGTTGGACGCGCTCGAGATCGACGCTTGTGGTGTGGCCCTCCCAACGCAGGTTCTCGATCGTCTGCTCAGTGGAGGGCACCGACGGCCCGTTCGCCATCGGACCCGCAGCCGTGTGCAGGATTCGGACACCGCTCTCGACACCGATCAGGTAGTTGTACCCCGCAAGGCCGACGGTGTTGTGACATTGCATCTCGATCGGCACATCACCAGCCGCCTCGACGAGCGCCGGCATGAGTGTCTTTGCCCGTTCGGGTTTGAGGATGCCGGCTGCATCCTCGAAGTAGATCGCGTCGGTGATCCCCCAACTCACGTACTCGCGTACCCGTGCCGCGAACCACTCGTCGGTGTGGACCGGGCTGATGCCGTACATGATCGCCGGCACCACCTCGCAACCGGCATCGGCCACGGCGCGACACAAGCGCTCCATCTTGTCCATGTTGTAGAGGCAGTCGTAGATCCAGAAGCTGTCGATGCCGTGTTTGGCCAGCGTGCGGATCCACAGGTCCATCAGCGAATCGGGAGAAAGCCCGAACTTGGCGATGCAGTTGCTGCGCGACCCCGCGCGCAAACGTGAGGTGGGCATCCACGAACGCCACAGGTCGAGGCCATCCCACGGATCCTCGCGGTTGTAGCGCATCATGCATTCGAAGATCGAGCTGCCGGTGAGGTCGACGACGCGGTGCCCGGCCTGCTCGATGTCTTGCGCTACCGCGGATAGGTGGGCGACCTTCATACGCATGCCCCAGAGGCTCTGCTGCCCGTCTCGCAGGGTCTGGTCGATGATCTCGATTTCAGCCATGTTCAGCTGCATCCCTTCGTGTCATCGACGACATCGATGCGGGATCCGCGAGGAGCACGCGCTCGAGCCATTTCGTGTTGACGTTGTCTGCTTGAAAGTCGGGGTGATCCACGATGCGCTGATGCAGCTCGATCGTCGTGTCGACGCCGTCGACCTCGAATGCTGCCAACGCTGCCCGCAGGTTACGGATCGCGTCGTCGCGGTCGGTGCCACCAACGATGAGCTTGGCGAGCAGCGAGTCGTAGTGAGGCGGCACGTCGTAGCCCGTGAACACGTGCGTGTCGAGACGAATGCCCGGTCCACCGGGAGGGCTCCAGCGCACCACACGGCCAGGTGACGGGATGAAGCCCGACCCGACGGATTCGGCGTTGATTCGACATTCGATCGAGTGACCGCTGACCACCAGTTCGTCCTGCGTGATTGAAAGCGGTGCCCCCGCGGCGATCCGGAGTTGCTCGCGAACGATGTCGACCCCGGTCACCATCTCGGTGACCGGATGCTCGACTTGAATGCGAGTGTTGACTTCGAGGAAGAAGAACTCGTCGCGATCGAGATCGACGAGAAATTCGACTGTGCCGGCACCGACGTAGTCGAGCTCGCGCCCGAGAGCGACGGCGGCTTCGGTCAGTCGATGGCGGAGCGCTGCAGGCAGGGCCGTGGCTGGTGCTTCCTCGAGGACCTTCTGGTACCGACGTTGCAGGGAGCAATCACGATCGCCGAGATGCACGATGTTGCCGTAGGTGTCGGCGAGCAGCTGAACTTCGACGTGCCGGGCGTTCTCGACCAACCGTTCGACGTACAGACGACCATCACCGAACGCTGACAAGGCCTCGCTCGAAGCCACCGCGAACCGCGTGGCGAGCTCAGCCGGATCATCGACTCGCACCATTCCTCGGCCCCCGCCGCCTGCGGCAGCTTTGAGCAGCACCGGGAAGCCGATGTCGGCGCCGATCTCGATTGCCGCGTGAACGGTCTCGACCGTGTCGGAGCCAGCACCGACTGGCACGCCTGCACGACGCGCCGCGGCCCGCGCCGCCACTTTGTCACCGCCACGGCGGATGACATCGGCACCTGGCCCGACGAAGACCAGACCGTTGGCGGCACACGCCTCGGCGAGCGCCGGCTGCTCGGACAAGAAGCCGTACCCCGGGTGCACGGCATCGCACCGAGCGAGCAGAGCGGCGCACACAATCTGTCCGACCCGAAGGTAGCTCTGCGTCGGGCTGGGTGGCCCGATGTGCACGATGCCGTCTGCCAGCCGAGCCGCGAGCGAGTCCTGATCGGCATCGCTGACAGCGACGACGACCTCGACGCCCTCGTCGCGACAGGCGCGGACGATCCGGACCGCGATCTCCCCGCGGTTTGCGACAAGCACGCGGCGCAGCGTCGAAGTCTGCGTGACCGCTGTCATGGTGCGGCAGAGGGCTGGATTGCGAACAACGCGTCGCCTCGGTCGACGCGCATCCCGTTCTCGACGAACACCCCGACCACGGTTCCCGGGGTGCCCGAACTGATGTGGTTCATGAGCTTCATCACCTCGACGATGCCCAGGGTGCTACCGGAATCAACAACGTCGCCCAGATCGGCGAAGGGGGGAGCGCCCGGATGCGGCGATCTCCAGAAGATCCCCGGTGACGGTGACAGCACGGCGTGTGCGCCGGCCGGAATGGCGACAGCCTTGGGGGGCGTCGCGTCCGAGGTATCGGCGGCGGTCGCATCAGCGCCCTGGTCGTTGGCTGTCTGCACGGAGGGCGGCCCAGCCGGGATCGCGGGCGCAGAGCCGGAAAAAGTCTGCGGTTGCGTTGAGAGGTGGATCCGGAGTGAACCCGAGCTCACGTCGATTTCGGCCCAGTCGGAGCGCTCGAAGGCATCAACGATTGCCTTGATCACATCCAGGTCACTGCTCACCTTGTGCTCCTTAGCGCGTTCCCTGCATCGATCCGCGTGCCTGCGACCTACGGAGCATTCATCCTATGTCTCGTCGCTTCTTTCGGCCTGTATCGTGGCCCACCGTGACTCGAATTCCGCGGCACTACGCGCAATTTTCGTGCTGCGAAGGGCTGATCGCTCACAGGCGCGCTCAGGCGTCGAACCAGAATGAACGTCTCCGACGGTCGTAAACATTGGAGGTTTCGCCATGGGCGTCACGACACAGGCAATAGAAAGCATCAGAGCGATGATCGTCGACGGCAGGCTCGAGCCAGGTGACCGGCTCCCGCCGGAGCAAGAGCTGGCCGAACAGCTCGGTCTGTCGCGAGGCTCGCTTCGCGAGGCAGTGCGAGCGCTCGCCCAGATCAAGGTGTTGGATGTCCGTCGCGGCGACGGCACGTACGTCAGGAGCCTCCAGCCCAGCGACCTGCTGTCCGGGATGGTCTTCGCCCTCGAGCTGGTTCAGGCCCGCGGCCTCGACGAGGTGCTCGAGGTGCGTCGCTTGCTGTTCCCACCTGCTGCCGGACTCGCGGCCCAGCGGGTCACCTCGGAGCAACTCAACGCGATGCGCTCGATCATCGACGAGCTCGAGGTTGCCGTCGACTCGGAGAGGATCGCCGAACTGCACCGACAGTTCCAAGGGATAGTGGCCGACGCAACCGGGAACGAGTGGCTCAGTTCGATCCTGCACACGCTCCAGATCGAGGGCGAGCACGTTCGCCGTGCGTGGCTGAACTCGGATCCCTCCATTCGCGCGGTCGCGATCGCTCACCAGAAGCTCATCCTCGACGCGCTCGAGCGGCGCGACTCCGAGATGGCACGATCAATCGCGATGATCCAGGTCGACGCGCGCAGACGCTGGTTGGAGCATCTTCGGGCGACGCCGATCGTTGAGGTCGCAGAGCAACTGCCCGCAGCAGCGAGCTGAAATGTCGATACCGCACGCCGCTGGTGTACCACCACGCCTCGAGGGTGCACCGAACTTCCGCGACCTTGGTGGTCTGCCGACCGTTGACGGTCGATTCACCCGGCGCGGCGTATTGTTCCGCAGCAGCGGGCTCGAGGAGCTCAACGCGCGAGACGTGCGTCTCCTGATCGACGACATCGGCCTTCGAACGGTCATCGATCTGCGCTCGGCTGACGACTGCGAGACGGCCCAATCCCTGCTCGACACGCCGGTTCGGTACATCAATCTGCCCATCTCTCGTGGACGACCAACTACCAGCCTCGAGCGCCCGATGGGTACCGACGGGCGCGTCGACATGCCGCGCATCTATCGGATGTACATAGAGGTGTCCGCCCCGGCGATCATCGAGATCATTGCCGAGCTCACGTCCGGTGCAACTCCCGCCGTGTTTCATTGTGCGGCCGGCAAGGATCGGACCGGTGTGGTCGCTGCCATTCTCTTGTCCGCCGTCGGCGTGACGCGCGATGCCGTGATCGCAGACTTCATGCAGACCGAGCCAATCCTCGACGAGATCATTGCCTATCTGCAGCGGCGCCCGGCATACGCCGACGTCGTGCTGCGGTTCCCTCCCGGCACGATGGACGTCGACCCGCGGTTCATGAGCGATTTCCTCGACGATGTCGAGCGAACGTATGGCGGGATGACAGCGTGGCTCACCGAGCACGCTGGAATCTCCGCCGAATCCGTTGACAGGCTCGAACAACTGCTCGTCGAGCCGCGCAACTAGTCAAGCCATCGTCACCGCTCGGACCAGAAGGCGACGAGGCCGTCGGCGACGAGCCCAGGATTCTCGAACATCCACCAATGCCCGAGACCCTCGAGCGTCAGGATTTCGGCACCGATCCGCTCCGCCACTGCGAACACCATGTCCGGTGGAACGTACGGATCGTCAGTCGCATGGAGCAGAAGCGACGGTCGTCGATCGGCGGCGGCGAGTTGGTCACCGAGCTCACGCATAGCCGGTTGAGCTGCCGAGCGGTACACCTTCAGGATGGCTTGGCCCATGTCGGCGTCGAGGTGGTCGGCCATGTTGGACGCCAGCTTCGCCGGCACGCCGAACGCCGCTTCGAGTTGACCACCGTCGAGTGCGATGATGCCGGCGATCGATTTCTCGCCTTCGCCCGCGGTCTGCCAGACCTGGGCAGCGGGATGCCACTCGTAGTCCGGGTGAACGAGACCGGCACAGTCAGCGGCCCACGACCGCAAGAGATCTGGGCGCGCCGCGGCGACGGCGTAGGCGTGCCCCGCTCCCCAGTCGTGCCCGACCAGGTCGACCGGGCCGTCGAGGGACTCGATCTGGCCGATGAGCCAGTCGCGGTGATCCAGTCGGGTCCCGCCGAAACCTTCGGGAACAGGCGCACCGAACCCGGGCGGCAACAGCAGGACGATGTCGTCGACGCCACGTCGCTCGAGCTCGGGGACGAGCTCGGACCACACGAATGTGGTCTCTGGATTTCCGTGCACGAACACCTTGGTCATGATGGTCTACGACAAAGTGCCGGAACGGCTCGACTCGCGGTATCCCGAAGGTTCCCCCAGTCGAGCCGCCGTTCGGCGTTGCTCAGGGGGCCTTGCCTGTGGCCAGGTCACTGACGTCTTGGAAGTCGGTCGTCAGCGGTACGACCTTGCCCTTCTCGAGCTTGCTGAAGACCACGCTGCGGTTGAACAGTCGCTGGTACCCGTCAAGTCCGCCGGTCCATTCCTTGGTGAAGTCGAGTACGGGAACCATCCCCTTCAGATCGAGCTTCGACGTCTTCGATGCTGCGTCGAAGAACGACGCGGCATCGATGTCACCACTGATCGTTTCGGCGATCTGGGTGAATGCGGCGAACGCCGCCCAGGTACCCATCCCGCCGAGGCTGTTGTAATCGAGCTTGGCGGTATCGAGCCCGGCCTCGTCGAGCGCCTTGCGGTACTCCGCCCACGGAGCAGTGGAGATGTCGGGGTACATGCCGGCGATGATGTCACCGTCGGTCGCGTCCTCGGCGCCCTTGGCCGATACCGCATTGAGGTTGCCTTGGGGGCCGTACTGGCGGGCCGTGGTGCCCGACTGGGCCCAAGCGGTGTTCCACGTGGTGTACGGCGTCTCTGAGATGACGCCGATCACGCAGTCAGCACCTCCACCGGTGGCCTGGGCGACTTCGGCCGAATAGTCCTGCGAGGTCGGCGGGAGAATGACCTCGGCACCGAACTTCATTCCCAGCGCTTTCATCGCGTTCTCCATGGGCGGGATGAAGATCTGGGCACCGTCGATGATCACCGCGTTGATCGCCTTGCATCCATCTTTCACGGCTTGAGCCACAGCACCCACTGCGTACATCGGCTGGTTACCGATGGGGAACGAGTCGGGGCTGGTCAGCTCCGAGGGTGTGATCGGGCAGCACGGCCCGAACCACGTGATCTTGGACTCGGCGATCACAGGAACGATGCTCTCGGCGAAGAACGTGAACGAACCCACGACCGAAACCATCTTTTCTTCGACGGCCTTCCGGGCGCATGTCGTCGCGACGGCCGGGTCGAACTGCTCGTCACACACCGTGACGGCCAGCGGGCGGCCGGCGATACCGCCCCGGGCATTGATGTACTTCGCGTAGGCGTTGGCGGTGTTCGCAATGTTCTCATAGGTGGGCCCCGCTGCGTTGAGCGTCGTGACCGTCATCACCTTTATCGGATCGCCCGTCGGGGCTGCGGCGGACCCGGTCGGGGCGGCGCTGCCGGTCGGGGCGGCGCTGCCGGTTGCGGCGCTGCCGGTCGGGGCGGCCTTCTTATCGCTGCCGCATGCGCCGACGAACATCGCGCACGCGGCCAGCAGGGCGACCGCCGAGCGACGAACATGTCGGTTGGGCGTGCGCTTCGAATGTGAGCCGTGTGTTGTCATCTGTTCCCCCTGGTCGACCGTGAACGAGTTCACGGTGTGTGAGCTGCGACACCCCAGTCGCACGTGAGCGTCATTTGACCACAGACATCCAATGTTTCGCCACTTTGAATGTCTTATTTTCGCGGATCTTCCGGCGGGCATGACGACCCGCGGCCGTGACAAGGGTTCGCATTCCGCGCCGATAAGTCCTACCTTTCTCGGGAAATGAACTTCGATCCTTCCGCACAGACCGTCGAGCTCGTCGAGCGGCTCGAGTCGTTCATGGACGAGCACATCTATCCGAACGAGGCGCGCTTCTTTCGTGAGTCGATGGAGCTCGGGCCGTGGGCGGTCTGGCCGGTGGTGGAGGAGCTCAAGCCACTGGCTCGCGAGGCCGGCCTGTGGAACCTGTTCCTCCCTTCGAGCGAGCTGGGCGCCGGTTTGAGCAATGTGGAGTATGCGCCGCTCTGCGAGGTGATGGGCAGATCGCACCTCGCCCCGGAGGTCTTCAACTGCTCGGCACCCGACACAGGCAACATGGAGGTGCTGGCGCGTTACGGGACCCCTGAGCAACAGCAGCAGTGGCTCCGTCCACTCCTCGCCGGCGAGATCCGCTCGGCCTTCGCGATGACCGAGCCAAACGTCGCCTCGAGCGACGCGACGAACATCGAGAGCTCGATCCAGCGCGACGGCGACGACTACGTGGTCAGCGGCCGGAAGTGGTACACCACGAACGCGACCGATCCCAGGTGCAAGATCATCATCTTCATGGGCAAATCGGATCCGACCAACCCGGATCGACATCGTCAACAGTCCATGATCCTGGTCCCGAAGGACACGCCAGGGGTGACCGTCATCAGGCCGCTCCCGGTCTTCAACTTCTATGGCATGCCCGACCGCGCGTCGGAGGTCGAGTTCGACGAGGTTCGCGTGCCAGCGTCGAACATGTTGCTCGGTGAGGGACGCGGCTTCGAGATCGCTCAGGGCCGCCTGGGCCCGGGGCGCATCCACCACTGCATGCGACTCATCGGTCTCGCGGAACGAGCCCTCGAGATGATGTGTCGACGGACCTCGCAGCGCGTGACCTTCGGTCGGCCGATCTCTGAACAGACCGTGACATTGGAACGGATCGCCGAGTCGCGCATTGCGATCGAGCAGACCCGACTGCTCACGTTGAAGACCGCCCACTTGATGGACACAGTCGGGAACCGCGAGGCCCGGCGCGAGATCGCGATGATCAAGATCGCCGCCCCCAACATGGCGTGCAAAGTCGTGGACTGGGCCATCCAAGCGTTCGGAGGAGCCGGTACAAACAACGACTTCGGCCTTGCCGCGGCATACGCGAC
>JANPGV010000241.1:0-4239 GCA_031424145.1 Ilumatobacteraceae bacterium
AGGCTGTTCATCTGGCCCCACTTGTCCTCCGCGGCAACGACGTACTGGTCGATGACGATCTGGGCGCCGTTGACGAAGTCACCGAACTGCGCTTCCCACATCACCAACGCTTCATGATTGGAATGGGCGTAGCCGTACTCGAAACCGACTGCTGCATATTCACTGAGCAGACTGTCGTACACCCAGAACCTCGCGGTTGCGCCTTCCAATGTGTTGAGCGGGACCCAGTCGTTCTCGTTCTCGTAGTCGATCAAGGCCGCATGACGTTGGCTGAACGTGCCCCGCCGGCTGTCTTCACCGGCGAGCCGTACAGGTGTGCCCTCGAGAACGAGCGAACCGACTGCCAGAGCCTCGGCCGTTGCCCACTCGACCTCGCCCTGTTCGTGATAGGTCTTCGCCCGGATCTCGAACAGCCGAACGAGCTTCGGGTGGGGCGCGAAGTCGGGTGGGTACTCGGTCAGGTGATCGAAGATCTTGTCGAGGCGGGCGCGCTCCACACCGGTGAGCACGTGCGGCAGCACGCCGACGGGCTTGGGCGGCCTCGGTGCCTTGACCACCTCAGGGGCATGGGCTCGTGTCTGGTCCAGAGCAACCTGCAGCTTGTTCTGGAAGTCGGCCAGGGCTCCCTCGGCTTCCTCGACGGTCAGCTCACCGCGCTTCACCAGCGCCTCGACGTAGAGCTTGCGCACGCTGCGGCGCTGGGCGATCGCCTTGTACATCAGTGGTTGCGTGTAGCTGGGATCGTCGCCTTCGTTGTGCCCGTGGCGGCGGTAGCAGACCATGTCGATCACGACGTCCTTGTGAAAGGTCTGGCGATAGTCGAAGGCGAGTTGAGCTACCCGAACGCACGCCTCGGGATCATCGCCGTTGACGTGGAAGATCGGTGCCTGAACAGTCTTTGCCACATCGCTGCAATAGAGCGAACTGCGGGCGAACTGAGGGCTCGTCGTGAAGCCGATCTGGTTGTTGATGATCAGATGGATGGTGCCACCGACGCGGTAGCCCTTGATGTCGCTCATCGCCAGGCATTCCGCGACAAGGCCCTGCCCGGCGAACGCAGCGTCACCGTGCAGCAGGATCGGAAGGGTCGGGAACGAACCAGGCGGCTCGATCCGATCTTGCGTCGCCCGCATCATCCCCAACACGATCGGATCGACAGTTTCGAGGTGGCTCGGATTGGCCGCCAACTCGACTCGGATGTCGGCGCCCGTGGGGCTCTCGTACTTGCCGGTCGCGCCGAGGTGATACTTCACGTCGCCCGAGCCCTGCACCGAGATGGGATCGATGTGGCCTTCGAACTCCTTGAAGATCTGGTCGTAGCTCTTGCCGATCACGTTGCCGAGCACGTTGAGACGGCCACGGTGAGCCATGCCGAGCGCAGCTGAGTCGAGGCCGGCATCGGCGGCCATCGACAGGATTTGATCGAGGATCGGAATCGCCGACTCTGACCCCTCGAGACCGAATCGCTTGGTGCCCACGTACTTGGTTGCCAGGAACTTCTCGAAGGCCTCTGCAGCGTTGAGTCGCTCGACGATGCGCTGCTTGCGCTCCTTGCTGAGGGCCGGCTGCGCACCCTCCACCTTCGATTGGATCCAGCGCTGCTCGGCGAAGTCCTGGATGTGCATGTACTCGATACCGATGGTTCGGCAGTACGCGTCACGGAGCACGCCGAGCAGGTCGCCGAGCTTCATCTTCTCGAACCCACCGACGCCACCGGTGAGGAACTCCCGGTCCAGATCCCAGATCGTCAAGCCATAGGTCGCAGGATCGAGCTCGTCGGGGAGATCCGGCTCCTTCCAGCGTAAGGGATCGAGGTCTGCGATCAGGTGGCCACGAACACGATGGACGCGAACGAGCGTGGCAACCTGCATCTGCTTGTGCAGCATCGCTTCTTCGCGATTCACGGGGTTCTGGTCGACATGCCACTGCACTGCCTCGTACGGCACGCTGAGGCTTCGGAACACGTCCTCGTAGAACCCGTGCTCGCCCAGCAGCAGCTCGTGCACCCGCCTCAAGAACATGCCGCTCTCAGCACCCTGAATGATGCGATGGTCGTACGTGCTGGTGATGGTGACGACCTTGCTGACGCCGAGCGACCCGAGGGTTCGCTCGTCGGCGCCTTGGAACTCGGCCGGATAGTCGATGGTGCCGACCCCGACGATCACACCCTGCCCCGGCATCAGCCTGGGCACACTCTGCACGGTGCCGATCGTGCCCGGATTGGTGAGGGTGATGGTCGCACCCTGGAAATCGCTGACCGCCAGCTTGTTGCCCTTGACCTTGCGGATCAGGTCCTCGTACGCAGCAAGGAAACCGGAGAAGTCGACGGCGTCGGCGTTGCGCAGCACCGGCACGACCAGCGTGCGCGTGCCATCGCCCTTGTCGACGTCGACGGCAAGGCCCATGTTGACCGCAGGGTTGCGGATGATGCGTGGCTTGCCGTCGGCACCGGCCACGAACGAGTTCCCCATGTTGGGAACCGCGTCGGCAATCGCCCGCACCACCGCGAAGCCGATCAGGTGTGTGAAGCTGACCTTGCCCTGTCCGCTGCGGCTGCGGTAGCCGTTGATCACCTTGCGGTTGACCTCGAGCAGTTTGGCGGGGATGTCGCGGAAGCTCGTCGCCGTCGGGACCGCCAGGCTGCGTTCCATGTTCGCCGCGATTGCAGCGCCGGCGCCGCGGATGGGATCGCCGAGGTCTTCCTGTGCCGCCGGCCGCGGCGCGGCGGACTGCGCCGGGGAACCGTTGGCGGGCGCAGGCTCACTCGTCGGTGTGCTCGGTGTGCTCGGCGTGCTCGGCGTTGAAGCATCAACGACGTTGCTCGGCGACTGCATCGAGGGTTTGTAGTCCGAGAAGAACTCTCTCCAGGTCTCGCTGACGGAGCCAGGATCAGATCGGAACTGCTCGTACATCTCCTCGACGAGCCACGAGTTCGCGCCAAAGGCCGACCCTGCAGAGTCAATCGCTGTCATCGTCATCTGAGCGTACTTGTCGACGTTCGCTTTTGAAGGCTCGCTTCGATCGCCGCGGCGTGACGCCTGCCCGGGAAACCGAGTTGGTTTTCCGAAGCACCTACTTATATATTCTGCGCATGAAATTTCGGGCCCTCGCCGCCGCCGCCGTTGTTGCACTCATACCGATCTCACTGGTCGGCTGCGGCAGCTCCGCTGCCAGTGGTGGCAACACCTCCGCGACCATCCCCGCAAACGCGACCGTGATCACGGCCACCGACGGAATTGCGTGGGATGCCAAGTCGTATGTCGCCACAGCGGTCGACGGCAAGGTGACCATCACAGCCAAGAACGATTCGACCCTGCCGCACAACCTTCACCTGATCGATGCCGACAGTGTCGATGTCGGCCTGTCGCTGACCATCACCAACCGGGGCGATGTCGAGACCAAGTCGATCTTGTTGGCTCCCGGCACCTACCAGGTGATCTGCACCATTGCCGGCCACGGCAACATGAAGGCCACCTTGACCGTGAAGTGATTTGGCCGTGAAGTGATTGGCCGTCAGGCCCGGAACAGCACCTCGCTGAGAATCAAGAACACGACCCACATCCCGAACGCGCTGACCAGCAGGTTTCGCACTCCGGGGCCGTCGTACATCATGTTGAGCCCCTTGTTGGGCGTTGCCTTCCAGGGCATCAGACCCAGTGCATTCAACTCCATGACGACGATGATGATGAGGGCGATCGCCCAGTAGATGCCGATGTGCGAACTGGCGACCTGGGTGACGACGAGTGCTTTGCTGTGACCTTTGTAGACCATGAAGAACAGCATCGTCACGGAGAACACTGTGTTTTGGCGCGACGCCATGAACGCCTTGCGACCGGCGGCCGCAGCCGCTGGGTCCGGTTCGCCGCCGGCCACGACGTTGGCCGCGTTGGCCAGAACCACTTTCTGGTTCCGCCAGATCACGCCCCACACGTTGAGCATCATGATGGTGCCGAGCAACATGCCGGTGCTGATTGCGAGACCGCCGGCCTGCTTGCCGAAGTCGTTGGCGAAGTAGTCCTTGGTGACGATCGTCATCAAGATGCCGGTCAAGAAGGTACTGATGGCTGCCCAACGGAACCACCACAGCGCCTTACGGGCCACCTTGTCGATCGCGATGTTGCGGGCACGCGCCTCGTCGCCGTACGCGGCAAACGCAGGGACCTGCACGAGGTTGAAGTAGTAGAGCAGACCGATCCAAGTGATGCCTGCGAGGATGTGAAGCCAACGGAACCCGAAGTC
>JANPGV010000242.1:0-3690 GCA_031424145.1 Ilumatobacteraceae bacterium
GCCGTCGTGATCGATCGTCTGCTCACCCATTCATCGGGCGTTACGGCGATGACCATGGGGGCATCCGCTGTCAGTGTTCTCGGCATGGCCGGCGGCACGTTGGTGCAGCGCAAGAAGTGCTCAGCGATGCCGCTTCTATGGGGCACGGTTCTGCAGTACGCGACCGCTGCCGTGGTGCTGCTGATCCTCACCTTGACGTGGGAGCACATCGACTTCGCAGTCACCGGGCGCTCGGTGTTCGCGCTGCTCTGGGCAGTGGTCGTGCTGTCGATTGCGGCAGTGCTGTTGATGTTGTGGTTGCTTCAGCGGAGAGCGGCGTCGCAGGTCACCAGCCTGTTCTTCTTGACACCGGCACTGAGCGCGGTCGAGGGAGCCATCCTGTTCGGGGAACGCCTCGGCATGCTTGCCGTGGCTGGATTGGTGATTTCGTTACTAGGTGTCGCCTTTGTCACGCGCAAGGCGATATAACGTCTGTACTGACAGCGGGGACGGCAACGAGGCCGCCCGCCTGCGGGAGGAGGTGGCCATGACGGACACCGTAGATCGCCCTACCGGGCGCGAAGCCGAGACCATCAGTCGAGTCGTCGTGAGGTTCGCGGGCGATTCTGGCGATGGCATGCAACTCACTGGTGATCGGTTCACGTCGGTCAGCGCGACCTTCGGAAACGACCTGTCGACGTTGCCCGAATACCCCGCCGAGATTCGGGCACCGGCCGGCACGGTCAACGGCGTGTCGAGCTTCCAAGTGCAGATCAGCGATCACGACATCACGACGCCCGGCGACGAACCGAGCGTGCTGATCGCCATGAACCCCGCAGCATTGAAGGCCGACCTCGGCAGGCTCGCGCCGCACGGCCTGCTGATCGTCAACAGCGATGCCTTCGGTGAGCGCGACTTGGCCAAAGCCGGGTATGCCGCCAACCCGCTGACCGATGATTCGCTGCTCGGTTACCGCGTCGTGGAGGTGCCCATGACATCGCTCACGCAGAAGGCGACCGAGTCGTTGGGTGTCAAGCCGCGCGACTCTGAGCGCTCCAAGAACTTCTTCGCTCTCGGGTTGGTGTCATGGCTGTATTCGCGCCCGACGCAACCAACACTCGACTGGATCGAGACCAAGTTCAAAGACGAGTTCGTCCGCCTCAGCAACTTCACGGCGTTCAATGCCGGTTACAACTTCGGTGAGACGACCGAGCAGTTCGAGCACCGTTTCGAGGTCATGCCGGCCAAGCTGCCGCCGGGTGAGTACACCAACATCAGCGGCAACGTCGCACTCGCGTGGGGCCTGGTCGCTGCCGGGCAACTGGCCAAGTTGCCGGTGTTCCTCGGCAGCTATCCCATCACTCCCGCCAGCGACATCCTCCACGAGCTCTCCAAACACAAGCACTTCGGGGTCCGCACGGTGCAGGCCGAAGACGAGATCGCAGCTGCGGGCATGGCGCTCGGCGCTGCCTTCGCCGGTCACCTCGGGGTCACGGCGACCAGTGGTCCCGGCGTCGCCCTGAAGAGCGAGACGACCAGCCTGGCCGTGTCGCTCGAGCTGCCGTTCATCCTCATCGACGTGCAGCGCGGCGGCCCCTCCACGGGCCTGCCCACCAAGACCGAGGCTGCCGACCTCAACATCGCGATGTACGGCCGCCACGGCGAGGCGCCGCTGCCGGTGGTTGCCGCGTACAGCCCGGCCAACTGCTTCGACACAGCCATCGAGGCCGCTCGTATCGCCATCAAATACCGGACCCCGGTCATCCTGCTCAGCGACGGATATCTGGCCAACGGCAGTGAGCCGTGGCGCCTGCCCGACGTCGACTCGTTGCCCGACATCTCCGTGCCCTTCGCCACCGAGATGAACCACACGAACGCTGATGGCACGACCGAGTTCTGGCCGTACCTGCGTGATCCTGAAACGCTCGCCCGGCCGTGGGCCATCCCAGGCACGCCGAAGCTGATGCACCGTGTCGGTGGCCTCGAGAAAGAAGATGGACGCGGCGACATCAACTACACCCCTGAGAACCATCAACGCATGGTGGATCTGCGCGCCGCGAAGATCGCCGGCATCGCCGCCGACATTCCACCGGCCGTCGCTGTCGGCGATGTCGCCGACGCCGAGCTGTGCGTCCTTGGCTGGGGCTCCACATGGGCCGCCATCGACGCGGCGGTTCAGCGCACCCGGAGGCGTGGCGTCAAGGTCGCCTGGGTCCATCTGACCCACCTCAACCCGCTGCCTCCAAACCTGGGCGAGATCCTCAAGCGGTACCCGCGGATCATCGTGCCGGAGCTCAACCTGGGCCAACTGTGCCGAATCGTGCGAGCCGAGTACCTGGTCGATGCGAAGGCCGTCACGAAGGTGCAAGGCCTGCCGTTCACCGCTCGTGAACTGGAAGATGCAATCGAAGGAGCGTTGCAATGAGCGACACGATCGTGCCGGTCACCACCAAGAAGGATTGGACAAGCGATCAAGAGGTCCGGTGGTGCCCCGGGTGTGGCGACTACGGAATCCTGCTGGCCGTTCAACAGCTCATGCCGGAGCTTGGTATTGCGCCGGAGAACACCGTGTTCATCAGTGGCATCGGCTGCAGCAGCCGTTTCCCGTACTACATGAACACATACGGGATGCATGGCATCCATGGTCGTGCGCCTGCCATCGCAACTGGTCTTGCAGTTGCCCGGCCTGATCTCGACGTGTGGGTCATCACGGGAGACGGCGATGGACTGTCCATCGGCGGCAACCACCTCATCCACGCGCTCCGCCGCAACGTCAACCTCACCATCTTGCTGTTCAACAACCGCATCTACGGTCTGACGAAGGGCCAGTACTCACCGACGTCGGAGGTGGGCAAGGTCACCAAGAGCACCCCGTATGGATCGGTGGATGCGCCATTCAACCCGCTCAGCGTTGCTCTTGGTGCCGAAGCCAGTTTCGTCGCTCGGACGCATGATCTCGATCGCAAGCACATGATGGAGATCTTCCGTCAGGCTCACGCTCATCAGGGCGCGTCGTTCGTCGAGATCTTCCAGAACTGCAACGTGTTCAACGACGGCGCCTTCGACGACGTCACCAGCCGTCAGGTCCGTGAAGAGATGATGATCGATCTGCGCAACGGCCAGCCGATCAGGTTCGGGGCCGACGGCCACAAGGGTGTGGTCATGGGAACCGATGGTCAACTGCGAATCGTCGTGGTGGCCGACGTCGGCGAAGAGGCCATCCTCGTTCACGACGCGCATCGCGATGATCCAGGGCTTGCCTTCGCCTTGGCACGGATCTCGCTGGAAGATCACGCGGCCACGACCTTCGGAGTGTTCCGCTCGGTGGAGCGTCCTGACTACGGGATGGGTGTCAGCCGCCAAATTGCCGAGGCCTCGACCAAGCGCGGTCCTGGCCAGCTCTCCGCCCGGCTGCGAAGCAACGGCACCTGGGACGTCAACTGAGACCGATCAACTGAGACACGGTCAGTCCTCGATGGGAGGTACGCCGTGAGGCTCCGGGGCTCGTTCCCCGCGTAGCTGGCCGACGACAGCAACGAGCCTGGCCATCACCAGATCGGCGGCAAGGCGAACCTCGTCGACGGTGGGCTCCGTGGCGGGCCCGATGTTCATCAACTGTCGAACGTCTATTGGTGCGCCGACGCGAGTCGCGACCTTCGGTCGCCGGAACACGTTGGTCAGCAACGTGGGCACGACCTTGTGCCGGCTGAC
>JANPGV010000243.1:0-1797 GCA_031424145.1 Ilumatobacteraceae bacterium
GCGACCGGGTCTGACCCGAAAAGGCTGCCGATTATGGCACTGAAAGCGATCGTTGGCGAGAAAATCGCCATGAGCCAGGTGTGGGTGAACGACAAAGTCGTGCCCGTCACCGTGCTCCGTGTCGAGCCGGCCCGCATCGTCCAGGTGAAGACCACCGAGCGCGACGGGTACTCGGCGCTCCAGGTCACCTTTGGCCACAGGGACCCGAAGAAGCTGACCAAGCCCCAAGCCGGGCACTTCGCCAAGGCGGGCGTCCAGCCCGGCCGCCGCGTGGTCGAACTGCGTCTCGACTCGGTCGACGGGTACGAAGTCGGCCAGGAGATCAAGGTCGACACGATGGTCGAGGGCCAGCTCGTCGACGTCACCGCCGTCAGCCGTGGCAAGGGCTTCGCCGGCGGCATGAAGCGCCACAACTTCAAAGGCCAGGGCGCCAGCCACGGCAACCACAAGCATCACCGTGCGCCAGGCTCGATCGGTTCGGCCAGCTATCCGGGCCGCGTGTTCAAGGGCCTGAAGATGGCCGGCCACATGGGCCACGAGCAGGTCACCACATTGAACCTCGAGGTGGTCCAGGCCGACGTCGAGCGAAACCTGCTGCTGGTCAAGGGCTCGGTTCCCGGTCCCAATGGCGGCGTGGTCATTGTTCGAAACGCAGTGAAAGGCAAGTGACCGACATGGCATCGATCACCGTCAGGAACTCGACCGGCCAGGATGCCGGCAGCCTCGACCTCGACGAAGCGATGTTCGGTATGCAGCCGAACGTGCCGCTGATGCACCAGGTCGTCACCGCTCAGTTGGCCGCTCGCCGCAGTGGCACACAGAGCACCAAGACCCGTGCCGAGGTTCGTGGCGGCGGCAAGAAGCCGTTCAAGCAGAAGGGCACGGGAAACGCCCGTCAGGGCTCCACCCGGTCGCCTCACATGAGCGGCGGTGGCGTTGCCCACGGGCCGAAGCCCCGCAAGTACGACCAGAAGACCCCCAAGAAGATGATCAAGCTCGCGCTGCGTTCCGCACTCAGCGACCGGGCAGCAGATGGCAAGGTCGTTGTCGTCGACTCGTGGGGCTTCGATGCCCCGAAGACGAAGGATGCCAAGAAGCTGCTCAGCGCGTTGGGAGTAGATGGCAGCGCATTGGTCGTCGTCGACATCGACGAGACCAACGCGATCAAGAGCTTTCTCAACCTGCCCGAAGTGCAGTTGATCGAGAGCCGGGAGCTCAACGCGTACGACGTGCTGTGCAGCGACTACGTGATCTTCTCTCACGCCACGCTCCCCGGCGGCGGCGAGGTCATCGAGAAGAAGGCTTCTGCCAAGAAGACTGCTGCCAAGAAGGCTGCCCCTGAGAAGGCTGCTGCGAAGAAGGCGGCTCCTGCCAAGAAGGCGGCGGCGAAGGCTCCAGAGATTGCATCCTCGGACGACAAGCCGTTACCGGCGGGCGCCCATGCGGCCACCGAAGATGGCGAGCCGCCGCGTGGCTACAAGATCAAGGGCAACGCTGACTCGGGCCTCTACCACGTGCCGGGTTCGGCGTTCTACGACCGAACCATCGCCGAACTGTGGTTCAAGACCGCCGAAGATGCCGAGGCGGCCGGCTTCCAGCTGCCACCTAGCCAACGCGACGACGAGCCCGCAGATAACGGAGACGAGTCATGAAAGACCCACGCGACATCATCCTGGCGCCGGTCGTGTCAGAGAAGAGCTACGGCCTCATCGAGCAGGGCGTGTTCACGTTCATCGTCCTTCCGAGTGCAAGCATGCCTGAGATCTCCGATGCCGTCTAGGCAATCTGGGGCGTCGA
>JANPGV010000244.1:0-2236 GCA_031424145.1 Ilumatobacteraceae bacterium
GAAAGAGCTCAACCCTGGTCACTCCGACCGAGGCGAAGCCGGCGATCGTCTCGGCGATCTGATTCGTCGAACCCGTGATGGCGACACCGAACCCGAGCGCTTCGGCCACCTTCGCGTCGCCAGGTTCGACGATGACTCCGACGGACCGGCCGATCGATGCCGGATCGCGGCCGATGCCCTCACAGATCTGGTCGAGCTGCGCGGTCATTGGCCGGAACGTCTCCGGCAGGCTGCTCGTCGTCGCGAATGCACTCCACGTGTCGGCATGTCGAGCAGCGAGCCCCATCGTCCGCGGCGCGTGCCCACCCAACATCAGCGGGATTCGGCCGGGTCGAGGGCCGCGCGGCAACACCTCGGCGCCCAGGGCGCGGTGGAACTGACCCGTGAAGGACACCGAATCGCCGCGCAGGAGAGGCACGATGATCTGCAGGGATTCCTCGTAGCGTGACACGGTTCGGTCGGCCGGATACCCGAACTCCTTAGCGCCGCCACCGGCATGGCCGGCGCCGAGGCCGAGCACGAAACGCCCGCCGCAGATCTCATCGAGCGTCTCGGCGGCCGACGCGATCATGCCCGGGTTGTGATGCAACGCCGACAGCACCCACGTGCCGACCTGCACCATCGACGTACACGCCGACACCGCGCCTGTCATCGACAAGCACTCCCACCAGCCGCGCGGTCCCGGCCAGTCGGAATTTCGCCACAGGATCTCGTCCGCAGTCCACACCGTGTCGAACCCCAACTGCTCCGCACGCTCGGCCATCGCGCGCATCTGGAGCCAAGTCGGCTTCAACCCATCAGCCGGCCCCTCGACCATCGGAAGCACCAGCCCGAACGCCACACCAACACCCATCACCGGCTCCTCCTCGTCGCGGATGGTCACCTCACCGAAGCTGCGGCAACACGTCCAAGGATGTGCGCTCGAATGCCACACGACGGTCCGGAGAAGGAAAGCCGAGCACCAGTTCGTCGAACTTCATCTCATGGAGGTGCTCGGCGAATGCGCGCAGAGCGTCGGGGTCACCCCACGGGTCGACGCCGTTGTTCGGCATCAGCAGCAGGGAACGACCGATCGAGGCCGGGTCACGCCCCACCGATTCGCAGGCCGCACGGAGGCCCTCATTTCGTTCCCGAGTGACGGCGACAAGCTCGTCGACCGTGAGGTCCTCGACGCCGCCGTAGGAGCTCCACACATCCCCGCGCAGTGCCGCCACCCTCAAGGCTTTCGGACCGTGGGCGGCGACGATCAACGAAGGGCGCGGCTGCTGCACACAACCCGGCGTGGTCCGAGCATCCTGATACGTCGTGAACCGACCTGAAAAGGGCTCCAGATCATTCCGCAGCAGCCGATCCAGAACCACCAGGCCCTCGTCGAGTCGCGCGACTCGCTCGCTGCCAGACATCTCGTGCATTCCGCCCATCACCTGATCGGCAAAGCGGCCTGCCCCGACGCCGACATCGATCCGGCCGCCCGAGAACTGATCGAGCGCGATGACGGTTCGCGCCATCTGAACAGGATCGCGCCACGACAGATTCGCCACCAACGGGCCGAGACGGATCTTCGTCGTGTTCTGCACCCAGGCACCCAACGTGGCCCACCCGTCGAGGAATGGCCAATCCGCAGCAAAGTAGGCGAAGAGATGATCGGCGGCGTAGAGAGCGTCGTAGCCCAGCTGTTCGCTCACGGTCGCGGCCTCGAGCATCTTCGAGGGGCTGGTCGGGAGGGAGATCAGTCCGAAGCGCATCCGCAGAAGTTACTCGCCTCTGTCACATCCCCCGACCAGATGCCGAGCCCGAAATGGGCTTGGAGTTTCTGCACGCGCGACTTCCTTGCGTCGACAGCGAAGATCGGGGCATTCGGTATCGAGTGAGTCTGGTCATTTCCGAGTTTGCGTCACCACATAGGCCAGAGTCTGGTCTCTGTGGTGACGCAAAACCGCAGGTCAGAGCGCATGCCTGACTGCCAATCCACGCCATCGCAGGGTGGGCGCGAACCGGGCAGACCACGCGCGCTAGATCCGGAGCGCAGAACAATCAGCGGCGTTTACGCAGAACGCGCCGGACGCTCCGAGAAGCACGCACAGAGCATCGTTCTGTGCGCGAAGGCGCACCTTGTCTGGGCACGGAATAGCCAACCGGAAAAGCTGGGACTACTGCCCTCGAATGACCGTCGCCGACCGCTAGTGACCTCATCGCTTCTTGCACGGCGGTTGCACGGCTGGTCGATGGTGGTCAA
>JANPGV010000245.1:0-27062 GCA_031424145.1 Ilumatobacteraceae bacterium
CGCCGTCGGCGGGATCGGCAAACACATCGTGAACGGCAAGCGTTCCGCCCGGCGCGACATGTTTCGCCCAACCTTCGTAGTCGAGCCGCGCCGGCACTTCGCCGTGCCCGCCGTCGATGAACACGAACGACAGTGGGGTCGACCAATATCGCGCGACGATCGGCGACTGGCCCACGACGGCGACCACGACGTCTTCCAATCCGGCATCCTCGATCGTGGCTCGGAAGACCGGCAAGGTGTCCATCCTGCCAGTGCGCGGATCGACGACCGACGGATCATGGTGCTCCCAACCGGCCTGGTTCTCCTCGCTGCCGCGGTGATGATCGACAGCGAACAGGACCGTGCCGGCTGCCCGGGCTGCGCCACCGAGCCACACGGTCGAGCGGCCGCAGTACGAGCCGACCTCGACCATCGGACCGTCGACAGCCGTCGCCGCGGCCACTGCAGCGGCATACAACGCGTCGCCCTCTTCACTCGGCATGAAGCCCTTTGCAGCAATTGCCCGTTCACGCAACACTGGGCTGAGGGGTGCCGGAGGCATGGCGCGCACCATAATCGCCGTGTGTCACAAGCCGCGATCGGTCCATCAGTTGCGGCGCCGGGGTGGCGAATGCCGAGATGGACGCTGCTTTTCGCTCCCGTGTTGGCAGCAGCGCTGGTGTTGATTGCGACCCGGCACGATCCGTTGCTGTCCCCCGACTCGATCACCTATCTGTCGGTCGCCAAGCACATTCGCGAGGGGCACGGACTGACCGATTTCACCGGCAAGCCGCTCGCGGTGTTCGGTCCGGTGTATCCGCTGCTTCTGGCAGCCGGCGGCCGCAGCTTGGCATGGGCGACGGTTGTCGGTGTGGCGTCGATCGCCGTTGGAAGCGCGTTGATGGGCGCGCTCCTGCATCGGCGGGCTCGTCCGATCGTCGCCCTCGCCGGGGCGCTCGCCTTCGGTGCCAGCCAGGGCTTCGTGCACATGGCCTCGGTGGTCTGGACCGAAGCACCGTACGCAGCCATCGCGCTGGCGACGCTCGTGGTCCTGAAGCGCAACACGACAACTCGAACCTTGGCGTTGGCCGGGCTGCTCGCCGGGCTCGGCTTTCTGACCCGCTACGCCGGTGCCGGTGCGATCGCCACCGGAGCGGTGATGGTTGCTGCTTCGGCATGGCGCACTGACCAGCGAGAAGAGTTGGGAGTTGAGTTGCGAGAAGAGTTGCGAATCGTGTTGCGACGAGATTTGATCAAGCAGCTGGCGATCTTCTTGGCCACGGCCGCGGGCGTCATCTCGCTGTGGATCGTTCGCAACCTGATCGAGACCGGCCAGCCGCTGGGACCGCGCTTCGAAGGAGGAGTCGACGAGCCCTTGAGCCGGACCATTCATCTGGCCTTCGTCGGCACGGGCCACATCGTCGTCGGCGATGGTTGGTCCGAAGCGGCACTGGACCGGATCGGTACGGTCGTCGTTCTGGCCATAGTCGTGCTGATGGCTCTCGCATTGCCGAGCCGCAGGGCAACCTCGCTCGACCTCGCAATGGCAGCATTCGCGGCGACGTCGTTCGTCCTACCGATCGTCGCCCGAGTGATCACCGCCAACGACATCGAGCTGCGCGTGATGTCGCCGATGCTGATCCCGTTGATCTACTTCACCAGTGTCACGTTCGATCGCTTCTGCACAACGCGCGTCGTAGCCATCGCGGGTGCAGGGTTGTTGGGGTGGTGGGTGTATCAGGGCGCGGCATTCGCGGTGCGCTTTCCCGATCTCGCGCCGGGCGGTGCGGGGTACAAGGTGCAGTTCGCTCCGAAGTTGTACGACGCAATCGATTCGCTGCCGCATGATGCGCGGGTGCTGACCAACAACCCACAACGGGTGTGGTGGTTCACGAACCGCGAGCCGACATTCATGGGTTTCACCACACCGCGGCCGGGTAATAGTCACTATCCGCTCGACGCCGAGCAAACCCTGCATGAGGCGTGCTCCGGCCATTCATACCTGGCTTGGTTCGACAGTCTCCAGAATGGCGGCGCGACTCCACAGCAACGCCGGCCGGATCTTGCCGCTCTCGTCGATCTGCATCTCGAGACGCCGGTCGCCGGCGGCGAGCTCTACCGGCTGTCGCCACACGACGCCGCCTCCTGCTGACCGGCTTCGGCAGATCCTGCCCGATCCGACCCTGCTCGATCGGACCCTGCTGAAAGAGGACTCGTTCCACAATGATGAGATCATGACCGCCCTCGACGATCTCGTGAAGCTGCTCGACCTCGAAGCGATCGAGGTCAACATCTTCAGAGGGCGCTCGCCCGACGAGAACCGCCAACGCGTGTTCGGCGGCCAGGTCGCCGGCCAGGCGCTGGTCGCCGCGACCCGCACTGTCGACGACCCGGGCAGGCAGGTGCATTCGCTGCACGCGTACTTCCTGCGACCCGGCGATCCGCTGGTGCCCATTCTCTTCGAGGTCGACCGGATCCGCGACGGTCGCAGCTTCACCACGCGACGAGTCGTGGCGATCCAGCACGGCAAGGCGATCTTCAACCTGCAGGCCAGCTTCCACGTGCACGAGAGCGGAGGCGACCATCAACTGCAGATGCCCATCGACGTGCCCGACCCTGAAACACTTCCCGACTTCAAGACCCGCATGACTCCGTACAAGGAGCGCATGGGCGTGTGGTTCGACCGGCCGCGGCCCATCGACGTTCGCTACATCGATCGAGATCCGTTCAACCGTCAGGACAATCCGGCCGACGGTCAGCGCGTGTGGATGCGTGCCGACGGTGTCCTGGCCGACGACCCAACCTTGCATGCCTGCGTGGTCACTTATGCCAGCGACATGACGCTGCTCGACACCACGGTTCTGCCGTTCGGACTGTCGTGGGACAGCCCCGGCATGCAGATGGCCAGCCTCGACCATGCGATGTGGTTCCATCGTCCGTTTCGCGCCGACGACTGGCTGCTGTACGACCAGAAGGCGCTGTCGACCAGTGCCGGGCGGGGTCTGGCCGGCGGGGCGATCTTCACCAAAGACGGCACGCTCGCGGTCACCGTGGTGCAAGAAGGTCTGGCGCGGGTGGGTCGGCAATGAGCGGGCGTTTCCCTCCGATCATCATCACGCTGTTGGCGATCTCGGCAGTCGCCTGCTCGGACAATCCCGCGCAGGTCGCCGTCAGCTCCGCCGACTCTTCTCCATCGGCGACAGGCGCCACAACTGCTTCGACTCAATCGAATGACACCACTGCTGGCGGCGGTGCGGTTGCGACGACTGTCGCGCCGAGCGCGACAGCGACCGGCGCTGCCACGACACCGCCCGAGCCGCTGGGCGATCCGGTGGTTGCTCTCACTCCCCTGGGCGAGTTCCATCAACCGTTGCTGCTGACGTACCGACCGACGGACGGCCTGACCTACGTCGTCGAGCAGGGCGGCAAGGTCGTGATCATGACCGCCGACGGTCAGCCCGGGGCCACCGCTCTCGACATGACCGATCTGACCAGCGCAGAAGGCGAGCGCGGGTTGCTGGGTCTGGCGATCAGCGCCGACGGAGCGTTGGCGTACGTCGACTACACCAACAACGACGGCAACACCCGGATCGACGAGTACACGATCAGCCCCAATGGAAACTTCGACCCGGCCTCGCGTCGTGAGGTCCTCGGCTTCGATCAGCCGTACCCCAACCACAATGGCGGCATGGTCGTGTTCGGTGCCGACAAGATGCTGTACATCGGCACCGGCGACGGCGGCTCCGGAGGAGACCCGGATCGTCGCGCGCTCGACAAGAGCGAATGGCTCGGCAAGATCTTGCGCATCGACCCACACGAGAGCGCTGGCAACGCGTACACAGTGCCGCCCGACAACCCCTTCGTGGGCGTGGACGGTGCCCGTCCGGAGATCTGGTCGATCGGGCTGCGCAATCCTTGGCGGTTCAGCTTCGACCGAGCGACAGGCGACCTGTGGATCGCCGATGTCGGGCAAGGACAGTGGGAGGAGGTCGACGTCGGATGGGCTGCCGACGGCGGCGGCCGTGGCCTCAACTTCGGCTGGAGCGCGTTCGAGGGCAACCATCCCTTCAATGCCGACCAATCGGCCGAGGGGACAACCGCACCAATCCACGAGTACGAGCACGTCGGCCAGGACTGCTCGATCAGCGGCAGCGCTGTATACCGAGGTAGCGCGATTCCCGCCTTGGTCGGCTGGTACGTGTTCGCCGACTACTGCAGCGGGCAGGTCCGGGCCCTGCAGATCGCGGACCGCAATGTGGTCAAGCAGGTCCCACTCGGCCTCGTCGCTAGTGTCACCGCCGTCAGCGAAGGGCCGGATGGCGCGATATACGTCCTCGACGGCCTCGGTCCGATTTACGAGATCACTCCAGGCTGATCAGGCCACGCGTTCCAACGTCAATGTGCGGCTGGGGATGTCGGCCGTGACCACCCGCACGCGCAGGTCGTCGCCGGGCGCGACGCTGTGGGCATCGACGCGTGCGACGACCGGAAGGTCGCGTAGTTGGATGCGTGCGCTGCGGTCGTCTACGTCGGTGACGACCGCACTGAACGTCCGCTGATGGTGAGAGCTCAGCAGAGCAACCTCGGCCAGCTCGACGACGCCTCGTTCGATCTGTCTTGCCGTGTCATCGGCGCGCTTCATCACATCGGGCAGTTTCCGGAACGCTGCTGCGATCTGTTCAGGGACGGGTTGGCCATTGGCGATCGCCAACGCGCCCATCACCACGTAGCGGTCCGCCAGGCGGCGCAGCGGCGCAGTGCCATGCGCGTACGTGGCCGCCATCGCCGAATGCCACGGACGCTCGCCGGCGACGAACGGAACGTATGAAGCGGCTCCCCCGGCGCGGCGGATAGCTAACTGCATCGCCGCGGACTTCGGCGTCTTCCCGTCGAGCGTCCGCGCGAAGTCGCGCAGGCTAGTCATCGCATCCCACTCGATACCGAGTGCTCGGGCGGTGTGACGAAGGCGCCGCTCGACGCGCTCGTCGGGATCGGGCATCACTCTGAACAGGCCTGTTCCCGCCGCGAGCAGAAGGTCGGCGATCGCCAGATTTGTCGCCAAGGACATTGCTGCGTTGTCGTCCTCCGATTGCAAGCGCGGTCGAAACGAGATGTCGTAGCCGCCATTCTCGGTGACGTGCACCACCTGCTCGACTGGCTCGACGCGAGCAGCACCGCGTGCGGCCTCGGCCAGCGCGATCCGTCTCGCCAATTCAGGGAATGCATCGGGCAGATCAGACGGCTTCACCGTTTCGTACGCCAACTTTGCACGGCTGCGGATCGTCGAACGTGTGACACCGTCGAGTTTGGATTGACCTTGGGCATCGACGCGCACATGGAAGACCACGGCCGGGCGCGCGCCATCGGGAAGCAGACTTGCGGCTCCCTCGGCAAGTGCCGGTGGATAGAGGCCGGCCCTGCCATCAGGCAGGTACAGCGTTTCGCCGCGTTGCCAGGCTTCGTTGTCCATCAGATCACCATCGTCGATGAACCACGCCACGTCGGCGATGGCGTAATGCAACAGCACATCGTTCCCGGCCACCTCGATGTGGAACGCCTGATCGAGATCCGTCGACTCCACTGGATCGAGCGTGACGAACGGCCAGTCGGTGCGGTCGACGTGTGCTGTAGGTGTCCGCTTCGCCGAGGCCTCGGCAGCTTGCAACACGTCTGCGGGAAAATCCGCGGGGACCTTGAACTGCTGTCGGATGTGTTGGAGACCTTCGACGATTTCGTCTGTGAGATCGGCTCGAATGCGCACTTAGCGGCGAGCTCCCATGAACATCGTCTTCAACGCGTCGTAGTGCTCGATGCAGTGGCCGGCGCCCATGACGACGGCCTCGAGCGGCATCGTCGACATCTTCACCGGGACCTGAGTCTCCCGTTCGATGCGTTGCGCCAAGCCCCGCAGCAGGCCACCGCCGCCGACGAGATACATGCCTCGCACCAGGAAGTCCTGAGCGAGCTCAGGCGGTGCCTTCGACAAGCAGCGCACGACGGACGCCGTGATGCTGCTGATGACATCGTCGATGGCCAGGCGGATCTCTTCTGGCGTCAGGATGACGGTCTTCGGCAGTCCACTCATCAAGTCGCGGCCGCGAACCTCCGCCTGGTTCTCGTCGTCGGTCGGGTCGGCGGAGCCGATAGCGACCTTCACTTCTTCGGCCGTTCGTTCACCGATGGCAATGCCGTGCTCGCGTCGGACGTATGCCTGGATCGCAGCATCGATGTCGAAGCTGCCGACACGCACGGCTTCGAGAGCAACGATGCCGCCGAGGCTGATGACCGCCGTCTCGCTGGTACCGCCGCCGATGTCGATGACCATGTTGCCGACCGGCTCGTCGATCGGCAGATCTGCGCCGATTGCTGCTGCCATCGGTTGCTCGATCAGTTGCGCGTCGGCTGCACCGGCACGACGGGCTGCGTCGGTAACTGCTCGACGCTCGACCTCGGTGATGGCCGATGGCACGCAGATGACGACCTTCGGTCGCGTGAAACGGCTGACGCCAACGCGTTGGAGCAGCAGGCGGATCATGCGCTCTGTGATCTCGAAGTCTGTGATGGCGCCACCGCGAAGAGGACGGACCGCGACGATGTAGCCGGGCGTTCGCCCGATCATCTGCCACGCCTCGCGTCCGGTCGCCAGGACTTCCCCGGTCTGCCTGTTGAGCGCGATCACCGATGGCTCGTTGAGGACGATGCCGCGGCCCTTCATGTAGACGAGTGTGTTCGCCGTTCCGAGATCGATTGCGAGGTCGCGAGCCATGAGCTAGTCCGTTGGCTCCTGTGGATCGGTGCCGGAAGCTTCGTCGATGCCATCAGCATCTGAATCAGCACCTGAACCAACACCTGAACCAGCACCTGACTCAACACCCGAATCAGTACCGGAATGCTGCGACGGTCGCACGCGATCCATCACTTCCCGACGAGACTCGGGTGACAAGGCGTCGATGTGTCGTCGAAAGCTCGTGAGGCCTGCGTCTTGGCGCGGTCGCCGGGTGTAGGCGACGAGCCCGATCACGATCAGCAGCACCACGGCTGCCACGGCAACGGCGGCCGTCACGACGGGTTCCGCTGACCCGGAGGGGCCCACACCGGTGCAGCCGGTACCGCGGTCGCGTGTACCGATGCCGCCTCCACTGGCGCGCCGGATGCGACGCCCCAATCGGCTCCGTCCTGCCATGTCTCGCGCTTCCAGATCGGCGCGCCCAACTTCAACGCATCGATCGCGAATCGGGCAGCCTCGAAGGCCTCGGCCCGATGGGGAGCGCTGACCACGACGATCACCGAGCTCTCACCGAGAGCCAGCGTGCCGGTTCGATGGATCAAGACGACCCGGCCGGTTTGCGGCCACCGCTGACGCACCTCCACGTCGATTGCCTCGAAGCGCGGCACGACCTGCTCGTCGTAGGCCTCGTACGTCAGCGATTCGACATGGTCTCGCAACACACCCTGATCGTCGACTGCGTGGTCGCGAACGGTGCCACTGAACAGCACGACCGCACCACACTGCGGTAGCACCGCCCATTCGTAGGCTGCGGAGATCGGCAACGGATCCCTGGTCAGGCTGAGCCATGAGTTACCGCTAGCCGGAGGTTGCACAACTGCCCATCGTAGCCTGCCGCTCAGCAAGCGACACCGGAGCCAACATCTCAGCGATACGGGCGCGATGCCCGCGGCGACTCCAACATCGGTAACCTCTCCGGCTCGTGGAGCGGAGTGAGTGGCCCGATGATGACGCCGCGGACGGAGACGCGTACCCGCCCGCTCCGCTGCCGGCGCACGAACGTGCGTGGAGGCACCCCTCCGAGATCGGCAGAGCCGTGTGGGTCCACACCGAGCCGCCCATCACCATCGGTCGCGGGCTACTGCTGACGACGGGTGCGATCGGCGGCCTGCTCTCGCTCGCCGTGCTGTGGGCGATGTTGCCATCTGCGGGCCGAGGCGGTCTCGCCTCGCCGACGGTCGTGGTCAGTACGGCGAATGACGGACCCACCGCTGTCATCACGGCCCGACCCGACACGCTGGTCGCCACTTCGATCGACGAGCGCGTTCCACCGACAACTCTGCGGACATCACCCAGCCCCGTCAGCCAGGCGCCGTCCCAGCAGATCGAGACGACGACGACCCTGCCGGAGTCCGAGACATCTCTCCAGACAACGCAAGCGGCAGAGCTCACGCAAGCGCCGGTTGCTGTCGGGATCGGTGACTCGATGGTCATCACCACGGCGCGCGCCGTTCGCGGGCGAAAGGTCATCACAGTCACCGACTCGGAGGGCAACCCGCACGACGCGACTGTGCTGATGGTCGATCGTGATCGTGGATTGGCGGTGCTGTCGACCGACGCTGCAGCGACGATGACTTCCTACGGGGTCGGTCCCCCAGCCGGCCCAGGCGACGTGGTGACTGTGATCGGATCCACAACCACGTCGGCCAACGTCGGTCTCGACGCTGATGGCCATCTCACGCTCGATGGCTGGGCGGACTCGACACCGGAGGGCGCACCGATCCTCAATGCCGACGGTCAGTTGGTCGGCATCTGCAGTCACGGATCGTCCGGATTCGAGATCGTCAGCGTCGAGAACGTTGGCGCGATGGTGCCTCCGGCCAAGCCCAAGAAGCAGACGCCTTGGTTGGGGGTTCGCGTCACTGCAGACGATGACGACGCCCTGACGGTCACCTGGCTCGATCCCAGTGGTCCGGCCGCCGCCGTCGGCTTGGTTCTCGGCGACGTCATCAGTGCGGTCGATGGCGCGCCCGTCGGCACACTCGACGAGTTGCAAACCGCAATGGCCGCGTACGCTCCGGGCGATGTGGTCAACGTCACCGTCACGCGTGCGGACCTCACGATCATCGAGCTAGCAGTCACCCTGGTCGCCGCGCCCTCCATGTAGTTCTGCGAGCTAACGCTCAGCGGGCTGCTCGTCGGCGTTGGGCACGGCGCACGGCGCGCCATGTGATGATGCAGATGGTGACGAGTGCGGCACCGAGACCGCTCAGAGCAATCTCCTGGCGGCGCTTCGGGCTGACCATGGTCCACCACTTGCCCTCGGTGCCTTCGACGTAGGCCTGTTCGTTGGTGACGGTGGGCGCCCAACCCTCGGCCTTCAGCCGATCATTGGCGACCAGCCAGGGCCACCGCGTATAACTGCGCAGCCCGGGAGGGATCGGACCCCGTTGGAATCGCCAACGCAGGTTGGTGATGACCTCGGTGAGACGATCCGGCAGCTTGAGCCGCGGCACGGCGCCCGCCAACGCACGCACCCGCTCGCCGGGCACCCAACCGTCGGGTGCGACGTTGTACACACCGTCGAGGCGCTGCTCGGCGGCGAGCACCACGGCCGAGGCGAGATCGTCGAGGTGGAGGAACTGCGCCGGCGGGTCGTCCTCACCGAAGCGTTGCCCCATTCCGGCAGCCAGGGCGGCGGCCAACCCAACGGTGCTGTGTGCTGCCATCGCCACTGCCGGACGCAGCACGGTGACAGTGCGATCGGGGGCGGCGAGCCGCCATTCGTCGACCAACTGCTCTACCGCACCGAGTTGGCGTGCGTAGACGAACTCGACATCGGGCCGCAGGACGGCCTCTTCCGTGATCGGTATCGGGTTGTTGGCCCAGGCCCCGTACACCATCGCCGATGAGACCAAGACGAGGTGCCGGGCACGCTCGGCTTCCGACAGGGCCGGGGTGACACCCTCTGTCGCGCTCTGCCGCCGACGAGCCCTGGCGTCCGCATCAGCCGACGCGAGCCAGATGACGACATCGCTGTCGCCCGGCAAACCTTCGATCAGCTCAGGGCTGCGGTTCAGGCGCTCCACCACTCGCTGACCAAGGCCATCGGATCCGTCGCTGACCCACACAGTCGTTGTCGTCGAAGCGACGGGCGACGACTGCGTCATGACGACGGACGTTAGCGCCGGCACAGGCCGTAGGCTCGCGTTCATGGCAGACGGACCAGGGTCCGACGACTCGTCGGAGAACCCCTTCGAAAACCTTCCGATGTTCGGTGATCTCGCCCGCGCCCTCACCGGTCAGGGCCCGCTCAACTGGGACGCCGCTCGCCAGTTCGCCGCGCTGGCCGCCAACGGCGGTGCCAACGAGGCCAACATCGATCCGACGGTGCGGATGAAACTCGCCGAACTCGCCCAGATAGCGCAACTGCACGTCCGCGACCTCACCGGATTCGACGGTCCCTCGCCAGAGATCCTTCCTGTCACCGCCGGTGCTTGGGCACAGCGCACGCTCGAGGCGTACCGGCCCCTGTTCACCGAGTTGGCCACGTCGCTGGGCAAGCCGGCCGAGCTATCAGACGAGGATGCGCTCGATCTCAACGCCGATCCGATGATGGCGATGATGGCCGGCCTCAGCAAGATGATGGCTCCATCGATGATGGGTATGGCCGTCGGCTCGATGGTCGGTCGGATGGCGACGCACGCATTCGGCCAGTACGACCTGCCGATCCCTCGCCAGGACGCCAGCATCACCGTTCTGCCCGGCAACATCGACCGATTCGCCGAGGAGTGGAGCATCTCTGTCGATGAGATGCGGATGTGGGTGCTCGCCCAGGAGCTCACGGGTCACGCCTTGTTCTCGATCACATCGCTGCGCGAGGACTTCGCCTCGTTGGTACGACGTCACGTCGGGGCCTTCCGACCTGATCCAGAGGCGATCGCCGAAAAGCTGTCGTCGCTCGACAGCGACGAGGGCGATCCGATGCAGGCGATGCAACAGGTGCTCAGCGATCCTGCTGTCCTGCTCGGCGCAGTGCAATCACCGGAACAACGTCAGCTCCAGCCATCGCTCGACGCAGCCGCGGCAGCAGTCGTGGGCTACGTCGATTACATGGTTGACGGAGTGTCGGTGCGCGTCATCGGCGGCGACGCCCTGCGGATCGCCGAAGCAGTGAGACGCCGCCGAGTCGAGCACAGCTCGGAGGACGTCTACACCGAACGGTTGCTCGGCCTTCGTCTCACACACGATCAGGTCCAGCGCGGCAAGAACTTCGTCGCCGGGATCGTCGATCGTGTCGGCGAGGCTCGGCTCAGTGTTCTTCTCGCCCGGCCGCAGGCCTTGCCGACCCCGGCCGAGATCGATGCGCCGGGTTTGTGGGTCGCCCGCCTCGAACTCCCCGGCGACTAGACACCGTCGCACTCGAACGGCCCAGCGAGCGCGAGCGCGACGCCTGGATGTAGAGGGCCACCGCCAGCGCTCCGATCAGACCAACCATCAGGAAGGCGAGGCGACCGGGGAAGGTGAACAGGACCGGGATCACCCCGGCACCTGCCCACGACAATTGGAAACGGGTCTCGAACTTGGCGAAGACCCTGCCTTGGTTCGCGTCGGGCGCGTCGCGCTGGACGATCGAATCGAACGCCATGCGACCGATGCCCGAGGCCATGTTGACCACCGCAGCGAGAACGATCGCCGCGCCTACGCCGCCGAAGATGGCCGCACCAATGCCCGACACGGTGATCAGAACGATCGCGCTCGTCAGCATCAGTTCCTCACGGAGCCTCCCTCGCAACGGTGAGGCGAGCCCATTGCCCAACATCAGCCCGGCCGTGGAGGCGCCGATGACCACGCCGATCCACACGTTGCTGTAGCTGTTCTCGCGCAGCCAGAAGAGCAACTCGAAGAACAGGAAGCCGATCACGGCCCGAATCAGGCTCATCGCCACAGCGGCCGAGCGCAGCGAAGCGTTGCGCAACTCCATCCGTTCCGCCGGCTGCTCGGATGGAGCAACGACTCCGCGCGGCAGGCCCGATGCCGCAATCACCGCGCAACCGAACATGACGACGCCGAACACCAACGACAGCTTCGGCGAGATCGCGGCCAACGCACCGGCGGGAATGGCAGCAAGCGCACCCACCGCGCCGGAGATCAGCCCGAGCTTCGAGTTTGCTTCGACGAGCTCGGTCTTGCTGTTGACGACCGTGGGAATCAAGGCAGAGCGCGACACCCCATACGTCTTCTGCAAGATCATCACGCCGAACGACAGTGGGAACAGCAGCAGGTCGTCGAGGTGGAAGATCATGATGACGAACAGCAGCGCGCGCCCGACGGCGGTCAGCTGCATGATGAATCGCCTGCCACCCGGCGCCCGATCGATGAACGGCCCGATGAACGGGGCCACTACTGCGAACGGTGCGAAGCTCACCAGCAGGTACAGCAGCACCTTGCTGCGCGCCGCGTCGGGGCTGATCGAGAAGAACAGCGACCCGGCGAGCGATACGACCATCGCCACGTCCCCCGCTGTCATCAATGCATGTGTGCGCGCCAATCGTTTGAACGGCGACAGAATCGTGCCCGGCTGCGGAGACGGGACAGGAGGGCGCCGGCCACTGGACACGCTGGCATGGTAGGGCCATCGCTCGCCCAAGAAGGGACTAGTCCTTCGAGCGGTCGTACTTGTAGCCAAGCCCGCGGTAGGTGAGGATCCGGGTCGGAGCCGTCGGGTTGGGCTCGACCTTGGCCCGTAGGCGCTTGATGTGCACGTCGAGCGTCTTTGTGTCGCCGACATAATCGCTGCCCCAGACCCTGTCGATCAAGGTCTCGCGGGGCAGCACCCGACCGGCATTGGCGAGCAGCAGGTGCAGCAGCTCGAACTCCTTCAGCGGCAGAGCGACGTCCTGGCCGTCAACGGTGACTCGGTGTTCGTCTGGATCGAGCACGACGGCGCCGACCGCGAGCGAGCCCGGAGACAGCTCGGCGGCCGCCGAGTTGTCGCCGGGAGATCGACGAAGGACCGCCCGCATTCTGGCAACGACCTCGCGCATCCGGTACGGCTTGGTGATGTAGTCATCGGCACCGACCTCGAGACCGACAACAGTGTCGATCTCGGCGCCCTTCGCGGTGACCATGATGATCGGTACGTGGCTTCGTTTGCGCAGTTGCCGGCACACGTCGATTCCGCTCAATCGCGGCAGCATCACATCGAGCAGCACGATGTCGGGCTGCACCTCGTCGAACAGTTGCACGGCCTCGAAACCGTCACCGACGGAGACCACACGAAACCCCTCCCGGGTCAAGCCGATCGTCAAGGCCTCGACAAAGCTTGGCTCGTCCTCGACGACGAGAACGACAGGTTGGGGCGTCATGTCTGCACCGCCGGGATTCGAATGGTGAACACTGAGCCTTCTCCTTCGCGGGACTGAACCGTGACCTCGCCGGAGTGGTTGGTTGCAACGTGTCGCACGATCGACAAGCCGAGCCCGGTGCCGCCGGTGTCGCGGCTGCGGGCTCGGTCGACGCGGTAGAAGCGCTCGAAGATGCGATCGATGTCGCGAGCCGGGATGCCGACGCCGGTATCGGTCACGGTGATCTCGACCCAGCCGCTATCGAGACGTGACTCAACGACCACCTCTGACCCGTCGTCGCTGTACTTCACAGCGTTCTCGAGCAGGTTGGCGATGGCCGAGACCAGTTGCCGGTGACTTCCCACGACATGCAACTCGCCAGCGCCGATCACGACGCTGACTTTGATCGAATGGTGCTCGGCGGCGGCGTGGGCGCGGCCAACGGCGTCGTCGATGACGTGGGCAACGGAGACGACGTCTTTCGCCGCAGCGCCTCCGAGCTCGGTTCGTGACAGCTCGAGCAGGTCGTCGATGGTCCTGGCCGCGCGGTGCGCCTCGTTGACCAGCTTGTCGGCCAGCCCGCGAGCGGATGATGGATCGTCCATGTCGGCAAGCGCTTCGGCAAGCACCGCGAGAGCGCCGACCGGCGTCTTCAGCTCGTGGCTGATGTTGGCGACGAAGTCGGTGCGCACCGCATCGAGACGCGCACGTTCGCTGACGTCGTCGACCGTCACCAAGGCACCGCCGTCTTCGAGCGGGATGGCCAGGATGGCAAGGACGGTCCGCGGCGGGCCGATGAACTCGACGGTTTGGCCGCTGGCGGTGCCGCGAACCGCCTTGCGCACGTGACGTTCGACGGCCTCTTCGACGAGAACGGCAGCGTGTCCGTGAAACGTCCGTGCGGCGATGTTCTCGACCGTCGTCTCCCCCGTCGGATCGGTGAGCACTACCCCGATCGGGAGGGCATCGAGCGCTCGACGCAGGTGCAGGACCTCGGCCTCGAGCTCGGCGAGCCGGGACTGAGCGACGCCTTGTTCCGGTCCGGCGACCTCAGGCGGTCGGCGACGACGACCAAATGTCAGCACGGCGTCATCACGGCGTGTGTTCATCCTGCGGGGGGCTTGTTACACGCGGCATTTCTCCGGTGTCGTCGTTGCGAAGCCGGAACCGCTGGGCACCGTGGTGTTCGGGCAGCCATCCGGTGATGACGAATCGCACCCGCTCGCCGACGTTGACCGCGTGGTCGCCGATTCGCTCGTAGAAGCGCGCCACGACGGCCAACTGCACAGCCACCTGCAGGTCGATTCGGCCGGCAGCGTGACTTTCGAAGATCGCCTGTACGAACTGCTTCTGCAAGCCGTCGAGGTAGGAGTCCATGTCGTCGATTGCCGCTGCTTTCGCGGCATCGTTCTCGACGAACGACTCGATTGCCGCCGTGTACAGCTGCTGCGCCTGCTCGCCCATGCGCGAGATGATCCCGCGCAGCTTCGGATCGAGATCGTGCCCGTAGATCCGCCGCGCCGCCTTGCAGATGTTGCAGACGAGATCGGCGGATCGTTCGACGTCGGCGATCATCTTCAGCAGAGCGACGACCTGACGGAGATCGCTGGCGACGGGTGCTTGCAGCGCCAGGATGCGGTAACAGTGCTCCTCGAGATCGAGGGAACGGGCGTCGATCTCGTCATCGCCCTGGATGATGTAGTCGGCACCTTCGAGGTCGCCGTCGAGCAACACTGCGGTTGCTCGTGGGATCGCTTCGGTGACGGAGGCCGCCAGACGCACCAGTTCTGCACGTGCGTCCTCGAGATCGTTGTGGAAGCCCTTGCGTAGTTCGCCCATCACCCAAACCTGCTTCTCACGTGCCACTCCATCGGCTCAACGGTAGTTGGAAATGAACGAACCACATCCATGGAAGACATCCAGGGAGAACGTACCGACGGCAGGTGTCGTCGAACCTCAGCCGAGATGAACCAGAGGTGAACAGCGGGCCAACGGGACGCGAATCAGCGCCGCTGGCGATCGGCGACCCACTGATAGAAGCGTTCCTGCGCATCACCGTCAGTGAACAACTCGGGGCCGCGTCGCTGCCAGGATCCGTCTCCCTCCATCTCCCAGCGCACGATGTCATCGGCGAATTGGGTGGTGAAGACGTGATCGAGCCAAGCCTGGTGCTTCGGGTGCTCAACCGGAACCAGAACCTCGATGCGCCGATCGAGGTTGCGCGGCATCCAGTCGGCCGAGCCGATCAGGAAGAGTGGCCCGCCCTCATCTCCATGGCCGAAGCGGATGATCCTCGAGTGCTCGAGGTATCGACCGAGAATCGATCGCACTCGAATGTTCTCGCTCATCCCGGGAACTCCTGGGCGCAGGCCGCAGATGCCGCGGATGGCCAGATCGATCTGCACGCCGGCGTTGCTGGCTTCGTACAGCGCCTCGACCAGCTCGGGATCACCCAACGAGTTCAGCTTCCCGGTGATGCGACCATCTTCGCCCAGGGTGGCTTCGTGCTCGATCAGGTCGACGAGCTGCCCGCGAAGGTCCCGCGGCGCGACCAGCAACGTGTAGTAGTCGTGGGCCCGGCTGTACCCGGTGAGATGGTTGAAGAGCTGGGCCACGTCGTCGCCGACAGGTGGATCACAGGTGAGGAAGCCGACATCCTCGTACAGGCGCGCTGTGCGCGAGTTGTAGTTGCCCGTGCCGATGTGGCAGTAACGGCGCAGCCCGTCCTCGTCGGCGCGAACGACGAGCACGCATTTGGCGTGTGTCTTCAGCCCCACGAAGCCGTAGATCACGTGCACCCCGGCTCGTTCCAACGCTTTGGCCCACGTGACGTTGGTGGCCTCGTCGAACCTGGCCTTCAGCTCGACCAGCACGGCGACCTGTACACCGCGCTCCGCGGCGCGGATGAGGCTGCGCGCTATGGGACTGTCGCCGCCGGCTCGATACAGCGTCATCTTGATGCTCTGCACGCGTGGGTCGTCGGCCGCCTGGGCGATGAACGACTCGATGCTGCTGGCGAAGCTCTCGTAGGGGTGATGGGCCATCAACGGCCGCTCCCGGATCACGGAGAAGATGCTGCGATCGGCCTCTTCGGCGGCGGCGATGCGCCCGGCCGTGACCGGCGGCCACGGACGATCCTTCAGCTCCTCGATGTCCAGCGCGTGCAGCTGCCAGAGGCAAGTGAGGTCGAGCGGGGCGCGGTGCGAGGTGACGTCGTTGGGGCCGAGGTCGAGCTCGCGCAACAGCAACTCGAGCATCTCCTGGCTGATGCCCGCCTGCACCTCCACACGTACCGCCCGGCCGAACCGGCGACGACGGAGCTCCATCTCGACTGCTTGGAGCAGGTCATCGGCCTCTTCGTCTTCGAGCGTCAGGTCGACGTTGCGGGTGACCCGGAACGCGGCGTGCTCCTCCACGACCATTCCGACGAAAAGACTGTGCAGCTGGGCTGCGATCAGTTGCTCGGCGGGCAGGTAGCGAACGCCGTCCGGCAGTCCGACGAGGCGCGGGAACACGGTCGGCACCTTGACCCTGGCGAAGCGTCGCTCGCCTGTGTCGGGGTCGCTGACCATCGCAGCCAGGCTGAGCGCGAGGTTGGAGATGTAGGGAAATGGATGAGCCGGATCGACCGCCAGCGGAGTCAGTACGGGGAAGATGCGTTGCTCGAAGATGTCGACGAGATAGGTCCTGTCGCGCTCGTCGAGCTCATCCCACGACACCAGCCTGACGCCGTGGTCCGCCAACTCGGGGACCAGTACGTCGAGCAACAGCTTTTCCTGGTCGATCACGAATGCCTCGACGTTCGGGCCGATCGCGGCAAGTTGTTGGGTGGGCGTCAGCCCGCCGGTGGCGGAACCGGCAACACCAGCCGCGACCTGGTCCTTCAAGGCCGAGATGCGAACTTGGAAGAACTCGTCGAGATTGGACGAGCAGATGGCGACGAACTTGAAGCGTTCGAGCAGGGGGATGCCCGATTCGTGGGCCAAGGCCAGCACGCGCCGGTTGAAGTCGAGCCAACTCAGCTCTCGGTTGAGCAGCCGGTCGGACATGGGTGTGCTAGCCGCTCAGTCGCCCTCTGGAATGCCGAGATCCCATTCCAGGGAGATCCGTTCACGCTCTGCGTCACGGACAATTCGCTCACGATTGCGACGGAACTGGGGATCGTCGCGCGGCAACAGGACCAAGCGGGCCATGACTCGTGTACGGAACTCTTCGAGCACGGTGCGATCGCCGTAATCGCTGTACAGCTCCCAATGTGGCGACACCGGGCCCAGGTACACGATGCGCACGTGGGCTCGTGGCGGCTCGTTGGTGACTTCGGTCATGGAATGGTTCCCTTCTCGCCAATTCAGCTGCGCCAATTCGGCGGCTGGAGTGTATCGGCAGGGGTGCCTGGCTATGTCCGTGGGCCGGTGGTATAAAACTCGGCTTGAACGGGAACCAGATCACTTCGCGAAACGTCTATTACGACTAGCTAGCAAGCGAAGTGCGGCGGCCACCGGAGTCACAAGGGGCTTTGTCGGGCGCACCATTAGACTGCGACAGGTCGCGGTCACGAAGGAGACACGATGCACCGTATCGAGAACCCCACGGATATCGACACCATCACCGCATGGATGTCGGAGGGCAACTGCCGCAACTATCCGCCTGCAGTGTTCTTCCCCAGCGATGGCGTCGGCGTCGACCGAGCCCGCAAGATCTGCACCGACTGTCCTGTCGCCGCCCTGTGTCTTGAGTACGCGCTCGAGGAGCGGATCGAGCACGGCGTGTGGGGCGGCTGCAGCGAGCGCGAGCGTCGACGCATCCTGAAGCGGCGCCGAGTCGCCAACTGATTCTCAGATGACTCAGGTCGTCGTGGAATCGTCGACGGTCTTGTCGGCCGGCTTCACGTCGCTGGTCTTCGAGCCCTCCGATAGTCCCTCTTTGAACTCCTTCTGGGCCTTGCCGAGGTTCTTCGCCAGCTTCGGCAACTGAGCGCCGCCGAAGAGCACCAGAACTACAACGAGAATCAGAATGATTTCCGGCGGATCCAAGAATGCGAACATGGCGGTCACGCTACCACCGCAGCAGCGCGAGTGGCATGCGCCCTTCAGGCACTTGTGCGGCGACTTGCCTGAGCGCGCTGGCGACGCAAGCGGCGACGCTCGCGCTCTGACAGACCGCCCCAGATCCCGAACTTCTCGCCGTTGACCAGTGCGTATTCGAGGCAGTCGAGCCGGACGACGCAACCCCGGCACACTTCTTTTGCTTCGCGAGTCGACGCGCCGCGCTCAGGAAAGAACAGGTCGGGGTCGACTCCGAGGCAGTTGGCTTCGTCTTGCCAACTGCGTCCGTCGGTTCCGTCCCGGTCGTCAAGAGTTCGCTCGCCGCTATCCCGGTTGATGTGATTCTGCATGTGGCCTCCCTGCCCTAGGGCCCCTTCATCGAAGCGAGATGACGCTTCTGTAATTACACGGACGTCATTCTCCACTATCACACATGGTTTGCGCAAGTGGTGATTTCGAAATGTCGTCTTGCAGGTACTACTCAGGTTGGTCCGCGAGACAGCCCCGGACGCCCTAGAGCAGTGTGGTCACCCTCGCGCGGAAAGTAGAGATCCTCGGCGAGCCGGGCCAGCCACGAGTCGAGGGCCGTCGTCAGACGTCGGGTGTCGCCGGTTGCGAACAGATCCATCACCAGTCCAGTGAACGTCGCCTTGATGAGTGACGCCTGCTGCGCCGCCCGTTCCGGCTTCAGTCCTTCCGACACCAGGCGCCGTTCCACATCGTGACGCCACACGCCGATCTGGTCGGCGCGAACATCGCCGGCCAGGCCGGTGACAGTCGGCTCGAGGGTCGCCGCCTCGTAGTTGAGGCGGACCAGTGCCAAGTTCTGCGGCGTCGCGCACAACCACTTCCACCATCGCCTGTACAGCTCGACCTGGGTCAGCTTCGGCGAGCGTTGCAGCCATCTGCGTTGGACCTCGATCTGCTGATCGATCGCCCGGGCCAGCGCCGCCGTTATGAGCTCGTCCTTCGATCCGAAGTGATGCATCAATCGGTTGATGCTGACGCCGAGCGCGGACGCCATGGGTCGCAGCGTCGTTTGCGCAAGCCCTTGGTCAGCAAGATACGCGACCACCCGGTCGAGGAGCTCGAGCTTGAGTCTCGGATCGGGGGTGCGGGCCACGACGGGTCACCCTAGTTCGAGCAGTTCCGATACCCCTTGGTAGTCCGCCAGCTCACGCGGCAGGAAGCCGCGAATCCTCAACGTGGCGCACGTGGTCGCCATGGAGGGATCGCTGACAGCACCCGAAAGCGCACCGCGCAACTCGTCGACAACGGCCACGCTCAATGATCGCGACGTGACCAGTGGCAGGCACGGGATGCGCGGACACTGACCGACGACACGGAGATCGCGCTTGTCGAGCAACGACCACGAGACAGCATCGATCGCCGCCAAGTGGCAGCGGCCGGCACGCAGCGCCTCGAGACTGAGGGCGTGGGCGCCCGTCCGTTCGATGGCATCGAGCGTGACTCCATGGGCGAGCGCAACCGACTGCAAGCTGATCGACCCGGAGAGGCTCTGGGGGGCGTTGACGGCGACCCTCAGGTCCCGCCGCTGGAGGATGTCGGACAAGTCGGAGTCGAGGCCGGTGACCAGGACCGACCGGTAGGTCCCGTCGATGGCGTCGTCGACCGCGTAATCGAACGTCCCGACGACATGCACCACCGACGCCAGGTCCGTGACCAGTGGCCAGCCGCAGTTCTGACCGAGCACCAGGTCGGTGCGCCTGCACGCGTCGTCGGGGTCGGTCTCCCAATCGAGCGAAGGTGCTGCAAACGACAAGCGTGAGCGAACGTCGTCCCAGAGCTTTTCGAACGATGGCCGAAGGTGGTTGAAGGGATACATCGCCAGTGAGGCGATGGTCACCGAAGACCTCGTGCGCCGAAGGGGCGCGCTCCTGGCGACAGTGGGTGGTCCGGCTGGCAGAACGGGCGGATGAAGTTGCGCTTTGCGACCTCGAAGTAGCCGCGCTGGTAGAGCCCGGCGCCAACGGCGGCCCGCTCATCGCTTCCGAGCTCGCGGTTCAACTTCGGCAGTGCATACCAAGGCGTGGAGGGGTCGGCGTGATGAGTGTGATGAAGGTTGTTGTTGAGGTACATCAGCGACATCACAGGGCCTGCTTTGACCACCGCTGATCTCGTACCTTCGGCGACCGCGCAGTGCTCGACGAACGAGCGCAGGAGTGTGAACGACTGACCCATCATCACGAAGCCGATGAGGTACAGCCACACGGGGATGCCGACCACACCGAACAACCACCAACTCAGTACCGCCGCCGCTGCGAGGTGGGCGGCCCAGCGGTGCCTGGCCCGCCGGTCAGTCCTGATCGTGCGCAACTCGTTCAACCAGAACCGACCAATGCTGTGCACGGACCCGACGGTCAACCGCCCGGCCATCGTGCGAGTCACGAGGATGTAGGAGCGTTTGATCACGCCGGCCGTTGCCCAATCCTCGGGACGCAGGTAGAAGGACTCGGGATCGAATTGGGGATCGGTGAGGTCGGTGTGATGGTGCAGGGTGTGGCTGCGCCGGTACCGCAGGTAAGGCAGCCACAGCGACAGAGGCGCAATGGCCAGTGCGGTGTTGACGGCGCGCCACCCGGTCGGGTGACCGTGCAATGCCTCGTGCTGCAACGACATGTAGAAACCGCCGAGGAGTGCAAGGACGGCCAGCGATACCGGCCAAGGCAGCGAGCGGTGCAGAAGAACGACGGCCAGCCACGCGGTGTAGAAGGCAGCGAACAACGCGACCGTCTTCCACTCGATCCGGCCCCGCTGTTGTGCCCGCACAACCACTGCCACTCCTTCCGGCTGTTCACCCGATGGTGATGTCTACATTGTGTATCGGCCGGAACCGCCAGACCTGCATTACACAATTAAAACATCAATATGATAGCCTGTTCCACGATACGGGTCGATTCTGCATCGTGGAACGACTTGTGAGAAGACGGAGCCGATTCGATGAGCGAACAAGATGATCTCGACCTCGCCACGCTGAGCAACGAAGACCTCGTCGCGCAGATGCATGACGATCTCTACGACGGCCTCGCCGATGAGATCCTCGAAGGCACGACCATCTTGCTCGACCGCGGATGGGGTCCCGACAAGGTGCTCAACGAAGCGCTCGTCGAGGGCATGCGAATCGTCGGCATCGACTTTCGCGACGGAATCCTCTTCGTGCCCGAAGTTCTGCTGGCCGCCAATGCGATGAAGGCCGGGATGGCCATCTTGCGCCCGCTACTGGTCGAGACGGGTGCTGAGCCGATCGGCAAGGTCGTCGTCGGCACGGTCAAAGGCGACATTCACGACATCGGCAAGAACCTCACAGCGATGATGCTCGAGGGCGCCGGCTTCGAAGTGATCGACCTCGGCATCAACACCGACGTCGACAAGTTCCTGGCCGCTCTCGAACTGCACCAGCCCGACATCCTCGGAATGTCGGCGTTGTTGACCACGACGATGCCGTACATGAAAGTCGTCGTCGACACCTTGATCGAGAAGGGTCTTCGCGACAAGTACCTCGTGCTGGTCGGTGGAGCTCCGCTCAACGAAGAGTTCGGCAACGCTGTCGGCGCCGACGCCTACTGCCGCGATGCCGCTGTTGCCGCCGAGACGGCCAAGGCTCTGGTCAAGTCGCGTCGCGATCGATTGAAGGCCGAGCCACCCGGCCCCTCGGTGGCCTGAGGCTGCGGAACACGGCATGGCTGTCGCGCCCCTCGTCATCGCCTGTGGAGCACTCGCCTCGGAGCTACGCGCCGTCCTCAAGGCGACGGGTCTTGCCGACGCTGTCGAGGTGATGTACCTGCCGGCCAACCTGCACAACCGTCCCGAGCGCATCGTCCCGGAACTGGAGCCGTTGCTCGACGCTGCAGCGGCCCAGCACCGCGCCGTGTTCGTCGCCTATGCCGACTGCGGTACGGGTGGCGCTCTCGACGCCCTGCTCGCGCGACACCCGGAGACAACGCGACTCCCCGGCTCGCACTGCTACGAGTTCTTCAGCGGAACCGAGCAGTTCGAGGCGATCCACGAGGAAGAGCTGGGCACGTTCTTCCTCACCGACTTCCTCGCCAAGCACTTCGAACCGCTGCTCTGGCAAGGGCTCGGTCTCGACCGACACCCGCAGTTGCTCGATGTGTACTTCGGCAACTATCGGCGCGTTGTGCTGATCTCACAGACCAACACCGAGGCGATCATCGAGATGGGTCGTGCCGCTGCGGCGCGGCTCGGTCTGGAGTTCGAACATCGGCACGTCGGGCTCGGGCCGTTCACCGAGGCGGTCTCCGAAGGCGTCGCTGTTTCCCTGTCGCGGCGGGTGGCGTGATGGCTCGCGCCGGTCGTGTCAATCGCGAACTGATCGTGATCTACTGGCGCGACATTCCCGCGCAGGTCAATGCCCAAGAGGGGCGTGATCGGCATCAGGTCGTGCTGGGCGGGAAGTTCCAGCGAGCGATCGACCGTGCGAAGCGCAAGGCCAAGATCTACACGGCGGACGAAGAGGTCGCCCAGTGGCGCCGGGAGAGCCGGCCGATCACCGGCGACCTTGCCACCGAGGCACAGTCCGCGGCGGATGCCATAGAACGCGAATACCGCCGCGACCGTCTCGGTCTTCTCGCCTACTACGGCGGCTGGGAAGCCGACGTCGTCACCAGCGGTGCGATCGACCGCGATGTTCTCGCCGCGCTCGAAGAGCTCGGTGACGACGAAGAGAATGACGAGCCCGACACAGCCGAGCCCAACACAGAACAACCCAACACAGAACAACCCGAGACAGAGGAAAGCGAACGCTCATGACCGATACCGTTGTCAGCTCGGCCACACGTGAGGTGGTGATCGGCTTCGAACGTCCTTTCGTGATGATCGGCGAGAAGATCAATCCGACGGGGCGCAAACTGCTGGCCGAGGAGATGAAGGCCGGCGACTTCAGCCGTGTCGAGATCGACGCACTGGCCCAGGTCGAGGCCGGAGCGCACATGCTCGACGTCAACGCCGGCATACCGCTGGCCGACGAGCCAGCGATGCTCGCCAGGGCCATCACGCTCGTGCAATCCATCACCGACGTGCCCCTGTCGATCGACTCGTCGATCATCGCCGCCTTGGAGGCCGGCCTGGCCGTGTACCAGGGCAAGCCGCTCGTCAACTCCGTGACAGGCGAAGACGAAGTGCTCGAGCGGGTCATGCCGCTGGTTGCCAAGTACAACGCCGCCGTGGTGGCGATCTCCAACGACGAGACCGGGATCTCGATGGATCCCGACGTTCGATTCGCAGTGGCCAAGCGGATCGTCGAACGTGCCAGCGACTTCGGGGTGCCGGCGTCGGATGTGATCGTCGATCCGCTCGTCATGCCAATCGGGGCGCTCGGCCAGGCCGGACAACACGCGTTCCAACTGATCCGTCGGTTGCGTGACGAGTTGAAGGTCAACACGATATGCGGCGCGTCCAACGTCAGCTTCGGCCTCCCCAACAGGCATCAGGTCACCGGCACGTTCCTTGCCATGGCCATCGGCGCGGGCATGACCTCGGCGATCATGAACCCGATGCACCCCGAGGTGAAAGCCGCCGTGATGGCGGCCGACGTTCTGGCCGGCCAGGACAGGGACTGTGCCGCGTGGATTCGCGCCAACCGCGCCCCCACCGACGCGTCGAACGAGCGCGAAAGCCGGCGTCGCCGTCGCAGCGCGTAATCCTGATGCCCCGAATCGTTTTCACTCCTTCCGGCTTGACCGGCGAGGTCGACACCGGCACCACGGTGTTGGCCGCAGCGCGCCAGCTCGGAGTCGATCTGGATTCGGTGTGCGGCGGGCGTGGGATCTGCGGAAGATGCCAGATCGAACCATCGACCGGGTCGTTCGCAAAATGGGCGATCGACAGTGGACCGACGGCATTGTCGGATTGGTCTGCGGTCGAGGTCGATTACGAGACGAAGGGCAACGCACGCCGTCCGCTGCGCGAAGGTCGACGCCTCGGCTGTGCAGCGACCGTTCTCGACGATGCCGTCATCGCGGTGCCCAGCGAGAGCCAGGTACACAAGCAGGTCGTTCGCAAAGCGGTCGATCTCGCCGGACTCGTCATCGACCCGCAATTCACCCTCTTCAACGTCGACGTGCCCAAGGCGGTGCTCGGCGACTCGGAATCAGTGACCGAACTGATCGGTGAGGCAGTCACCCGTACGCACGGATACGACGTGCGTTCGTGGAGCACCACGGTGCTGCGCGCAGCACATCGCGCCGCGGCGAACGAGCACGGCTCGGTGACCATCGCCGTCGACCGCGATGCGTTGGCGGTAGCAATCTGGCCCGGTTTCGTCGACACGGCCCTCGGTGTCGCCGTCGATGTCGGGTCCACCACCGTCGCAGGGCATCTCTGCGATCTCTCCACCGGTGAGGTCCTGGCCACGGCGGGGATCATGAACCCGCAGATCAGGTTCGGTGAGGACCTGATGAGCCGGGTGTCGTACGTGATGATGAACCCGGGCGGCGAGAAGGAGCTCACGGCGTGCATACGCGCCGCGCTCAACGACCTGATCAACGATCTTCTGCTTCAAGCCGGGGAACCAGCCGACGAACTCCTCGAGATCGTGATCGTCGGCAACCCGATCATGCACCACATCGTCCTGGGAATCGACCCGACCCCGCTCGGCCAGGCGCCGTTCACCCTGGCGACCGCCGAGGCCATCAGAACGACGGCACTCGACATCGGGCTCCTGTTTCCCACGGCACGCGCATTCGTCGGTCCGTGCATCGCCGGCCACGTCGGCGCCGACACCACCGCGGCGATGTTGGCCGAGGGCCCGCACCGCGGCGAGGAATGGCAACTGCTCGTCGACATCGGCACCAACGCCGAGATCGTGCTCGGCTGCACCGAGCAGCAGTTCGCCGCATCGAGCCCCACCGGTCCGGCCTTCGAGGGGGCTCAGATCTCGTGCGGCCAACGGGCCACCGCCGGTGCAATCGAGCGGGTTCGCATCGACCGCTCAACGCTTGCGCCACGGTTCAAGGTCATCGGTTGCGACCTGTGGAGCGACGATCCAGGGTTTGCTGCCGCGACGGAGGGCCTGACGATCAGTGGTGTGTGCGGTTCAGGGATCATCGAAGTGATCGGTGAGATGTATCTCGCCGGCGTGATCGATGCCGAAGGAGTGGTGCGCGGCGAAGCGGTCGATACGTGTGCGCACATCGTCGCCGACGACCGCACGTTCCGTTATGTCCTCCACCGCACCGACAGCGTCGAGTTGTCGATCACCCAGAACGACGTGCGCGCGATTCAACTGGCGAAGGCGGCGTTGCGCGCCGGCATCGATTTGCTGATGGGCTACGCGGGCGTCGATGCACTCGGCGACATGCGTTTGGCCGGCGCCTTCGGTGCACACATCGATCCGCTGTACGCGCTCGTTCTCGGCCTCGTTCCCGATGCACCGGTCGAGGCGGTTCGCTCGGTCGGCAACGCTGCCGGCGCAGGCGCAGTGCGCGCCCTTCTGTCGATGCAAGCCCGCGCCGAGCTCGAGGCCGCAGCGCGCGCCGTCGTCAAGATCGAGACCGCGACAGAACCACAGTTCCAGGAGTTGTTCGTCGCGGCAATGGCCTTCCCCCATGCCACAGCGCCGTCGCCACATCTCGGCGCCGTGGTCACACTTCCAGAACGAACCTCATCCGCCGACGCCGCTGGGGGCCGTCGACGCCGTAGACAGGAGAACCGGTCATGACGTCCACCGACAACAGCACCGATCACAGCGCCGATGCCGGCACAAGCAGACGCAGCGGCGGGCGGGCCGGACGCCAGGCACTGCGCGCCTCGCATGTTGTCGAGGCCGAGACGTACCTCACCCGCACGATGAAGCCATTCGAGATCGTCAGCGACGAGGGTCTCGAGATCATCGAGCACAACGCGGAGACGATCCTCCACGAGGTGGGCGTCGAGATCCGCGACTACCCATCTGCACTACAGGTCTTCGCCGACGCGGGAGCCTCGGTGGAAGGAACCCGCGTGCACTTTCCACGCGGCATGTGTCGTCAGATCGTGCAGGCGTCTGCACCACGCGAATACATCCAGCACGCCCGAAACCCGCTGCGAAACGTACAGATCGGCGGCAACGCGACCGTGTTCGCCCCGAACTACGGCTCACCGTTCGCGTTCGATCTCGACAACGGCCGTCGATACGCAACGATCGAGGACTTCCAGAACTTCGTCAAGCTGACGTACCAGTCGTTGTATCTGCACCACAGCGGCGGCACGGTCTGCGAGCCGGTCGATGTGCCAGTCAGCAAACGCCATCTCGACATGGTCTTCACCCATCTTCGGTACAGCGACAAGCCGTTCATGGGCTCTGTCACCGCGGCCAGCCGCGCCCAGGATTCGGTCGACATGGCCACGATCGGCTTTGGTGGCGACCTTCAGGACCGCACCGTGCTGACCAGCCTGATCAACGCTTCCTCGCCACTGGTGTGGGACGGCACGATGCTCGGCGCAGCCGAGGTGTACGCCCGCAACAACCAGGCCTGCATCATCACGCCGTTCATCCTCGCGGGAGCGATGGCGCCGACGACCTCCGCCGGCGTCGCCGCCCAGACGTTGGCCGAATCGCTCGCCGGCATGACCTTCACCCAGCTGATCCGCCCCGGTGCACCGGTGATCTTCGGATCGTTCGCCTCGTCGATGTCGATGCAGACCGGCGCACCCACCTTCGGCACGCCCGAGCCGGCCATCGTCCTGTACACGATCGCGGCCCTGGCGCGCAGGCTCGGTGTGCCGTTCCGCTCTGGCGGCTCTCTCACAGCTTCGAAGATCCCCGACGCCCAGGCGGCGTACGAGAGCGCGGCGACGTTGCTTCCGACCGTGCTGGCCGGAACCAACTTCGTCCTGCACGCCGCCGGCTGGCAAGAGGGCGGCCTGTCGATCGGCTACGAGAAGTTCATCATGGACGAGGACCAGTGCGGGATGATGGCCACGTTCGTCAAGGGCCTCGACCTG
>JANPGV010000246.1:0-8961 GCA_031424145.1 Ilumatobacteraceae bacterium
GTCGGCGGAGGCGGGACGAGGGTTGTGGTGGTCGGCCCGGCGGCGATCGTCGTGCTCGTGGTGGTCGGCGCTGCGGTGCTCGGCGGCGGTGCTGCTGTCGTCGGCACGGGCAGGCCACTCGTCGTCGGCAACGACTCGGAAGGGTTCTTCGGGGCAGCTTCGACTTTGGTGATCTGCCCGTCGAGGTTCGTCACTGTGAAGGTCACCAGCGAGACTTCCGCGCCACTACGCACGATCGACACCGCTAGCGGGGCTTGGCCTTGCGCCCAGCCCGCCGGCAGCGGTGGGAGGGGGCTCGACACGGCACGTGTGATCGTGTTGCTGAATGGACCGGCACCGGTACCCGAACAGGTGACTCGCTTGATCCTGTAGTGGCCGTCGGACAGGACGTGGCGGTAGCTGGCGATGAACCGCGTCGGTATGCCGCTGCTGATGGTCGTCTCCGTCCATTCCATCCGCAACAGGTTGACGCCCGAGTTGTCGGAACAACCGGTGGATGCGCCTGGCGACTCATCGAAGTTGGGCCCGGGTGTGGAGTCGACATCCTGGGGCAACCACGTGACAAGGCCCTGGAGGGTCTTGGCATTGTCGATGCGCTCATTCGTCTTCGGGATGCTGTGGACGACCACGCTGAAGACGTTGGCCAGCACGACCGAGATCAGCCCGACGATGGATATCGAAATGGTCGCCTCGATCAGGGTGAAGCCCTTGTCGTCCGCCAGCCGTGCTCGTCTCCTGAGGATCGACATGCCTCATCCCTTCACGATCTGGATCGACTCGATGATCTTGTTGTCGGGGCCATGCACGCGCAGCGTGATCAGCTGCAGGTTGATGCCCATGTCGTCGTAACAAGTGGGGGAGTAGGTGTCGCCGTTCCAGAACAGGATGGGGCGGACAATTTCGATCGTGCCGTTCCAGTTGAGCGGCTTCGGCGCGCCCTGCACGTAGTTGTTGTACGCGGTCCATACGCCCGTCTCGTCCGGACTAGCGACTGTTCCGCAGTCGATGCGGTCGTAGCCGTACAAGATGTCGGTCGCTCCCTGCAACCACGCGTGGGAGTTGATGTGATCGCGGTCGAGCGCAGAAGCTTTCACCGACACCCGTAGGGTCACGAGCATCGCGACGGTCACCATGCCGATCAAGACGATCGCGCAGAGCACCTCGACCAATGAGAATCCCCCATCGACGTGCTGGGGATCGCGTCCATACGGAGATTCACCGCGGGCTTTCATCCTGCGTCCTTGGCACCTTGCAGCACGCCGTACATCGCCTGAACCAGCGCGACCGCCACGAAACCGACGATGACCCCGACGAAGATGATCATGATCGGCTCGAACATCGTCGTGAACTTCTTGATCCGGCTCTCCAACTCGCGGTCGAAGTAGATGCTGGCCACCTCGAGCTGCTGGTCGAGCGTGCCGGTCTCTTCGCCGACCTTGAACATCTGTCTGGCGGCGCCGGGGAAGAGCTCGGTGGCGGCGAGTGGCTTGGAAAATCCCGCACCCTCCATCATCTCGACCTGGGCGATCTCCAAACGTTCGCGGTACACGATGTTGGCTGTGGCGTCCGTCGTGGTCTTCATCCCGTCCGGCAGAGGCACACCGGCTTTGACCATGGCCGCGAGGATGCGGCAGAACCGCTCGAGGATGGCATATTCGACGATGCCCTTGATGACCGGGATCTTCAAGATCAGCCTGTCCTTGACCGGACGCCCGCTGTCAGTCTTGAACAACCAATACAACGTTCCCGCCCAGGCACAGAAGACGCTGAAGGGTATGTACCACAACGTGCTGAACAGCGTCGCGATGAACAACAGTGACCGTGTGGTCAGTGGCAGCTTGGCATCGAGCTCTTCGAAGAGTGGCTTGAACTGAGGGAGCACATACCCGGCCAGCACCACGACTGTGAACATCGCCATCACCATGACGACGCCCGGGTACGACAGGGCCGAGACCACCTTGGCCCGTGTCTCGACCTCGCGCTCGAGATAGCCGGCGAGGCTCTCCAGCGTCTCGTCGAGCTTGCCGGTCAGTTCGGCCGATTGAACGATGCCGATGTAGTAGTTGGGAAAGGATTCGGGGTGCTTGCCGGCGACTTCGGATAGCGTTCCGCCGTTGCGAAGATCGTCGACCATCATGGTGATCGTCCGTTGCAACACCACGTCCTGGGTCTCGTCGCCGATGATCTGCATCGCCTCGGTGATGGGGATGCCGGCCTTGACGAAGACGGCGAGCTGGCGCGTGAAGTGCATCAGCTCCTTCTTCTTCACCTTCTTCTTCGTCAGTTCGAAGTCGAGTGCGCCCCGCTTCTCCTCGAGCTTCACCGGATACAGGTTCTGATCCAATAGGCCGCTGCGCGCTTCGCCGAGCGTCGCGGCTTTGGTCACTCCGTCGACGGACGTTCCAGAGGCGTCGATAGCGGCATATGCAAACCTTGGCATTTCGTGGCTCCTAGTTGGCGTACAGGGTCTTGATGACTTCGTGGACTGTGGTGACGTCGTTCTCGACCAAGGCCATTCCTTCGCGCAACATCGTGCGCATGCCTTGGGCGACTGCTAGCCGACGAAGCTCCTCTGTCGTGGCCCAGCCAACGATCAGACGACGCAGTTCGGGGGTGATCCGCAAGAGCTCGTACACGCCGATGCGGTCGCGATAGCCGGTGCCGGCGCAGTAGTTGCAGCCCGTGCCGTGGAAGAACTGCGACTTGTCGCTGCCACCGGAGTGTTGACGGAAGGCCGCCAGCTCATCGGCACCTGGGGCGTAGGGCTCCTTGCACGAGTCGCAGATGCGGCGCAACAGCCTCTGGCCGATCACGCCGACGACTGCGGAGGCGATCAAGAAGGCTTCGATGCCCATGTCGAGGAACCGGTGCAAGGCCGCGACGGAGTCCGTGCCGTGCAATGACGACAAGACGAAGTGACCGGTGAGAGCAGACTGGACAGCGATACGGGCTGTATCGGCATCTCGGATCTCGCCCACGAGGATGACGTCCGGATCTTGACGAAGAATTGCTTTTAGGCCCGTGGCGAACGTCAGCCCGGCTTGTTCGTTGGTCTGGATCTGGTTGATGCCCGGGAAGACGTATTCGACAGGATCCTCCACTGTCGTGACGTTCATCCCGCTCGAGTTGACTTCGAGCAGCGACGCATACAGCGTCGTCGTCTTGCCGGCTCCAGTGGGGCCTGCACAGATGACCATGCCGAACGGCGAGTGGATCATCTTCGAGTAGTGCAGGTACGTCTCGCGTGGGAAGCCCAGCTCGGCGAGACCGATCATCGAGCGGCTCTTGTCGAGAATACGCATCACGATCTTCTCGCCGAACACCGTGGCAACGCTGCCGACGCGAACGTCGACGTCCTTGCCGTCGATCACCGTCGAGAACTGCCCGTCCTGCGGCTTGCGCTTCTCCACGATGTTCATGCCGCTCATGATCTTCAGACGGCTGACCAGAGCCGCGTGCGCGCTGAGCGGCAAGCTGAACGCCTCGATCAAGTGGCCGTCGATGCGAAAACGAATTCGCATCTTCTCGTCGAGTGGTTCGATGTGGATGTCAGATGCGCGGTCGCGCATCGCCTGGCTCACGATGCGGCTCACCAGTTGGATGATCGGTGCCTGGTCGTCGAGGCTGACCTCAGCGGCCGCCGCGGCGGCCTTGCTCTGGTCATCGCCGACCTCGAAGGTCCTGACGAGCTTGTCGATCTCGTCGTCGGCACGATAGACGCGATCGATGAAGGTACGAATCGTCGCCGGATCCGCGACGGTCCAACGTACGGGTCGGCCTGCTGCGGCCTCGACGGCGCGGCGTCTGGCCGGGCTCGGATCGGCGGCGATGACGACGATCGATCCGTCCTCTTCGGCGATGCCGATCACACAGTGGGCTCGAACGATCTTCTCGTCGAGAAGTTCCTTGGCATTGTCGGGCAGCGAGATGGTCTTCGAGTCATTCGCCGGCACTTCCGTGACTTCGGCGATGGCGTATGACAGTTCGGAGCGGCCAACACCGAAGCGGCCGAGCATGATGTCTGCGAACTGCAGCAGATCACCATTGGCCGCCGCAAGCGCCGTCGCCAAGTTCTCGGCGGTGAGGTGTTGACCGTCGACCAGCCGCTGGCCGACACCCATGCATTCTGCTGCTGACTCGCCAACGATCGGTGCCGGCATCTGTGGTCGCGGCAGCGAGGGTGCGGCCTCTGGTGAATCTTTTGTCTTCTGGAACAATGCCATGGTGCCCGTCTCCCGCCAATGGGGGCGTTACCAGCTCGTCGTCAGTACGACGAGAAACTGGGTTCGGTTGATGTGCTTTCGCTGCCCGCCGGCTGCGTTGAGTTGTTGTTCGATGTCGAGAATCCGCCACCGTTGTTCATTTCGACCTTGCGGACGAATTGGTTCGGGTTGAGCTCGAGCAGTGCACGCTCGATCTCTTCGAGCCGTTCCAGCTGCACCGCCTCGCTGACATCCATCGTGTCGGCCAACTGAGCCTCGATCTCCGTCATTCTCAGCGCCGTCGAGTCGAACTTCTCGTCTTGCGCCGCGATGAAACGGTCAACCTCGATGCGCACCAGCATCGCCTCGCCGACTGCGCTGGACAGTTGCTCCTTGACCGCGTTGAGCGCCTCTTCGTCGACCTTGGCGACGTCGGCGGCGAGCAGATCCATGCGATCCCCCGCCTCGAGCAGGTTGGCCTCGAGGTCGACGAGTCGCTTGGAGAGTGCACCCATGGCCTCGTCGAAACCGGCGCCGACACGGCCGATCGTGGCTTCGAGGTTGGCGATCTTGACGCCGTTGTGGTCGTTGATCCGCTCCTCCATCGCCAGGGCGCGATCGACCATCTTCATGTCGATGGCATCGACGCGCTGCGACAAGATCTGGCCGTGCTCGGCCAACTGCCGGGCGACGTCGGCTCCGGTCTGGTCCACCAATCCACGAAGGTCGCCGAGGCGCTGTTCGACCGTTCGCGTCACGGCTTGATCGCCGTCGTCCATGCGCCGGTACAGCGCTGCGACCGTTTCGTTGATGTGCGCGACGATCGACGCCGCTTGCTCGTCGAAGCGCCGGCTGCTCTTGTGCAGTTCGTCGATCTGCGTCTCGACCGCAGCGGTCTTGTGTTCGAGGTAGTCACGCAACCCGCGGCTCACAACCGCGAACTGAGCCGGCAGCTCGGCCTGCACCAACGCGGGAAGGCTGGCCAGCTTGCCGTTGATCGTGGTCAAGGTCTGGTGCTGATGATTGGCGAACTCGGCGAGGCGCTCTTCCAACGCAGCCTGCAAGGCCCTCTGGTAGCGGTCATTGGCCTGCTGGTTGCCGTCGAGACGCGTAGTCAGGGCCTCCAGCTGTTTGGCGAAGTCTGCTTGCATCTCGAGGCGCGCAGCTTCTGCTGCCTGCCGCGTTGCCTCGACCTGTTGCGACATCGTCGACATGTACTGCGTCAGTTGTCGTTCAACCGCCCCGGCAATGCTTGCCGCCAATATTTCGGTGGTCGACGGGGTTGCCGCCGCAGGCGCGGGCGGCGGCGGTTCACTGGGGGCCGCAGGCGCCCATACAGGAGTCGTCGGAAGTTCGTTCGCCACGGACAATTCATCGGCCGAACTTGCCCCAATCTTGAGAGATCTTTGCCGACTACGGTGGCCGTGTGCGTGTCCATTTGATCGACGGGACCTATGAATTGTTCCGCCAACATTTCGGGTCGGCAGCCCATCACACCGACGCTGTTCCCTACGCGGCGACCATCGGCGTCGTGGCATCGACCTTGCAACTGGTCAACGAGGGCGCGACACACCTGGGGGTGGCCAGTGATCACGTGATCGAGAGCTTCCGCAACGACATGTGGGCCGGTTACAAGACCAGCGCGGGCATGGATCCCGACCTCCTGGCGCAGATCCCGCTGATGGAAGAGGCCCTCGTCAGCGCCGGTTTCACGACCTGGCCGATGATCGAATACGAGGCCGATGATGCCCTGGGGGCGGCGGCTGCCGTTGCGGACGCCGATCCCCGCGTTACCCAGGTCATGATCGTCACACCGGACAAGGATCTCGGACAATGCGTGCGGGGGACGCGGGTCGTGCAGTACGACCGGCGCAAGGGCGAGATCGTCGACGAAGCAGCAGTGACGCTGAAGTTCGGGGTAGGCCCAGCCTCGATCGCCGACTATCTCGCGCTGGTGGGCGACTCCGCGGACGGGTACCCGGGCATCCCCGGATGGGGAGCGAAGAGCACTGCAACCGTGCTCGCCAAGTTCGGCTCCATCACCGAGATTCCAGCCTCGTCGCGCGACTGGGGACTTCCGGCGCTTCGTGGTGCCGAGAAGCTGGCAGTCACCCTCCGCGACCAAATCGAGCAGGCCCTGTTGTTCCGAAGGATCGCGACAATCGAGGTCGACGTGCCCGTCGGAGTCGTCGATGACTGGCAATGGACCGGGCCGACTGACGGCTTTGCAAGGCTCGCGGCCCGGCTGGGCGCACCGCATCTGGCCGAGCGGGCGATGCGGCTGGCAGACGGAGTGGCGAAATGAACAGCACCCGCCGAGTGAGGTGACGGCCAGGCTACCTGCGGCACACAGACGCTGCCGTTGAAGGCTGCTACCTCCCGGTCCTGACCTGATTCCCGGGCGCCCGTCGCACAGGGCCCGACCGTCACCTCACCCGGCGGGTGCCAAGTTCGGTGGTGCAAGCCTAGCGTGACCGCTACCCTTGCGCTCCCCAGGAGGGGTGCGAGAGCGGCCGAATCGGCACGCTTGGAAAGCGTGTGAGGGGCAACCCTCCGTGGGTTCGAATCCCACCCCCTCCGCTGCTATGGCACCGCTGACCGACGACGACGCGATGTGTTTGGCTCTCGACCAGGCAATCGCGGCCGCCGCCCATGACGACGTACCGATCGGTGCCGTGGTGGTGCGCGACGGCCAGGTGATCGCCGCACGGCACAACGAGCGTGAGCTGACCGGGGACCCAACTGCTCACGCCGAGATCCTGGCGGTCCGCGACGCCGCCAAGGTCGTCGGACATTGGCGTCTGCTCGATTGCACCCTGTACGTCACACTCGAGCCGTGCGTGATGTGTGCTGGGGCTCTGGTCAACGCACGAATCGGCCGGGTGGTGTTCGCCGCAGCTGACCCGAAAGCCGGCGCCGTCGTCAGCCTGTACGAGATCTGCAGCGATCAGCGGCTCAATCACCGCCCACCGGTCGTCGGCGGCGTGAGGGCCGAGGAGTCCGCAGCGATGTTGCGGGCCTTCTTTGCTGGCCGGCGAGCGCCCGCTCCCTAAAGGAATCTGCGCTTCAATTCGTCGAAGAACGCGTCGGCCAGTCGCTCGAAATCGTCGAGGCTGAGCTAGCTAGAGCTAGAGACCGGCGCCCATGCCGGCGAACGCACGCTTGATCGCTTCGGCCACTTCGTCGGCGATCACCGCAGCGTCGATTTCCACATTGGCGTGGGAATCCGCTGCCGCGGTCACCGGGATCTGAGCCGTCGGTGCCGGCATCGAGGTGACTGCAAACTGGGTCGTGATCGGCGAGATGGTCGGCACCGTCTGTGTGATGGGAGGCGGCGGCGGCACGCTCGCCGGGCCCGCCGGAGCTGTGATCGGCACGGCCTGGGTGATCGGGGGCGCGTTGAGATTGTTCCTGGGCCCGACCTTCGGCTCCGCCGGAGCCTCGGTCGCAACCTCTGCCGCGGCAGGCGTCTCGGCAGCCGTCTCGGCACGCACTTGCGCTGGCTGAGCAGGTGCTCGAGTGGTCTGGGCCTCCGCTTGAGCAGGTGCCGCTTCGGGCCTCGGCTTCGGCCGGGCAGCAGCCTTCTGGGCAGCCGCGGCATCGGCGGACGGGCGAGTCGTGGATTTTGCCGTGTTCGAGTTGTCGTTCTGGCGACCGGTCACCGGCACGCTGTGCGGGTACCAACGATCGATGCCACTGGGATGCCGCCGGTAGAGCACCAGCTCGTAGCTGCTGACGTTGATGTCGGCCACGGAGATCATCACGTCGTCGGTGAACAGTTCGACGCACAGTTCGACCGATGCCCGATCGATCGTGGGATCGGCGTCGAACAACCGCCCGACGTGTTCGACTCCATTGACGATCACGGTCCCGCGCTGCATCTGCTCGCGGGTGATCACTCCTTCGACCATCAAGCGGATGGGAAGCGCGCCGTCGGAAGTCCGCTCGGCGAAATAGACCATCCCGTCACGAAGGAAGACTCGTGTCGGCGGGGTCGTCGGCAACGTCAGCTCACCGGTGAGATACCGACGACGCGCTGCTTCGATCACCTGCCACGCAGGCCTGGAGGTGAAACCGGCCTCGTCAGGAAAGAGATTTGCGTCCGCCACGGAAGATCCATCGGCACGGACGGCGAGCGTCTTGAGGAAACATTGAGTTGTGACCAAAGCCGCTAGCCTGCCACCCGGAAGGATGCCAGAGTGGACGAATGGGACGGTCTCGAACACCGTTGAGGTCTTATGGGTCTCCGTGGGTTCGAATCCCACTCCTTCCGCCAGAAGCACCTCAACGGCAACCGGTGTCACTCGCAGCGCAGACCCTCGGCCGGCAGGTGGCCCACAGGATCGATCAGATAGTCCTCGACGGCCGAGGTCGAGCAGGCGTTGACGCCATATCCGGTGTGACGATTGCCGACGACCACCACGAGACGTCCTTTCTCGAGTGTTGACGCCATCTTGCGCGAGCCGCCGAGCGGCGTCGCCGGGTCACCCGTGGTGCCCAGCACGACGATCGGTCCGGCGCCCTTGCCGGTGATCGCGATCCGCGGATCCCTCGACGGCGGGAAGAACGTGCACGAATAATCGCCGACTGTTCGCTGTGTGAAGCGTGGGGCGATGCTCTGGAACTCGGCGACGGTGGCGTCCTGCTGCTCGACGGTCGGCCGCTCGGCGGTGTCCATGCAGGTGATCACTTGAAACGCCTCCAGGGAGTCGTCGTAGGTTCCATCGGCGTTGCGTACGAAGTACTCGTCGTACAGGTC
>JANPGV010000247.1:0-5928 GCA_031424145.1 Ilumatobacteraceae bacterium
CAAGACGACGAGATCGACGCGCGACACCAGGAGGCCGGCGAGCAATGACCCTGCGGCGCGCGCCAGCGCGTCGAGAGCGCCCGCCATGCCGGCGACGCGGCCGAGCATTCCTGAAGGACTGAAGCGCTGAACCGCGGTGAACAGCCCGATCCCCAAGTAGCCGGCGGTCAGCAGTGTGATCGGCCCGAAGCGGTCGGCGAACTTGCCGATGACGGCGGCACTGACGATCGCTCCCACGGCCATGCTGCCGCGGATCACACCGACTTCGACGCCGCCACCGTCGAGCCGCCGCTCCACGAACACGACGAGGATCAGTGATCGCAGCGACCGATGTGCGCGAACGGCGCGAACCCCGGCACGAACTCCCATCGTCACGGCCTCGCCCGTCTCGACGTCCGAGGTGATCGGTGCCGTATCGGCTCGCACGAGTGCCGTGGCTACCGCAACGGCCAAGAAGCTGAGACCGTCGATCAGAACGACCGTGCCAATCCCACCCAAGCCGACAGCCAGTCCGAAGGACAACCCAGCTGGAAGGTTTGCCCCGTGGAACCCCAACGTCACGTGCAATCCCGACGACGACCACGGCGGACATGAGCACATGGGTTCGATGGACGGCTGACCCACGCGCGTTCGACGCGTCAGGTGCTGGCGGTGACGAGCGTGTCGATGCCGCGAACATCGATGTGTGCGGCCTGCTGGTCGAGGAACCATTGGTATGTATTGCGCAGGCCGGTGTCCAGGTCGATCCTCGGCGACCACCCTGTGGCCTTGAGTCGGCTGACATCCAGCACCTTGCGCGGTGTCCCGTCCGGCTTGGAGACATCGAACTGCAACTCGGCACCCGGATAGACGAGATCGCGAACCTTTTCAGCGAGCTCGCGGATGGACAGGTCGACGCCGGTTCCGACATTGATGTGGCCGCTATCGCTGTAGTTGGTCATCAGGTGGAGACAGGCGTCGGCGAGATCGTCGACATGGAGGAACTCGCGCTTGGCGGACCCGGTGCCCCAGATCTCGACTCCGCGCGAGCCGCTCAACTTGGCGTCGTGGAACTTGCGGATCAGGGAAGGCAACACATGACCACTTGTCAGGTCGAAGATGTCGTTGGGCCCGTAGAGGTTGGTCGGCATCGCCGAGATGAAATCGCTGCCGTACTGCTGACGGTAGGCCTGGCACAACTTGATGCCGGCGATCTTGGCGATGGCATACCACTCGTTCGTCGGCTCGAGCGGCCCGGTGAGCAACTGCTCCTCGGTGATCGGCTGCGTCGCCACACGCGGGTAGATGCAGGAGGAACCCAGATAGAGGAGCTTCTTGACGTCGTACAGGTGCGAGGCGTGTACGACGGTGCCGTGGATCATCATGTTGTCGTAGATGAACTCGGCGGGCCGCGTGCTGTTGGCCAGGATGCCGCCCACGGTGCCCGCGACCAAGAACACATATTCCGGTTGGTTGGCCTTGAACCAGTGCGACACTTCGGCTTGATCGCGCAGGTCGAGTTGCTGGCGCTTGGCCGTGAGAATGTTCGTGAAACCGTCGGCCTCGAGCCGGCGAACGACGGCAGAACCCACCAGCCCCGCATGACCGGCAACATAGATCTGGGAATCGAGCTCCATCGCCACAATCTACTGCGCATCTGGTACCAGCACTTCGGCAGAGGGGCCCGCTGGTAGCTTGGCAGGCCTCATGCGCAAGTCCTGGTCGCTCGCTGTCGCTGTGATCGCTGTCGGGGCTATCGCCGGCGCCGCGATAGCCGGACGTCCCGTTCCCAGCGATCCGTTCGTACTCGATCCGAGCATCACCGTGCCAACCGCCGTGACTTCGACCACCGAGGTCTTCGCTTCGACGCCGACGACGAAGCCGTCGCAACCGACAATCACCGCGACCACCATTGCCCAGGCGACAACGACCTCGACACCGCGATCCACCACCGGCACCACGACAAGCACCTCGGTCTCTGCGACCGTTGCGTCGACGATCTCGACAACCACCGCGACTACCACTACGACCACCGCCGCGGCGGGTCCGCTGCCGCGCGATCAGGTGCGGCTGGTGATCGCCAACGGTGATGGACGTTTCCGGCTCGCCAGCATCACCGCTGATCGAATCCGACCGCTCGGTTATCAGATCGACCTCGGTGACACTCTGCAGAAGGTCCCCGCGACCATCGTCTACTACCGGCCGGGGTTCGACGATGAAGCTGCCATCGTCGCTGAAGACATCCTCGTGCCAAACGCGGTGATCGCTGCGTTCCCATCGAACGCATCGCAGCCGGTCACCAACTCCGATCTCGCGGGCGACGTAATCGTGGTGCTCGGTCCGGATGCTCCGCGTTGATCCATACGATCAAGCACCACCGGTAGGCTGACGACTTCTATGAGCGTCGGCGAGCGTCCGGAGAAGACCCTGCGCGACTTTTGGCGCGTCATCATCCGCCGGTCGTGGATCGTGATCGCCGCGATCATCGCCACCGTGGCGCCGGCAGTGGCGCTGTCATGGCGACAGGACCCGATCTACGAAGCCCGTGCCGACATGTTGATTCGCACACTGCCAGGTGAGTCCGTGTTCGGCAGTGGCCAGCAGACCATCAACCCAGATCGTCTCGTGCAGAACGAGATCTCAGTGCTGGAAGGTGACGCCGTTTTCCAGAAGTTGAAGGAGAACCTCGGCCTCGACGACGACCCGCCCGGCGTCAGCGGTAGTGGTTTCACCGATGCCGACGTCATCAGCGTCAGCGTCGAGAGCGGAGACCCGCAAACCGCCGCCACGCTGGCCAACGCGTATGTCGCCGCCTACATCGACGTCAAACGCGAGCAGGCAGTCGACGGCATGGTCGCGGCCAGCGCCGAACTGCAAACCAAGATCACCGGTCTGCAGGACAAGATCGACACGCTCGACAACAAGATCAGTGCCAGCAGCACCGACGACGATTCGAGTGCAGAAGCCGACCGTCGGCTGCTGGTCGATCAGCAAGCGCTTTTCCGGCAACGCATCGATCAACTGCAAGTCGATGCCGCGTTGTCGGCCGGCAACGCGGAGTTGGTGAGGCCGGCTTCGGCACCGAGCAAGCCGATCAAACCAACGCCAGCGCGAACTGCAACGATCGCTGCCATCGTCGGGCTCGTGCTGGGCCTCGGCGCGGCGCTCCTGGTGGATCACCTCGACGATTCGGTGCGCAGTGCCGCCGACCTTACGCGGCTCGGTACGGATGTGCCGGTGTTGGCCACCGTTCCCAATGTGGCGAGTCGCGACAACCGTCCCCTAGCTATCTCCGCGCCCGACAGCCCACCCGTGGAGGCGTATAGAAATCTGCGAACGAACGTGCAGTTCCTCGGCATCGAGCGCAAGGTGCGATCCATCCAGGTCACCAGCACTCGTCCCGGCGAGGGCAAGACGACAACCGCTGCCAACCTTGCGGTGGTCCTGTCCCAGACCGGCGCAAACGTGGTGCTGGTCGACGCCGATCTGCGAAAGCCGAACTTGCACCGCCTCTTCGCGATCGACGGAAGCAACGGTCTGACCAACAACTTGGCGGGCGATCCGATGGAACTGACAATCCAGCGAATCACGGATCAGTTGTGGGTGATCGTCGGCGGTCCGGTCCCGCCCAACCCCAGTGAGTTGCTCAGCGGTCGCCGCATGGACGCGTTCGCCGAGGAGCTCGGCAGACGATTCGACTACGTGATCATCGACTCCGCCCCGCTCCTCGCGGTCAGCGACGCCGCGGCCTTGTCGCGACACGTCGATGGCGTGCTGCTGGTCGTGCAGGCCAAGCAGGTGTCGCTGCCCCAACTGCGCGAAAGCCTCGCCACCTTGGAGAGAGTGGGCGCGCCGCTGCTCGGCGTCGTCCTGACGCGCGTCAAGGTCGACACCAAGGTCTCCGGTGAGTACGACTACCTGCAGCCCAGTCGCTCGAAGAAGCGGCGGCGGTAGCTCCCGCCCCCGATGGACGTCACTGATCTGCTCGTTGTTCGCCATGGGCAATCCGAGTGGAACGCCATCGGGAGGTGGCAGGGCCACGCCGATCCACCGTTGTCGGAGCTCGGTCGTCGCCAGGCCTACGTCGCTGCGGCCGCGATCGGGGCTGTCGACGGCATCGTCTCCAGCGATCTCCTGAGAGCCGCCGAGACAGCAGCGATCATCGCCCAGCAACTGGGCGTCGGTCCTGTTGCGGTCGACGAACGCCTGCGCGAACGCGACGTTGGCCAGTGGACCGGTCTGACGCGTGTCGAGATCGACAAGGGTTGGCCGGGCTGGCTCGAGCAGGCGCGGCTACCTGAAGGGTTCGAAGGCGTCGATGCGGTGCTCGCTCGCGTCGTCGAATCATTCGGCGCGATGCGGACTGCGAGCCCCGGTGGCTCGTTGCTGGTGGTGACGCACGGCGGAGTGATCCGCGCCCTCGCAAGATCGCACGGTCTCGACGATGTTCCGATCGCCAATCTCGCTGGAGTCACACTGCACGTGTCCGAGTCCGGTCACATCGTCGGTGAGCGAATTGCGCTCCTCGATGGTCAGACGATGACTGTCAGCCAGAACGAGGAGCTGTAGCTCGCGCTCAGTCCTCGAGACCGACCTTGCCGGCGAGGACTCCGTCGGCCATGGCGAGAACTTCGGGAAGCACAGTCAGCGTCGGACCATGCACCGTCGTGATGGCTCTTGCCGCACGCTCGGCGACGAACGCGGCGGCGGTGTACCAACGCAACTCGGCGGTGCTCGGCAATGGGTGAATCGAGCCGTAGCCCTCCAGAAAGGACGTGCTGAGTCCGGCGCCGAACAGGCCGGGGTCGAGCAGCCGGCTGGTCATCAGCGAGGCGAGCATGCTGCCCAGATCAGCGGACGCGACTCCAGAGCCGCCCTTGTCGAGATCGATGATGTGCACCTCGCCGCTGTGAAACAGCACGTTGTTGATGTGGACGTCGCCGTGGAGGCAGACCGTTGCACCACGAGCGGGCGAAACCCTGGTCAATTTGGCGCCCAGCCGTCGGACAGGTTCAGCCAGATCGGCGCGCGCATGAGCGACCAGGTCGGCGGCGGCGAGGACATTTCGTTGGTCGTAGCGTTGAAAGGTCCCGCGTCCGAAGTCGGTGTGAAGCCAGTGGATGCCGGCAAGTGCGGCGCCGAGATGCTTCATTGCCGGCGATCGCACATCTGCGGGCAACTGCGGCCAGGGACGACCGCGCATCGCCTCGAGAACGACGATCCGGTCGAGGCGCGCCCAACCCAATGCTCGAGGTGTGCGGATGCCGTCGATCAAGGCGACCGAGGCAGCGACGCGGTTGAACTGGTCCGCCGCGTCGAGTGCATCGCGATCCAGATAGGCCTTCGCGAATCCGCAGACCTGACCATGAGCGTCGAGGACACGAACCGTTGCTGATCGTTCAGGTGAATACTCGACCAGTTCGGACTGATGCCAGGCCACACCGCTGCTCTCGCGGACTCGTAGCGGAGGGTCGATCAGCGTTAGGAGGTTCCTCAGCTTCCGGTCGTTGGGCAGCGTCCACCACACCGTGTCTGTGTGCTCGTCGTGGGCGATGGCGGCGATGCCGTCGACCGGCAAGGCGTCGGCGACCGCTCGCCGAAATTCCCGGTCGCTTGCGGCGAATGTCCTGCCCGTGATCACGAACGATCGACCATCGCACGTCACGTTGTACACCACGCAGATGGAAACCCCGAACCGGTATTCGACGCGTCGCAGACTGCACTCCTCGATCGATCCCTCGCGATCGAAAATCAGGCTGAGCCGCTCGGCGACGTGGTCGGGGTCGAGCAGCAAGTCACGCGATGGCAGTTCCGGATCGTCCGTAAGACCGGTTCGGCTGCTGGTGGTGGGCATCGTCACGTGTCCCTCGAACTCCCCGTGCGTGCCCCTCCGACGATTACCCCTCGATCGAGCATGATGACCCGGTCTGCGCGCCGCACGGTCGACAG
>JANPGV010000248.1:0-12425 GCA_031424145.1 Ilumatobacteraceae bacterium
GCGTGATTCACGGATCGGCCAGCGAGGCGACGTTGGCATCGATCCTTGCCGCCCGGTGGAGGATCACCAGCGGCTCCATCAACAGCGATGGCGACACCTCACGGCTCATCGCGTACGCAACATCCCAGGCTCACTCGAGCATCGAAAAAGGGTTGCGAATCGCCGGGATCGGCACGGATCGACTTCGAGTGGTCGCGCACGACGAGCAGTTCGCGATGCGTCCGCAGGCCCTCGCCGAGATGGTCGCGGCAGACCGCGCCGCCGGGCTCGTGCCGTTCTGGGTGTGCTCCGCCCACGGCACGACGAGCTCGATGGCGTTCGACCCGACACCCGCGATCGCAGACATCGCCCAGCGAGAGCGAATGTGGCTTCATGTCGACGGGGCGATGAGCGGCATTGCCGCACTCGCACCCGAGCTCCGATGGGTCAATGCCGGCTTGGATCGCGCCGACAGCTATTGCACCAACCCCCACAAGTGGATGGGGATCAACTTCGATTGCGATCTGTTCTGGACCGCCGATCGAAAGGCGCTGCTCGGAGCCTTGAGCATCCTCCCCGAGTACCTGCGATCGGCGGCTGCCGAAAGCGGTGCCGTCATCGACTACCGCGACTGGCAGGTGCCACTCGGGCGACGCTTTCGATCACTGAAGCTGTGGTTCCACCTGCGGATCGACGGAGTCGAGCCCGTGCGCCAGATGATTCGCGAGCACGTGGAGCTGACCCAATTGCTGGCCGGCTTGGTTGCATCCGACGATCGGTTCGAGATCGTTGCGCCGCACCCGCTCAACCTGCTCTGCCTGGCCGTGCGCGACGGGGACGGGGCCACTGATCGGCTCATCGAACAGGCCAACGCCACCGGCACCGTGTTGTTCACACGCACCGTGCTCGATGGTCGATCGGTGTTGCGATTCTCGATCGGTGCACGAGCCACACAAGAGCGACACGTTCGATCGGCATGGACACTGCTGCAGAAGTTGGCGTAGTCGGCTACACCACGACGGCGGGTTGCACGGCCCCTCGTTCGTTGATTGACTCCGCCGAGTCCCAATGCGGGGATCACATACGAGGAGCATCCATGAGACACGTTCTCCGAGTGCTCGTCGCGGTCACGACTGTGCTGACCGTCGCATCGCCGGCTTTCGCCGGCTCCGTCCGTTCCGCTGCAGCTGATCAGGCGTTCGTCGAACGCATGATGTACACGACATCGATGAGCGGGTTCATCGCCGCCGTCGACAGCGACGCATGGTTCGACTGGAGCACCGACTTCTGCTCCGCACCACTTGTCGGCAACACCGGCCGCTCGTTCAACTTCACCAACGCCTGCCGGCGACACGACTTCGGCTACCGCAACCTGCAACTGATCGATCGGCGCTATGGCGGCGGTCATTGGAACAGCGCCGGCCGCAAGCGCGTGGACCAGCAGTTCCTTGCCGACATGAAGCGCCATTGTTGGGCTCGTCCCTGGTACGACGAGCCGACGTGCCTGGCGTGGGCCCAGACCTTTTACGCAAGCGTCAGGATGGCCGGCGGGCTGTAGCTCGGGGCACCCTCACAAGGCGGGTGGTTCTGGGCCCTCGATGCCCAGGGCCACCCGCAGGAGCTGATGCAGGATCCGGGCAGTCGCGCCCCAGATCGTCTCATCTTCCAGCTCGAAGAAGAAGATCGGCCGCGGTTCACCATCGCGGTGCCAGACCTCTTCGCGAAACGTGTCGGCCCGCGTCAACTCCGCCAGTGGCACCCACATGATCCGATCGACCTCGGCGGCTGCTGGTCGCAGGGTCGGCGGTCGATCGAGTGTGCCGACGACCGGCACGATGAAGCTTCCGCTGGCGATGGTCGAGATCGGATCGAGCCGGCCATGGACCTGCACTGCCGATCGGTCGAGTGACACCTCCTCGTGTGCCTCGCGCAGCGCCGCCGCCTCGAACCCCTCGCCCGGATCCACGCGCCCACCCGGGAAGCTGATCTCTCCTCGATGACTGTTGAGTGACTGCGAACGACGAGTCAGCAGGACCTCGGCGCCGTCGGAACCGTCGGTGATCAAGACCAGGACTGCTGACTCGCGCAACGTCGCCTCGGGCGCGACTGGTGGAAGTTGTGGATGGGAGGTGACGGCCACGACCACATCTGCCGCCGACAGGCGGCGCACCCGGTCGAGCCACGGCGCCGCGCCGCCGTGCAGCCAACCCTCTGGTCGAGGGATCTGCTGATCGCCCCCGCCTCGCCACTGCGAACTACGCAGCGGGGCTCCAGCCACTCTCGACGAGCTGGGCGAGGACGATTGCCATGCCCGCAGTCTTCAGATTGGCCAGTACCTTGCCAGGGGGCTGCTCGCCGCGCTCCCATTCTTCCCACGCCGCCAGCAACTTGTGAAGATCCGGCGGAGGTGGGATGAACGACATGCGGCTCAGGCTATCTATCGCTGCGCGGTCGACGCACGGCGTTGAACCCGTTGCCGACGAGGCGCCCGGCGATCCTGCCGATCTCGGTACTGCGTCCGCCTTCTGCCGAAGCAGCCGAAGATCTGACCCGTGTTGCGTAGCTCGTGTTCCACCACACGAACAGGTGGACGAGGGCGATGCCAACCATGATGATCCTCGATCCCGACTCGAGGTGGATCCACGGCTGCACACCGGCCACCACTTCGATGGCGATCACACCGACATCGGCGCCGCGATGCACTCGGCGGGTGATGACCCGAAACGCGCCGACCGGCCCGATCGTGACAGCCGAGTGGAGCATGATGACGACACCGACCAGGCTGGGGACCAACGGTGTGGGGCTCTGCAGGCCGGTCGCGATCATCGCCCCGCCGAGGATGTACTCCACCACTTGATGCATCCAGAACGGACGCTTGGAGGTGGCAGCCATCGCCCCGGAGCCTACCTGCGCCGGAAAAAGCAAACGGCCTCGGCGGCGATTGATCGCAGCACCGAGGCCATTTGTTGGGGGTGAATTACGTAACGCCCGAAGGCCTCACATCATTCCCATTCCCGGCATTCCTCCGCCCATGCCGCCGCCACCTGCCGGCATGGCCGACTTCTTCTCCGGCTTGTCAGAGATCAGGCATTCGGTGGTCAGCACCAGAGCGGCGATCGACGCTGCGTTCTGCAACGCGGCGCGGGTGACCTTGGCAGGATCGATGATCCCGGCTTTGACGAGGTCCTCCATCTTGCCAGTCGCCGCGTTCATGCCCATCGCGCCCTTAGCGGCCTCGACCTGAGGAACGACGACTGCGCCTTCCATGCCTGCGTTGTCGGCAATGAGACGGCACGGGGCGGTCAGCGACTCCCACACGGTACGAGCACCGGTGGCCTCGTCGCCGGTCAAGCCGTCGACGACAGCCTGCACGGCCTGGCGTGCCCGAACGAGGGCCACGCCACCGCCGGCCACAACGCCTTCTTCGATGGCTGCACGAGTTGCCGACACCGCGTCTTCGATACGGTGCTTCTTCTCCTTCAGCTCCACCTCGGTGGCTGCGCCGACCTTGATGACCGCAACGCCGCCGGCGAGCTTGGCGAGACGCTCTTGCAGCTTCTCGCGATCCCAATCGCTGTCGGTGTTCTCGATCTCGGCTTTGATCTGGTTGATCCGACCGGCAACGTCCTCGGTGGCACCATCGCCGTCGACGATCGTGGTGTTGTCCTTGGTGACGATGACCCGCTTGGCCCGACCGAGGAGGTCGAGGGTCAGGTTCTCGAGCTTCAGGCCGACTTCTTCGCTGATGACCTGGCCGCCAGCGAGGACCGCCATGTCCTGCAGCATCGCCTTGCGGCGGTCACCGAAGCCCGGAGCCTTGACGGCTACCGAGTTGAACGTTCCACGGATCTTGTTGACGACCAGAGTGGCCAACGCCTCGCCTTCGATGTCTTCGGCGATGATCAGCAGTGGACGGCCGGTCTTCATGACAGCCTCGAGAACAGGCAACAGCGCCTGAACGGTCGAGATCTTGCCGGAGTTCAGCAAGATGTAGGCGTCTTCGAGGACTGCCTCTTGACGCTCGGTGTCGGTGACGAAGTACGGGGACATGTAGCCCTTGTCGAACTGCATGCCTTCGGTGAACTCGAGCTCGGTGCCGAACGTGTTGGACTCTTCGACCGTGACGACACCGTCTTTGCCGACCTTGTCGATGGCATTGGCGATGACCTCACCGACGGAAGCATCCGCAGCCGAGATGGTGGCGACGGCTGCGATCTGATACTTGTCCTCTACCTCTTGGGCCTGTGACTTGATCGACTCGACAGCAGCGGCGACAGCCTTTTCGATGCCCTTCTTCAGGCCCATCGGGTTGGCCCCGGCGGCGACGTTGCGCATGCCGTGGTTGACCATGGCCTGGGCCAGCACGGTGGCGGTGGTGGTTCCGTCGCCGGCGACGTCGTTGGTCTTGGTGGCGACTTCTTTCACCAGCTGGGCGCCCATGTTCTCGTACGGGTCGTCGAGCTCGATCTCTTTAGCGATCGAGACGCCGTCGTTGGTGATGGTCGGTGCGCCGAACTTCTTGTCGAGCACGACGTTGCGGCCCTTCGGCCCTAGCGTGACCTTGACCGTGTCGGCCAACTTGTTCACGCCGGCCTCGAGGGCGCGACGCGCCTCGTCGTCAAACTTCAGTTGCTTTGCCATGGTGGTCGATCAGCTCACTTGCCGACGATCGCCAGCACGTCACGGCTGGTGAGGATCAGCAGGTCGTCGCCTTCGATGGTGACTTCGGTCCCGCCGTACTTGGAGTACAGGACGGTGTCGCCGACCTTGATGTCGAGGGCGCTGTGGGCACCCTTGTCGTCGCTCCAGCGACCAGGACCGACGGCGAGGACTTCGCCCTGCTGCGGCTTCTCCTTGGCGGTATCGGGGATGACCAAACCGGACGCGGTGGTCTGCTCGGCCTCGTTGGGCTTGACGACAATGCGGTCATCGAGGGGCTTGAGATTCATGGGTGCGGGCCTCCGTTGGCATGGGCACTCGGACGGTGAAAGTTACGTATTTGGCATTACATGTCGGCGTTAGCACTCGGCTATCGCGAGTGCCAATCCTAGGCGGTAGCCACGACTGTTAGCAACCGGGCGGTGAGAGTGCTAACGGGCGTGACATGCGCGATACTCGCGACGTGAGGGCCACCGGCCTGCAGGGCGAAGAATCATCGGAGATCATCGAGATCATCGACGACGACGTCGACGCGTTCAGCAGTCGCACTCCGAACGTGACCGTTCACGACACCGGCGGGCCGCGCTGGGCCGGTCCCGCAGCTGCCGTCGCTCTGGTAGCCCTGATCGGCTACGGGGTGGCGACGTCGGCGTCGAGCGGGGCACCAAAGGCGGCTCCCGCCCCGAGCACCACGACGCCGAGAACGACCACCACGCAACCTGCACCGACCACGACCGTGCCGCCACCGCTGGTTCCGTACTACTCGGCCGATCCACCGCGCGAGTTCTCGGTGTCCGCGGCCGACAGGTACGACGCCGACAGGTCCTTCTTCGGGCCGGGCAAGTACCAGCTGTGGGCCACGACCGGCGCCACGTCGTCCACGGGCTCATGGTTCTCGATCGAGACCTATCCCGGTTCGACCATGGCGGTTGACGCCTATCGCGTGGAAACGGTGGATCGCTCGATCGGTGTGTCGCACAGCCCCTCCGGACAATCCCGTGCGCAGTTCTCGAGCACGGCGGCGGGTTCCGTCGCGATCACGTCCTTCGGGATGAGTGACGAGGACCTGATCCGCCTTGCCGGCTCGGTGCTGGTCAGTCGGGGCAGCATCAGGCTCCCCGACCCGTCGCCGGTGCCTGGCTACGACTTGGTCAGCTCGGTGCAGCCGTGGCTGGCAGTGCAAGGCGTGCCGGTCGAAACGGTCGTCTATCAGTCGAACCAGGCCGCCCCGTTCCGACCCGACGGTGTGATCAACCTCTCCGTGGCTCCGCGTTCGCCCAGCAATCAGGGCGGCAGCACGTTGGAGCGCCAGACCGCGATTCGATTCTTCCTCGACCACACCACGACGTTCGACGTCGATGGTCACGTGGCCGTGGCGGGAACGGTCGTCGGTCAGGACGACTACAGCCTGGCCAGTTGGATCGCCGGCGATCACATCGTCACCGTGTCCGGCGCTCTCACCGTGCCCGAGCTCATTGCGGTCGCCCGGACCGTGCACCAAGTCTCGATCGACGAGTGGCAGGGAATGCAGTTCCAAGCCACAAAGCACAACGCCGACAACAACTTCGGCGGGTTCGAGGCCGACTCGGTAGCGGTGTCCTTCGGAACCGACAGCGAATCGAACCCGTGGGTTATCAAGGTATCAGTGCTGTCGTTCTCGCCGAACGAACCCGGGATCGGGTGGCATTGGGACAAGAACCATGGCGGGTTCAACGGCCAGTACCCAACTAGCGCAGACGAAACGGCCAAGATCACCACAGTGGTCGAGGACCGCCGAACCTACGTACTCGCCGATTTGCCGCGCGCTGTTGCCCCAACAGCACGACTGGAGGTCACGCGGGCCGGTCTCGACCCGGTGGAAGTCACCTTCAACGACATCTCGCCAGATTGGGACCGCACCTTCGCGGCGTACGCCTTCAGCGAGCCCACGACCTACACGGCACAGATCATCGGTGAGGACGGCAGGGTGTTGGCCAGCTGGCCACGGCCGTGAAGACGCAGCACGACCCGGCGCCGGAGATCATCGAGGTGATCGACGACGACGGCGAGGCTTTTCGCGATTCCAGGCCGTCTAGCGCCAGCAGTGCGAGCTCGCGGGGCTCGAGGTGGTTCGGCCCGGCCGCCGCCGCGGCGCTGGTTGCCATCGTCAGTTACAGCGTGATCAGCAGTGCGATCAACTCGGACAAGGCGACTCCATCGAAGCCGAACCCCTTCGAGCCGCAGTACTACGTGGCCGATCCCCTGCCGGGCTTCAAGATGTACCTGGCCGAGCAGCGCGGCGAGAGTCAGACCACCGCCGCCGACTTCACCGACACCGGCCCGGCGCAGTTGTGGGCAACGGTCGACGCCAGTGCGACCTCCGGATCCTGGTTCGTCATCTCACGCGGCAGCCATCACGCGACCGGGCGCAACTCCTACCGGACCTTGGTCGATGGAAACGAAGTGGTCGTCGAGCACGATCCGGGGTCGGGTGAGTCACGGCTGTCGTTCGTCAAGAACGGCGACGAATTGGAGATCTATTCACGGGGCTGGGTCGACCGGCAGTTGATCAGGCTTGTGCGCTCGGCCGGTATCGATTCGTCGGGGATCCACTTCAGCGATCCCTTCTTCACGACTGATCACACGTTGGTCCTCGACTCCGACCCGGCCACTGCGTTGTTCGGCCATCCCCTCGCCCGGGTCGCGTACGCGACGGGAACCCCGCCGTCGTTGGCAGAGAACTTCAGCATCACTGTCGCGGCGAACGACGTCGCCGATCCAACGGATGTCGCCAAGTTCGCGATCGTCCAGAGGACGACATTCCCGATCGGTGATCAGACGGCGATCGTCGGCCGGTCGGCGGAGGATCCGGCGCTGTCGATCGTCCAGTGGCACGACGGCCAGCGGGTGATCACGATGCGCGGAAACCTCGACGCCCGGCGCATGCAGGCCATCGCCGAGACAGTTCACAAGACCGCCGATGACACCGTGAAGCGACAGCTCGAAACCCCGGACTCCGTCTCGGCGACCCGCGCGGTGACGCACACCGTCGTGTCAGGAATGCTCTCCGACGGCTGGGGTTGGACGATCAAGGTGTCGCCACGTGATCCCGTCGATCCGAACACGGGGTACCTGTGGTGGATCGGCCAACCAGGGGACACGGCGACTCCCACCGAGACCCGTCCGAGCCTGCCCAGCGGTGCCCCGACGATCGAGACGCTCGTCGAACACGGCAGGACGTACATACTTGCCAAGGCCCCGCGCGGGATGACCGGCGCTGAGCTGCGCGTTAGTCCCACCGGGCTGGCATCGACGGACACACCCCTGATCGATGTGGATCCAAGCCTGGCCGATCAGTTCACGGCTGCGGTAATTTTCGAGCCGGTCCCATTCAGCGCACGCATCGTCGACAGCAACGGCGTCACCGTTGCGGTCTGGCCGACGTTCTGAATCAGCCCGGCATCGCCAACAGGTCCACACCGCGGCGCCGAGCGAGGTCGATCGCCAGATGGAGCGGCAGCCCGATCACGTTGCTGACGCTGCCGTCGATCCTGGCCACCAGAGCGGCACCCGCGCCCTGAATCGCGTAGGAACCGGCCTTGCCCAACGGCTCGCCCGTAGTCACGTACCACTGGATCGTCGATTCGTCGAGCGTGACAAATGTGACCAAGGTGGTGCAGACGTCGACGTGCTCTTGCCCGCCAAGCGAAATGGCGATGCCGGTGTGCACGCGGTGAGTGCGACCAGAAAGTCGTCGCAGCATCGACGCGGCATCAGCCTCGTCACGTGGTTTGCCAAGGATCGCGCCGTCGATCTCGACTGTTGTGTCTGCGGCAATGACCAACTCGTCAGAGGTGACAGGCACGGCGGCCGCCTTGGCAGACGCGAGCCTGCAGACGTACGCCACCGGTGGCTCGCCTTCGATCGGCGTCTCGTCGATGTCCGGCGCGCGAACGGTGAAGTTCACACCGATCTGGCTGAGCAGCTCGTGCCGGCGTGGTGATGCCGACGCGAGAACGACCTCCCTCATCCGCCGCTGAGCGCCATCACATGGCCATCGTCCGGAACGGTGGTGTCGTCGAGATGATCGAGGTAACCGTCGGGTAGAGCCACGCGAATTGGGCCGTTGGTGTGCCCCCTGCGAATGCGCTCCCCGCCCTCGACCAGGACAGTATCGGGATCGAGATGGGCGATGAGATCCTCCAACTCAGCGAGAGTCGAGATGTTGGCGAACCGGCGCCGCGCTTCACCGCCGACGGGATACCCGGTGAGGTACCACGAGGTGTGCTTGCGGAAATCGCGCATTGCCACGCCCTCGCCCAGATGATCCGTCAACAGTCGGGCGTGGCGGGCCATGACTTCGCACGCCTCACCCAACGCCGGAGAAGGCGGGACGGGGCGGCCGTTCAGTGCTTCGACGAGGTCACGGAACAGCCACGGCCGGCCGAGACAGCCTCGGCCGACGACGACGCCATCGCACCCTGTCGCGCCCATCATGGCGACGGCATCTGCGGCCTCCCAGATGTCGCCGTTGCCCAGCACCGGGATCTCGGGAACTGCGGACTTCAACTCGCCGATGGCGTTCCAATCGGCGGTGCCGGCGTAGTGCTGCTCTGCGGTGCGGGCGTGCAGGGCGATGGCCACGATCCCTTCGTCGACAGCAATGCGGCCTGTCTCCACAAACGTCGGGAGCGAATCGAAGAGACCCTTGCGGAACTTGATCGTCACCGGAACGCCCGCCGGGGTCGCCGCGGCAACGGCTTCACGCAGGATGGCGCGCAGCAGGTTCGGTTTGGCCGGCACGGCAGCGCCACCACCTTTGCGCGTGACCTTCGCAGCCGGGCATCCGAAGTTGATGTCGATGTGGTCGATCCTGTCGGCGTCGCAGAGCTTGCGGATGGCTTCGCCGAGAATCACGGGGTCGCTCCCGTAGATCTGCAGGCTCCTCGGTTGTTCGTCGGCGGAGAAGGTCATCATCCGCTCCGTCTTGGAGTTGCCGTGCACGACGGCGGTGGCCATCACCATCTCGTTGACGTAGACGAGCCCCGGCGCGAACTCGCGGCACAGCGTGCGGAACGGCGCGTTGGTGACCCCGGCCATCGGCGCCAGCACCACTGGCGCCACTGGTGTGAAGCTGCCGATTCTCACCGCATCAGGCTACGAGCGTCCCGCCGCACTCGTGGCTCAGGAGTCACCAATCGTTGCTCAGGAGTCAAAGGTGATGCGCAGGTTGGGAAGGGCGCCGATGTCGAGCGAGGTCGGGCCGTCGCGGCCGAGGCGATGCCAACCGGCGGCGGCGATCATTGCCGCGTTGTCGGTGCACATCGCTCTGCTCGGCAGGAACACCCGGATCGAGTCCTCCTCGCCGACGGCTGCGAATCGTGCGCGCAGGGAGGAGTTCGCTGCAACGCCCCCACCCAACGCGAGACCGCGTGCTCCGACAGAAGCCGCCGCCCGCCTGGCCTTCGCCACGAGAACGTCGACGACCGCCTCCTGGAACGATGCAGCGACGTCTGCTGCAGACACATCCGGGTTCTTGCGCACGTAGTTGACGACCGACGTCTTGAGCCCGCTGAAGCTGAAGTCGAGCCCGTCGTTGAGCATGGCCCGCGGGAACGCGATCGCGGTGGGGTCCCCGCGGAGGGCCTCCTGATCGATCGCCGGACCGCCCGGGTAGCCGAGGCCGAGGAAGCGGGCAACCTTGTCGAAGGCCTCACCGGCCGCATCGTCGATCGTCTGCCCGAGCAACCGGTAGCTCCCGTGGTCGCGCATCTCGATCAGCATGGTGTGGCCCCCCGACACCAGCAGCACGACCAGCGGCATCTCGAGTGACTGGTCCTCGAGGAACGCGGCGTAGAGATGGGCCTCCATGTGATTGACACCGACGAAGGGCACGTCCCAGGTGAGGGCCAGGGCCTTGGCGGCAGACACGCCGACGAGGAGCGCACCGACGAGACCCGGCCCGACCGTGCACGCAACTGCATCGATCCGCTCCGGCTCGATGCCTGCTTCGACGATCGCCCTGGCGACCACGGGATTGAGCAGGTCGAGATGAGCGCGACTGGCGATCTCGGGTACCACCCCGCCGTATTGGGCGTGTAGGTCGACCTGCGTCGAGATGACGCTGGAGAGCACGTCGTAGCCACCCATCACCAGCGCCGCGGCTGTCTCGTCACAGCTGGTCTCGATGCCCAGCACAACGGTGCGCTCGTCCACGTTCATCGCTGCCGATTTCGCGTCACTGATTCGGGGCTCAGCAACGCCAAACGCTCGGCGTATTCCGGCCGGCCGATGTCGTGGCACCACATCACGATGGCGTCCTCGGTGTTCTCGTAGTAACGCTGCCGCACACCGGCGGGCACGAACCCGAAGCTGCGGTACAGCGCCTGCGCACCCGTGTTGCTGACGCGAACCTCCAGCGTCAACGCCTCGCAACCGCGATTGACCGCCTCCCATCCGAGCTCGGCCAGCATCCGCGTGCCCACACCGGCGCGTTGCCTTTCGGAGGCGACGGCGATGTTGGTCACATGGGCGTCGCCGACGACGAACATCAGCCCCGCGTACCCGATGACGACCCCACCGGCACGGGCGACGATGTAGTGGCGCTCACCGCTCCGGGCGAGCTCGATCTCGCTTTGGAACACGTTGCGCGACCATGGCTTCGGATACGACACCTGCTCGATCGCCAAGACGTCAGCGAGGTGTCTGCGCCGCAGCGGTTCGATGACCAGCTGCTCATCGGAGTCTCCCCGCCACAAGCGCCGGGACAACACGCTCATCGACCACCTCGCGTCGCTGAGGCCCGCGTCGACCAGTTGATCCGCGCGTCGGGAGCGCGCAGGTAGAGCGGCTGGATCTCCCACGGGTTGACCCACTCTTCGCGCAACGCCTTGGCGTGCGCCAACTGCACCAACGGTGCAGCCGAAGGATGTGACAGGAACTGCTCGGCGAAGTCGCATCGGACGACTGTGGTGATCTCTTCCCTGTATCGCAACGCGCCGTCACCGACACAGACGCTGTCGTGCCCGCGGGCCATCATCTCCCCGACCAGATCCTCGACGGAGGCGCACCGCGGCTCACCCAGCCTCTGCACACCGCCGGGCACCGGTCGATAGAACGCATAGAAGAGCTCACCTTTGCGAGCGTCGATCACCGCAGCGACTTCTCGGCCGCTCTGGCGAAGAGGAAATGCCAACAGGTCGAGCGAGCTGATCCCGATCATCGGCACGCGCAACGCTTGGGCAATCGCCTTGGCCGCGGCCAGGCCGACCCGCATGCCGGTGAAGAGGCCAGGGCCGACGTCTACGACGATCGCACCGAACTCGGACATGACGATATCGGCCTGCTTGCACACGAATTGGATCGAGGGGATCAGGGTCTCGGCGTGCCGGCGGCCGCGGCAGACCTCGAACATCGCCAGCACCCCTTCGTGCCCACCTATCGCCACGCTGACCTGTTCAGTGGCAGTTTCGATACCGAGGATCAACATGCGAACACCGCCAGTTGACGCTCGATCTCCTGCCAGCGGGCAGCCCACGCCCGGCCGGCGGCGCTGATCGTGATGTCGCGGGCGTCCGTGTCGGCCTCGTCGAAGTCCAGTCGCACCACCACATGATCGCCCAACGAACCTGCAACGACGTCTCCCCACTCAACCATCACGATGCCGTCGGACTCGAGCAGCTCGGACAGCGCCAGGTCGGCAACCTCGTGATGGGTCGTCAACCGGTAGATGTCTGCGTGATGAAGCGTCACCTTGCCCGCCTGATAGCTGTGGATGAGGGTGTAGGTCGGCGACGTGATCGGCTCGG
>JANPGV010000249.1:0-2308 GCA_031424145.1 Ilumatobacteraceae bacterium
TGACGATGGGCGACCGTGTGGCAGTGATGTCGAAGGGCTCGTTGATGCAGGTCGACTCGCCGCAGAACCTGTACGACCATCCCGACAACCTGTTCGTGGCCGCGTTCATCGGCTCGCCGCAGATGAACCTGCTGCGCGGCAGGTACCAGGCCGGCGCCGGTGGTGGGACGATTCGCCTCGGGTCGACCACGATCGCGTTGCCTTCGGCATCCGAGTCTTTGGCCGCCTACAGCGGTCGCGACGTGGCAGTCGGCATTCGTCCGGAGCACCTGACGGAAGACGCTGCACCGGGCGCGGCGAACACGCTCAGCGGGAAGGTGACGGTGCGCGAAGGCTTGGGGTCCGAAGTGATCCTGTACCTCGAGGTCGATGCGGATGGCGTGGATACCGAAGCCGTGCGCGATGCCATGGAGGGTGAGAAGGCGGGCCAGTTGGTCTCTGCGAGACTGCCACCCACGACACCGCTCAAGCTCGACGAAACGGCTCACCTGTTGGTCAGCCCGTCGCAGATGCACCTGTTCGACCTCGAGACAGGTCTGGCCATTCGCTAACGCCGAACGAGTGTTTCCGGCCACCCTCCTTCCTCCGACCCACCCACCCCGGGTGTGCCGCAAACACTCGTTCCGGCCCACTTGAATGATCGAACGGGTGTTCGATAGTGTGGAACTCCTATGGGGTTCAACAACCCGAACATGCCGTGGTGGGAGCTCGAAGCAATGCTCTCCGACCGTCCGCCACTGGGGCGCGGTCGGGATGGGCGTGCTCCTGGCTCTCCGGCGTGGAATGCGGGTGGCGATGGTCCAGCATGGAGCCGCAAGCGTCAGCCGTACCAGGCGCCCGACGCCGACCTCACCAAACCGTTGCTGCGGCCCGACTCGCCTGCGGTGCCATATGCCGAGCTGCACTGTCACACCAACTTCTCGTTCCTCGACGGGGCTTCACATCCGGAGCAATTGGCCGAAGAGGCTGCACGCCTTGGTCTCGAAGCGTTGGCGGTCACTGATCACGATGGTCTCTACGGCGTGGTCCGGTTCGCAGAGGCAGCGCGGGCGGTGGGCCTGCCGACAGTGTTCGGCGCCGAGATCACACTCGGCTCAGGCACCACTCGTCAGGTGCTCAGCGAAGACGACACCCAACAGCAGATCGACACTCATCTCGTGCCCGACCATCACCTGCCCGACCCGCACGGTGATCATCTGCTCGTGCTCGCTGATGGGCCAACCGGGTACGCCCGTCTGGCCAGGGCCCTCAGCTTGGGGCATCTTGCGGGCGAGAAGAGCGCGCCGAAGTTCACGTTGCTCGACATCGCCGACGCGATGGCCGGCCATGGCTGGGTGCTGACCGGTTGCCGCAAAGGTGCCGTGCCGTCCGCACTGGTCGACCAAGGTCCAGCGGCAGCAGCCAAGCAGTTGCAACGGTTGATCGAGTTGTTCGGGCGCGAGCGGGTCGTTGTCGAGTTGTGGGATCACGGCGATCCGCTCGACTCGGCGCGCAACGATGCCTTGGCCGAGCTGGCAGCCCGCCACGACCTCGTTTGTGTCGCCACCAACAACGTCCATTACGCGACGCCGTCTCAACGCAATCTCGCCACGGCGATCGCTGCCGTTCGTTCCAGGCGCAGCCTCGACGAGCTCGATCCGTGGCTGCCCGCATCGACGGGTGCCCACTTGCGCAGTGGCGCCGAGCAGGCCCGCCGGTTCATGCGCTACCCGGGCGTCGTCGAGGCCGCTGCCGAGATCGGGCGTGCAGCAGCATTCGACCTCGCCCTGGTTGCGCCGAACCTGCCTCCGTTCCCGTGCCCGATACGGCCCGACGGCACAACGCTCACCGAGATGCAGTACCTGCGTCACCTCGTCGAGGAGGGCGGTCGCCGTCGATACGGCGAGCGCCCATCCGCCCACGAGGACCTGTCGCTGCGCGCCAGAGCCTGGAGCACCATCGACCACGAGCTCGATGTCATCGAGCACCTCGGGTTCGCCGGTTACTTCCTCGTCGTTTGGGACCTCGTCGAGTTCTGCAACCGTGCCGACATCTTCTGCCAGGGCCGTGGCAGCGCAGCCAACAGCGCCGCGTGCTACGCACTCGGCATCACCAAAGCCGACGCAGTGTCGTTGGGGTTGTTGTTCGAGCGGTTCCTCTCGACGGAGCGCGATGGTCCTCCCGACATCGACATCGACATCGAAAGTGACCGGCGCGAAGAGGTCATCCAGTACGTGTATCAGCGCTATGGCCGGCACCACACGGCCCAGGTGGCCAACGTCATCACCTATCGGGCGCGGTCGGCGGTGCGCGACATGGCCAAGGCCCT
>JANPGV010000250.1:0-8778 GCA_031424145.1 Ilumatobacteraceae bacterium
TTGCTGGCGAACGAGACCAAGGTGCCGATGTGGAAGCCGACCAGCCGATTCCCGTCCAGTGACCTGGATCTCGCGTTCGCAACACCCGATTCCGTCACAGCGGAGAAGGTGGAGAAGGCCATCAAGCAGGCGGCCGGTTCGTTGTTGGTCGACCTCGCCCTGTTCGACGTCTACCGCGGCTCGGGAGTCCCTCCCGACAGTCGCAGCCTTGCCTACCGGCTCCGGCTGCAAGCGATAGACCGCACGTTGAGCGATGCCCAGCTGACCGAGGTCCGCAACAAGGTCGTCACCGGTGTCGCCAAACTCGGTGCCACCTTGCGTGGTTGAGCCATGGTCACCCTCGACGAAGTCGCCCGAATCGCTCTGGCTCTGCCCGAGGTCACCGAAGGTCAGCGGCTCGGATTTCGCACGTGGTTCGTGGCCGGCAAGGGTTTCGCGTGGGAGAGGCCGTTCAGCAAGGCCGACATTCGCCGGTTCGGCGATGTGACACCGCCACAAGGTCCGATCCTGGCGGTGAGCGTAGAAGACCTCGGCGAGAAGGAGTCCGTGCTTGCCGCCAACCCCACAGCCTTCTTCACGATCGCACATTTCGACGGGTATCCGGCGTTGCTGATCCAGTTGAAGGTGGTCGGGAAAAAGGCACTCCGCGAGGCACTCGTCGACGGATGGCTGGCGTGCGCTCCATCCAAGCTCGCAGATGCGTACGTCGCGAACGAACGCCTATCGCGTCGCTAGTTCATCGAGAGGTCGTCGGGCGCGTTGGCCAACCAGGCAACGCGCCCGCGCTGACGGCGCAACACCAGTCGCCAGAGATCCTCGGGATCGTTGTGGAAGACGTCGTCGCGCTGAGCGTCGAAGACCATCCATGCGCCGGCGGCGAGCTCCGTGTCGAGTTGGCCGCTGGCCCACCCGGCGTACCCGCGGAACAATCGCACCCGCCCCACTTCGTCGGCCACATCGATCGGGTCGCGTGCCAGGTCGACACTGCCGAGATCATCAAGGATCGGGCTCCACGCATCCTCGCGAGGGCCGCGCAACTCGGCGATTCCGATCAGAGCATCGAACTGCACAGGTCCACCGTTGAAGACCACAGCCGGCGGCGCCGAGAGGTCCATCCACTGGTCGAGGCCGTCGATGATCGTCTCCTCGGTGGGATCATTCAGCACCACCCCAACGGCGCCCTCGACGCTGTGTTCCATCATGTAGACCACGGACCGGTCGAAGTTCGGGTCGTCGAGCGGAGGTGTTGCCAGGAGCAACATGCCCCTGGTGGTCGCATAGATGGAATGCACCCCACCATTCTGGCGTTGAACACCCCTTGAACGGTTCGCCCCCTGAGCCGTCAAGGAGAAACACGCCTCTCATGTTCAAGAAGTTTCTTGGTGGTGCCGCGGTCGTCGCGGGTGTGCTGGTCGCTGCGGTAGTTGGTTTCCAACTGCTGCACTCGCCCTTCACGACCGTGACGAAAGACCATTCCCCTCCGCCGGTTCTTGTCGAACTCCGCGATCTCTCCGATTTTCACGCCGCTCAGGCCCAGTTCGAGGTGACCCTCGACCTGGAGAAGGACGTCAAGTACGTGCCCAGCGCCATTGCCGGCGAGCGGGTCCAGTTCGTTGGCATCGGTACAGTCGATGCCGTGGTCGATTTCGGTGCGATCGGGGCCGGTGCTGTGAAGATGAGCGACGACAACAAGTCGGTCGTGGTGACTCTGCCCACTCCGTATGCCATGGAACCGGTTCTCGACCACAAACAGAGCCACGTCATGAACCGTGACCGAGGCCTGCTCAACCGCATCGGCGGGATCTTCAACGACAACCCGACCAGCGAGGCCGCGTTGTACGACGCGGCGATGGGCAAGATGGCTGACGCTGCTTCACAGACGGATCTCATCGAGCGGGCCAAGGAGCACACGACGTTCGTGCTGACCGGGATGCTCAAATCGATGGGCTTCGAGAAGATCGACATCGTCTTCCAGGTCAACAGCGCTTCTGTCTGAACCGCTGTCCAATTCGGAGCGGTGATCAATACGGTTGCATGATCATGCGTGCAACCGTATGATCATACGCTGTGAAGCGCGTCGGCATCATCGGCGCATCGGGTTACACCGGTGCCGAACTACTGAGGTTGTGCGCTCAGCACCCTGATTTCGAGGTCGTCTACGCGACCGGCGACAGCCAGGCCGGCAGCCTGGCCGGTGTGTTGTACCCGAGCCTTGCCGCTCGTTACCCGGATCTGGTCTTCCAGGAGTTCGATCCGGCCCAGGCCGAGGAGCTCGACGTCGTCTTCCTCGGACTGCCGCATGAGGCGTCCATGGCCGTGGCGCCGCAATTGCACGGCAAGGTCGGCTGCCTCGTCGATCTGTCGGCTGCATTCCGATTGAAGGACGCGGCGCTGTACCCGCAGTGGTACGGATTTACCCACGACCAACCGGGGCTCCTGTCGAAAGCTGTGTTCGGTCTGCCCGAGCTGCACCGTCAGGATCTCAAGGAAGCGACGTTGATCGCGACGCCGGGCTGCCATGTCACGGCCGCCACCCTTGCGCTGGCACCTCTTGTCGAAGCCGGAGCCATAGATCCAACCGGCGTCATCGTCAACTCGATCACGGGCGTCAGCGGGGCCGGACGGGCGCTCAAGCACACGTCCATGTTCTGCACGGTCGACGAAGACGTCACGGCGTACGGCCTTCTGGACCATCGGCACACTCCCGAGATCGAACAGGAGACGGGAGCCCAGGTCCTGTTCACACCGCATCTGGCTCCTCTCAGCCGCGGCCTGTTGGCCACGTGCTATGCCAAGCCCAACGGCAAGGTGACGACCGCGTCGTTGCTGGCCACGCTGGCAGGGCGCTACATCGGCGAGCCCTTCGTCGTCGTGCGTCCCGCTTCGCCGTCAACGAAGGCGACGATGGGCTGCAACGTCGCCCATATCACGGCCCGCTTCGACGAGCGAACGAACACTGTCATCTCGATCTGCGCCATCGACAACCTCGCCAAAGGGGCCTCGGGCGGCGCTGTGCAGGCGGCGAATGTCGCGCTCGGTCTCACGGAGACGGCCGGCCTGGCGAGCGTCGGTCTGTATCCGTGAATGCAACATCTGCGATTGGGACATCAGGGACGGGCACCGGCGCAGCAGACAAGGCTGCAACGCTGGTCGAGGCGTTGCCGTACATCCGTCGATTCGCGGGCCAGGTCGTGGTGGTCAAGTACGGAGGCAATGCACTGGCCGGGTCGACGGTCGACGATGCCCTCGCGCTGTTCGCCCAGGACATCGTGCTGATGCGTCAGGTCGGTATGAGGCCCGTGGTCGTGCACGGTGGTGGTCCACAGATCAGTGATCTGATGACGCGGCTCGGCAAGGCCAGCGAGTTCCGCAATGGTCTGCGCGTCACCGATGGCGAGACCATCGACATCGTCCGGATGGTGTTGATCGGTCAGGTCAACCCGCAACTGGTTGCGGCCATCAACGTGCATGGACCCCTGGCGGTCGGCGTCTCCGGCGAGGACGCCGGACTGATCCGCGCCGTGGTCCGCCATGCCGACCTCGGCTTCGTCGGTGATGTCGAGTCGATCAATCCGACGATCCTGAACGCTTTGCTCGACGACGAGTTCATTCCCGTCGTGGCCACCATCGGCACTGATGCCGATGGTCAGGCCTACAACATCAACGCCGACACGGTGGCCGGCGCAATCGCCGAAGCGTTGGGCGCGGAGAAGTTGGTCTACCTCACGGATATCGAAGGACTCCGTCGCGTCGTCGACGACCCGGCCTCCTTGATACGCCAAACGTCACCGGATGAGCTCGACGCGTTGATCGCCGACGGCACGATCGCCGGCGGCATGATTCCCAAGGTCGAGAGCTGTGTGCAAGCGGTTCGCAGCGGCGTGCGCCGCGCCCACATCCTCGACGGGCGAATTGCGCACGTGTTGTTGCTCGAGATCTTCACCGACGAGGGGATAGGGACGATGGTCCAATGAACGCTCACGCATTCGACACTTCGGCGTCGCCGACGGTCTGCCCGTTCATGCCTGTGTTCGGCGCACCACAGGTGATGTTCGTGCGCGGCAGCGGCACCGAGCTTTGGGACAGCAACGGCAAGCGATATCTCGACTTCCTCGGCGGGCTCGCTGTGATCGCGCTCGGTCATTCCAACCCGCGCATCACGGAAGTGATCACTGAGCAGGCCGCCACGCTGATGCACGTCAGCAACCTCTTCGCGACCGACAAGGTCTCGGAGGCGGCGATCAAGCTAGATGCCCTGCTCGGCGAGGCCACCGGCTCGGTGGGCCAGGTGTTCTTCTGCAACAGCGGAGCCGAGGCCAACGAGACGGCATTGAAGCTGGCCCGCAAGTTCGGCGGCCGCGGCAGACACGGTGTTATCAGCGCGTTCGGGAGTTTCCATGGCCGCACCCTGGCCGCCTTGGCAGCGACGGGCCAGCCGGCCAAGCACGAACCGTTCTTCCCGATGCCGGACGGGTTCCGGCACGTCGCGTACAACGACATCGCCGCCCTCGAGGCGGCCATTGACACGTCGGTAGCGGCTGTGCTGCTCGAGCCCGTGCAGGGCGAAGGCGGGGTTCTCCCCGCCGACGACCAATACCTGCGCGACGTCCGCGCACTCTGCGATGAACGGGGTTTGCTGTTCATGCTCGACGAGATTCAGACCGGCTTCGGACGCACCGGGGAATGGTTCGGGTTCCAGCATTCGGGCGTGGTGCCGGATGTCGTGACGATGGCGAAGGCGATGGGCAACGGCTTCCCCGTCGGCGCCACGTGGGCGAAGCACGAGGTCGCCGCGGTGTTTCAGCCCGGAGATCATGGGAGTACGTACAGCGGAACCGCGTTGGCTACAGCGGTGGTCAGTGCCGTCATCGACGAGATGCGCCGCATTGACGCACCAGCCTTGGCTGCCAAGCGTGGCGAGTACTTCAGTGCAAAGCTCGGCGCGCTGCCTGGAATCGCCGGTGTGCGTGGACGAGGTCTCCTTCTTGCCGCAGAGTTGGCAGATGGCGGTGATGCCAAGGTGGCGTATTCGCAGTTGCTCGAACGTGGCTTGGTCACCAACGCGGTGACGCCGACGTCGTTGCGGTTCGCACCGCCGCTCACCATCTCCGAAGATGAGTTGGACGAGGCGGTTTCGATCATCGCCGAGGTGTTGAAGTGAGGCACCTGCTCGACATCACGGACTTCTCCGCCGATGAATTGGTCAACGTCCTGGAACTCGCCGAGCGTCCCCATCTGCCGCCTGTCCTCGCTGGTCTCGGTGTCGCGCTGATCTTCGAGAAACCATCGAACCGCACTCGCCAATCGATGGAGATGGCCGTCGTCCAACTCGGTGGCCATCCGATCTACACACGCGGCGAAGAGGTCGGCTTCGACGTACGCGAGACGGTAGAGGACGTGATTCGGGTGATGGCCGGATACCACGCGATGTTGGCTGCTCGCGTGTTCGACCACGGTGTCGTGGAACGAATGGCTGCGGTCAGCGAGGTGCCCATCGTCAACATGCTCAGCGACCACTCGCACCCGATGCAGGCTCTCGCCGACACGCTGACGATGCTGCAGGCGCACGGTCCGTTGACGGGCCAGACCGTTGCATACGTCGGCGACTACAACAACGTCTCTCGTTCACTTGCCGAGGCCTGCGTGATGCTGGGTGTGAACGTGGCGTTGGGCTGTCCGCTGGGATACGACGCATCCGACGCGGAGATCGAACGGTTGAACCTCCTCGGCGATGGTCGCGTCGACCAGGTTCACCGTCCCCTCGAGGCGGTGACCGGCGCGATCGCCGTGCACACCGACACGTGGACGTCGATGGGACAAGAATCCGAGAAGGACGATCGCAAGCAGGCGTTCGAGGGATTCACGGTCACCATGCAACTGATGGCCGCAGCGGCGCCGAACGCCGGTTTCTACCACTGCCTTCCCGCGTACCGCGGATTCGAGGTTGCAGCCGATGTGATCGACGGTCCGAACAGCTACGTCATCCGGCAATCACACAATCGCCTGAACGCGGCTCGTGGCGCTTTGGCGTTCCTGATGGGCGTGCGCTGATGGCCAGCAAGGTGCAGCGCCAGCAGATCATCGGAAAGCTGATCGGCAGGCACGCGGTCACGAACCAGCCTCAGCTCGTCGATCTCCTGGCAGAGGAGGGGATTCCGGCGACGCAGGCAACGGTCTCGCGCGACCTCGAAGATCTCGGCGCGGTGAAAGTACGTGTTCCCGGCGGCGAGACCGTGTACGCAATTCCCGAGTACGAGCCGGCGCGGATCGCTCCGGAGGATCAACTCCGTCGAGTGATGGGCGAGTGGGTTGCCGAGGTCAAGGTGTCGGCCAACCTCGTCGTCCTGCGCACGCCTCCCGGGTGTGCGCATGTGGTCGCGTCGGCAATCGATCGCTCAGGTATGGCAGGTCTCATCGGCACCGTCGCAGGGGACGACACGCTGATGTGCGTCGCCGAAGAATCCCTCGGCGGAAAGGCCCTGGCCGAACATCTGCGTGAACTGGCCGGCCTGTCATGACGGATCAGCCCCCGACGCCGACTGGGGTTGGGGCCCCGACCGGGAAAGCGTCTACGGCCGGTGGCGGGGCAGGGGTCCCCGCCACGTCGGAGGAGGTCGGGGTTGGGGCCCCGACCGGGAAAGCGCTATGGCACGGACGGTTTGCAGGGGGTCCGGCGGCTGAGTTGATGGCGTTCACGGAGAGCCTGTCCTTCGACCGTCGGCTGTGGCCAGACGACATTGCCGGATCGGTTGCCCACGTACTGGGTCTTGCCCATGCCGGGATCATCACCGACGCCGAAGCAGCCTCGATCATCGATGCGCTCGACCAGGTGTCCGAGGAGTTGAGCTTGGAAACGTTCTCCTTCATCGTGAGCGACGAAGACATCCACACCGCGATCGAGCGCCGAGTCACTGAGCTCGCCGGTCCGACCGGCGCGAAGTTGCACACGGGGCGCAGCCGCAACGATCAGGCGGCTACGGATGTGCGTCGTTGGATGAAGCGCGAGTTGATGGTGGTTGCGCGGAGAATCGTTGATTTGCAATCCGTGCTCCTCGACAGGGCACGAGCTGCCGGCGACATCTATCTGCCGGGCTACACACACATGCAACGAGCACAACCTGTCCTCCTCGCCCATCACCTTCTCGCCCACGGGTGGGCGCTCGGTCGCGACGTCGAACGGATCCTCGACGCGATGGACCGAGTCGACGTCTCTCCGCTTGGTGCGGGCGCGCTCGCCGGCTCTTCGCTGCCGCTCGACCCCGAGTTCACTGCTCATCGACTCGGTTTCGCGATAGCGTTCGAGAACTCGATGGATGCGGTCGGATCGCGCGATCACGTCGCCGAAGCGCTGTTCGCGCTCACACTCGTTGCGATCAACCTGTCGCGCATCGGTGAGGAGTTCGTGTTGTGGACCACCGAGGAGTTCGGTTTCGCTCGCCTCAACGACGCCTACGCCACGGGCTCGTCGATGCTTCCGCAGAAGAAGAACCCCGACATCGCCGAGTTGGCCCGTGGGAAGGCCGGCCGTCTGATCGGCAATCTCACCGGATTCCTGGCGACGATGAAAGGCCTGCCGCTGACGTACAACCGCGACTACCAGGAAGACAAAGAACCATTGTTCGACACGGTCGACCAGATCCGGCTCGGCCTCGGCGCGGTCACCGGCATGATCGCCACAGCGGCGTGGGTGCCGGAGCGGATGCAGGCGGCCGCCGATGCAGAGGCCAATTCGGCGACAGATCTCGCCGAGTGGCTTGTTCAGCGTGGCACTCCGTTCCGCGAGGCTCACGCAGTCATCGGCGCCCTCGTGCGTCGGTCGCTGGCCGGTGAAGGCTCGTTCTCCGACCTGGTGGCTTCCGATCCGGCGCTGGGGGCGGATGCCGCCGCACTCGTTGCACCGGGCGTCTCGGTGAAACGAAGGCTCACCGCCGGCGGTTCGGGACCTGCGGCGGTCGCCCAGCAGATCGAACGATTTGCCGCGCACGTCGACGAGCTGCGCAATGCTGTCGCGTGAAGCGTCTCCCGCAGCGATTCTTCGAGGGTCACTCGACGGAGGTCGCGCCGGGTCTTCTCAACAAGCTTTTCGTCGTCGGTGACGCCGCCGCGCGGATCGTCGAGGTCGAGGCCTACAGCTCCGACGACCCGGCGGCACACACCTTTGGAGGACGCACGAAGCGCAACGAGGTGATGTATGGGCCTGCCGGTCATCTCTACGTGTACTTCATCTACGGCATGCACTACTGCGTCAACATCGTCACCGGCGCGGAAGGCGACGGTCAGGCCGTCCTGATCCGTGCGGTGACCATTGATGGTGTCGATCCTCGACTGACCAACGGTCCGGGCAAGCTGTGCCGGTACCTCGGCATCGACATGTCACACAGCGGCGATCCGGCCAACATCGTCGACGACGGTGTGCCTCCGCCGATCACACCGCTCGTGGGTCCGAGGGTCGGCATCACCAAGGCGGCCGATTGGCCGCGCCGTTGGCGGATCGGCTGAGCGCGACACGAATCGTGTGCGGTTTCGATCGAGCGAGCTGGCAACATGGACGCCGTATGGATCTGCTTGCCGAACTCGATGCCCGCGGGCTCATTCATGACACCACGGATCGCGACATGCTCGCCGCCCGAATTGCCGAGGGGAACATCGGCTTGTACATCGGCTTCGACCCGACGGCCGACTCCTTGCATGCCGGTCACCTCGTTGGCCAGCTGTTCATGCGACGCTTCCAGCTCGCCGGACATCGTCCGTTCCCGTTGGCCGGCGGTGCCACCGGAA
>JANPGV010000251.1:0-8533 GCA_031424145.1 Ilumatobacteraceae bacterium
GTCGGTAACGAGCTCGACGAGTTCATCGTCAAGACGTTGCGCAGCAACCTGTTGGGCTTGCCGCTCGACTTGGCGACGCTGAACATGACCCGTGCTCGTGATGCCGGCATCCCGCCGCTCAACGACGTGCGCCGTCAGGTGTTCGCCGCCACCAACGACGGTCAGTTGGCCCCATACACCAGCTGGGCCGATTACGGTCAGCACCTCAAGCACCCCGAGTCGCTGATCAACTTCATCGCCGCCTACGGCACCCACCCGACAGTGCGCGATTCCGGTCCTGACGGGGACCTCGGCACCGACTGTGGCCTTCTTACGGCTTCGCCGGGATGCGCCGACAACGTGACGACAATGGCGGGTAAGCGCGCAGCAGCAACGACATTGGTCAACGCCAGCGGCACCCCCGGAAGCGATGCTGCCGACTTCCTGAACAGCTCCGGTTCGTGGGCCAACACGCCCACTGGTCTCGACAGTGTCGACCTGTGGGTCGGCGGTCTGGCCGAGGTCACCAACTTGTTCGGTGGTCTGCTGGGCACGACGTTCAACTACGTGTTCCAGTCGACGATGGAGAATCTGCAAGACGGCGACCGGTTGTACTACCTCAACCGCACACCGGGCATGAACCTGCGCACACAGCTCGAAGGCAACTCGTTCGCTGAGATCATCATGCGCAACACCGACGGCACCAACACGCTGAAGGCCGACGCATTCGCCACAGCCGACTGCAAGTTCCAGCTGGCAAATCTGGCCGGAACACCCGCAGGCTTCACGGTTTTCGGGGCAAACGTTGCCGACGACCCGGTGACAACCGACTGCAACGAGTCGCAGCTGTTGCTGCGCAAGCCCGACGGCACGATCCAGTACAAGGCGCTCAACAGCGTCGACCCGACTGGCATCAACGGCCAGTCCGTCTACAACGGCACCTCCGGTGATGATCGGGTGTTCGGCGGCAACGACAACGACACCTTCTGGGGCAATGCCGGCAAGGACGTCATCGAAGGAGGCGGCGGCGACGACTTCGCCTTGGGTGGCGACGGCAACGACATCATGACCGACCTCGGTGGTGCTGACGTCCAAAAGGGTGGTCCCGGTAACGACGCTCTCGATGGAGGTATCGGCGACGACATCTTCATGGGTGGCGACGGCCAGGACTTCATCAACGGCGGCGCCAACGACAACGAGGCGTTCGCAGGCCCCGGCAACGACTTCATCATTGCCGGCCAAGGCACCGACGCAGTGTTCGGTGACGGTGGCGACGACTGGATCCAGGGTGGCTCCGGCCAGGACCTGTTGATCGGCGACCATTCGGCTCCGTTCTTCGACGACCCGGCTCAGTTGGCACCAGGTAACGACGTCTTCGTCGGTCAAGTCGGCGAGAACGACTACGACGCAGAAGGCGGCGACGACTTGATGGCCCAGAACGCGGCTGTCGATCGCAACGCCGGCGCAGCCGGGTTCGACTGGGCATTCCACCAGTACAACACCGTCCCGGGTGTCGACGACATGGAGATCAACAACAACCTCGTTGGTGTTCCGATCCAGGTGGTCGTCAACCGTGACCGTTGGCAGGAGACGGAAGCTGTTTCCGGCGCCGGCTTCAACGACAGCATCAAGGGAACATCCATCGCGCCGAGCACCGTCGGAGGCGCTGGGTTCTCCGGTTGCGACGCTCTTGACGCAGCGGGCGTCGCCCGCATCAGTGGGCTCAACCAGTTGGTGACAACGTTCCCGTCGCCGCTGGCCCCGATCGTCGCCGCATCGCCCGGCCTCTACTGCCCGCTCAATTTGGGTAGCGGCACCGGCAACGTCTGGGCCGAAGGCGACATCCTCATCGGCGGTCGTGGAAGCGACACGATCGAAGGCCGTGGTGCCAACGACATCATCGACGGTGATCGGTATCTCCAGGTGGCAATCAGCGTTCGCACCAATCCTGCGGACCCGGCGACCGAAATCGGTAGCACCGACTTGATGGAGCACGCTGCTCTGACCGGCAACTTCGGTCCAGGCACAGCTCTCATGACACTGCAGCAGGCAGTGTTCGCTGGTCTCGTCGATCCCGGCAATCTGGTCATCAAGCGTGAGATCTTGATGCCCAGCGACGCGGTCAACTGTGGCGCCGTCACGCCGGGCAACCCCGCGAACTGCGACACGGCAATCTTCACGGACCTGCGGGCGAACTACGACGTCAGCATCGTCAACGGCCTCGTCACCGTGAATCACGCTCGTGGCACAGCTACCGACGGGATCGACACGATTCGCAACGTCGAACAACTCGGCTTCTGCGCAGTTGCCGCGGCCGGAAGGGTCTGCGCCACGCGGGCCGCTCCCGTGCTGGTCAGCAGCTTCCCAGCGGTCAATACGTCGACGACCTCGCTGACGTTCCCGACTCGCGCTGTCACTTCAGCAGCAATTTCTCAGGCGGTCACGGTGACCAACGCCGGGGGCGCGACGCTGACGATCACGGGCTCCACGGTCACCGGAACCAATGCGGCGTCGTTCACGAGGACCTCGACCTGCACCTCGCTGGCGCCGGGTGCAAGTTGCACGATCACCGTGTCGTTCCGTCCAACCGTGGTGGGCGCGCTGTCGGCACAGTTGAACATCACCACCAACGCAGGAACGGCTGTCGTCAGCCTTTCGGGTACCGGTATCGCCAATTCGCTGCCGACTGGTACTGCGGTAGTCAGCGACACGACGCCGACGGAGGGAGCCGCGCTGACGGTCTCCACCGCGACGATCGCTGATGCCAACGGGTTGGGGGCGTTCAGCTTCCAGTGGCGGCAGAGCGCCGTCGGTGGTGGCGGTACTTTCACGAACATCGTGGGGGCCACGAGCACCAGCTTCACTCCGCTGCAGGATCAGGTGAACCGCCGCCTGCAATTCGTGGTGACGTTCGTCGACGGCCTTGGTACGACCGAGACGGTGCTCTCGGCACAGACAACGGTTGTCGGTGACTTGTTCCCTGGTATCGGTGATTCCAACGCTGGTGTCGACGTCCTGGCCGGCACAGCCGGACAGGATGAGTACCACGGCGGGGCCAGCGCCGACAACCTGTCGACCGGCAACGAAAACGACATCGTCTCCGGTGATGCAGGTGACGACATCGTCAACACCGGTGCCGGTAATGACGGCATCTCGTTCAGCGGAACCGGCGACGGATTCGATGCCGTGAACGCCGGCACCGGCACGGACACCATCTCCGCTGGCGTACCCAACACTGACATCGGACTGAGTTCAGTTGCCGGCGTCGAGGTTGTCACCGCAGCAGGAAACGCTGCTGTCCGCATCGTCGGATCGGCCGGCAACGACACCCTCAACTTCTCGGCAACGACGTTGATAGGCATCCTGTCCATCAATGGTGGTGCCGGCAACGATACGCTGACGGGCTCGACGGCAGCCGACAATGTCTCCGGTGATGCCGGTGACGACATCATCTCGACGCTCGGCCCCGGTAACGACACCGTCTGGTTCACTGGTACCGGCGATGGGTTCGACGCCGTGACCGGTGGAACAGGCACTGACACCATCGTCGCCCTCAGCGACAACACCGACATCGGTCTGCGGTCGGTGGCCTCAATGGAGACGATCACTGCCGATGGTCACAGCGGTGTTCGCATCGCCGGCTCGCCGGGCAACGACACCCTCAACTTCGGGACGATGACGTTGACCGGCATCGGCTCGATCGATGGCGGCGCCGGCGCAGACACGATCACCGGCACGATCAACGCCGATGTGATCATCGGTGGTCTCGGAGTCGACAACTTGAACGGTGGTAACGGTATCGACATCCTCGAAGGTGGTGCCGACAACGACACCATGAACAGTGGTAACGGAAACGATTTCTTCCGCTACCTCACGGGGGGATTCGGTGGAGACATCATCAACGGCTTCGACGCCAACCCGGCAAGCGGTCAGGACCTGATCGACCTGTCGGGGCTTGGAATCACCAGCGCCACCTTCGGGGCCAATGTCACCATCGCGGCCTCCGGCGGCAACACGCTGATCACTGTGACCGGCCAGGGCTCGATCCTGCTGGTCGCTGTGGCCGTGGCCACCGTCACCATCGGCGACTTCGTGCTGTCGCCGTAGAACATTCGTGCTGTGGTGTGGCGCTCGTACGGCGTCACACCACAGCGCCACGAACAACGTCCGGAAACCTGGGCGTGTGCCAGATGGTTTGCCCGAACCATGTTTGCTGGCTCGCCCTCCGTCCCCCGGCAGTTGCAGATGATGCCCTCCCGTCAAGGAGAGGGCATCATCGCGTCATGTCGGCGGGTGGCGCCCTCGGCATGATTCGAACATGCGACACACGGTTCCGGAAACCGATGCTCTATCCCCTGAGCTACGAGGGCGGGATGCCAGCGAGGATAGCGACGAAGCGCCGCTGCCCATGCAAGTGCCGGTGAATACGGCATTCGAACGAATATCCGCACAGGTACGATCGATTCTTCATGGCTGATCCCCTTGTCATCGTCGCAGACCTGCTGGCACCGGCATTCGCCGCAGTCGCGGGTGAGGGCGGTGTCGACCCGGTGGTCCGGCCCAGCGATCGCGCCGACGCGCAGGCAAATGGGGCGCTCGCGCTGGCCAAGCAGCTCGGCCGCAAACCGCGCGACGTGGCCGAAGACGTCGTCGCCGCAGCCGACCTCGCCGGCAAGGCGACGGTCGAGGTCGCCGGGCCCGGCTTCATAAACGTCACGTTCGATGACTCCTTTCTGAAGGAGCAGCTTGCTCTGCTGGCCGTCGACGAGCATCTCGGTGTGCGGATGGCATCGCCGGCCGAGCGTGTGGTCGTCGACTACTCGGCTCCCAACATCGCCAAGGAGATGCACATCGGCCACCTGCGCACGACCGTGATCGGTGATGCGCTGGTGCGCCTGCTCGAGTTCGTCGGCCACACGGTCATCCGCGAGAACCATGTCGGCGACTGGGGCACACCCTTCGGCATGCTCATCGAGCACTTGATCGACATCGGTGAGACCGAGGCGGCGGCCGGTCTCAGTCTTGGTGACCTCGATGGCTTCTACAAACAGGCGCGAGCGAAGTTCGACTCCAGCGAGGCGTTCCAGGATCGGGCGCGCAACCGAGTCGTGCTGTTGCAGGGCGGCGACCCCGAGACCTTGCGGTTGTGGAAGATGCTGGTCGATCTCAGCATGCGCTACTTCAATCGGCTGTACCGCAAGATCGGCGTTCTGCTGACCGACGACGATCTCGCCGGAGAGAGCAAGTACAACGACCTCCTGCCCGAGGTCGTCGAGCGGCTGCGAACCGCTGGCTTGCTGGAGGTCAGCGACGGCGCCGAGGTCGTGTTCCCTCCGGGCTACACCAATCGCGAGGGTGAGCCGCTGCCTCTGATCGTGCAGAAGCGCGGTGGTGGGTTCAACTACGGAACCAGCGATCTGGCTTGCGTGCTCGACCGCGTTGAACGCGTCAAGGGGACTCTCCTCCTATATGTGGTCGGGGCGGAGCAGTCGCAACATCTGGCGATGGTGTTCGATGTGGCCGCAATGGCTGGCTGGCTGCGACCGCCGGCGCGGGCAGTTCATGTCGCCTTCGGATTCGTGTTGGGCACCGATCGAAAGAAGTTGAAGAGTCGAAGTGGTGAGCCGGTGCGGTTCGTCGATGTCGTCGATGAGGCGATCGAACGCGCCACGGCAAGTGTGCGCGAGAAGAACCCGGACCTGCCGGCCGACGAACAGATCGACATCGGTCGCATGGTCGGCATCGGTGCACTGAAGTACGCGGATCTGTCGACCGATCGCATCAAGGACTACGTCTTCGACTGGGATCGCATGCTGGCGTTCGAAGGCAACACGGCGCCGTACCTTCAATACGCGCACGCTCGCATCCAGTCGATCCTCCGCAAGGCGGGCGAACACACAACGAGCGAAGCGTCCCTTCCTGACCTGGTAGCGGAAGAGCGCCATCTCACCCTGCAGCTCCTGCACTTCGACGCGGCCATTCACGACACGCTCGAGAAGTACAGCCCGCATCGGCTGGCCACCTACCTGTTCGAACTGGCGCAGAGCTTCACCTCGTTCTACGAGGCCTGCCCTGTGCTGAAGGCCGATCCACCGACGCGAGCCTTCAGGCTCCGACTGTCCGAACAGACGGCGCGCGTGCTCGACACGGGACTCGGTCTTCTTGGTATCGATGCCCCGGAGCGCATGTGACGGCGATACCTCTATCGCTGTTACCGGATACCGCGAAGGTCTTGCCTGACGGTTCGTTGTCGATCGGCGGATGCCGTGTACTCGACGTGGTCGCCGAGTTCGGCACACCGGTGTTCATCTACGACGAGGCTCACCTCCGCGCAAGGTGCCGCGAAGCTGTTGCCGCATTCGGGCCGGGCAGAGCGGTGTACGCGACGAAGGCATTCCTGTGCAAGGCGATGGCGCGTCTCGCGTACGACGAAGGCATGTTGCTCGACGTGGCCAGCGGCGGCGAGATGTATGTGGCGCTGTCCGCCGGTGTGCCGGCCAACGCGCTGACGTTCCACGGCAACAACAAGAGCGTCGAAGAACTTCGCGCAGCGATCACGGCAGGCGTGCGCAACATCGTCGTCGACAGCTTCGACGAGCTCGACCGGCTCGACGCACTGCACGCGCAGGGCTTGCCGACACCGGCGGTGCTCGCGCGCATCACCCCCGGCGTGCATGCCCACACGCACGAGTTCATCGCCACCGGTCAGGACGACTCGAAGTTCGGCTTCAACCTCGGTAACGGCGACGCGGCGCGCGCTGTCGAGCGCATGCGCCGATCGGGCAGCGTCGATCTGGTCGGCGTTCATTGCCACATCGGTTCCAATGTCTTTGCAGCCTCGAACTTCGCCAAGGCCGCTGAGGTCATGGCCGGCTTCGCGGTCCCGCTCGATCTTCCCGAGCTCGTGCTCGGTGGAGGCCTCGGTGTGGCGTATGTCGAAGGTGAAGAGGCCCCGTCGATCGCCCAGTGGGGCAACGTGTTGCTCGATGCTTGCGGTGCACTCGGGGTGCGCAGCCGGGTCAGTGTCGAGCCCGGTCGGGCGATCGTTGCCGATGCGGCACTCACCCTCTACACGGTCGGCACGATCAAGCACATCCCGGACGTGCGTACGTACGTTGCGGTCGACGGTGGTATGAGCGACAACCCGCGGCCGGTGCTGTACGGCAGCGGCTATGAGGCCTTCCTGCCCGCCGACGTTGCGGCGGAGCGCACATTGCATGCCAGGCTCGTGGGCAAGCACTGCGAGAGCGGAGACGTGTTGATCTTCGATGCCCTGCTGCCCGAAACAACCGCGGTGGGTGACATTCTCGCCACTCCTGTAACCGGCGCATACGGTCGGAGCATGGCCAGCAACTACAACATGTTGACTCGCCCTCCGGTGATCTTCGTGAGCGACGGCCGTGCTCGCCCGGTCATACGCCGCGAAACCATGGATGACCTGGTGCGTTGCGATCTCGACTGATCGGTGGCATTCGCAATCTGGTCAACAAGTTCGCGGGCGGCAAGGCGCCCAGTACCGACGCATCCGGTGCGCCGTGGCACGTCGAGTACTCGCCACGCCTCGACGGCGATCCCGATCCTGGCGAGGTCGTGTGGACCTGGGTTCCGTACGAGGAGGACCCCGCGCAGGGCAAAGACCGACCGGTTGTGATCATCGGTCGACAGGGTGAGAATCTGCTCGGCGTCGCCCTGACCTCGAAGCCCCACGCCAATGAGATGCAGGTCGCAGTGGGTCCCGGGCCCTGGGATCACGAGGGTCGCACGAGCTACGCGAAGGTGAACCGGCTGCTGCTCGTCGACCCGAACCAGGTTCGCCGCGAGGGCGCCGTGCTGGAACGTCAACACTTCAACGATGTGGTCGCCGGAGTGCGCCGGGCCAAACGCCGTCCGTGAGAGTGCCCACTTCAGAGCGTGGGCCGAACGACCCAATCAGAGCCCTATCGCTGTACGTAGCGGTTCTTGACGAATACCGTACTGATCACCCCGAACCGGGGCCCACATACGGCGGGAAAGAGCAAATTGAAGATCTCTCAGCTCATCGTGGCAGTCGGAGTTGCTGCCGCCGGCGTCGCCGGTTTCGGTGGGCTCGCTGCGGCAGCACCGACGGCGAGCTCCGCTGCCGTTGCCTGCGTCAACGGCGATGGTGTGATGGATCTGGCCATCAACAATCCTGCCGGCGCAAGGGCTGAGTTCGTGGTGACCAACCCCGAGACCTTCATCGCCTCGGTGATCGACCTCGACCCTGGTGCGTCCCAAGTCGTCACGGTCGCCGGCTTGTCGGAGGGATCGGTGATCGTTCCGGTTCAGTTCAACGGCAACGATGCCAGCGTCAGCACGATCATCTCATGCGATCCTCTCTTGTGCGCCCAGGGTGTGCTCACCGTGGTCACCGATGACAACGGTGTTCAGCACCAGGCTTGCGTCGATTCAGCAGCTGTTGCCGCGCTTGCTCCGCCGGCGAACCCGGACAGGGCCTCGCTCGTACCGAAGCCCAACCCGACACCCACGACCACCCGGGCACAACTGCCCAAGACGGGCGCCGGCACCGGCGGTC
>JANPGV010000252.1:0-1861 GCA_031424145.1 Ilumatobacteraceae bacterium
GCCGCCGTCGATGACGGCCTTCATCGCCGCGGACACGGCGACTCCGGGAAGCTTCCCGCCGAGGTCGCCGGTTGCATAGACCTTGGTCGCGCCGTGCTCGCCCAGCGCGGCGGCGATGGCGGTTGCGTCGCCGCCGACGAACGCCATGGTGGTGCCGAGCGAACGTGCTTTGGTCAACAGCTCGAGCGTGCCGGTTGTCGGAGCACCATTTGATTCTTGTGCGAATACCCAGATGTTCATGGTGCTCAGATGACCTTCAAGTTCTCGAGGAACGCGACGATCTTCGCGTAGCCCTCTCCGTCGTCTTCGATGATCTCGCCGGCCTTGCGAGCCTCTGCCTTGGTGACGTTGGAGATCGTCTGGCCCGCGCCCGCCCAGCCGACCGGTGTGATCCCGAGATCGGCGGCGGTGACCGTCTCGACCGGCTTCGACTTCGCGGCCATGATCCCCTTGAAGCTCGGGTACCGCGGCTCGACGACACCTGCGGTGACGCTGATGACGGCCGGTAACGGGCACGTCACCTCGGCGTACCCTTCCTCGGTCTGGCGATTGACTTTCAGGGTTCCCCCTTCGGCCTCGACGTGCTTGGCGAAGGTGACCGACGGCAGGCCGAGGATCTCGGCCATCTGCTCGGGCACGGTGCCGGTGTAGCCATCGCTGGATTCGGTGGCGGCGATGATCAGATCTGCCCCACCAAAACGACCGATCGCTGCTGCCAACACCTTTGCGGTGGTCAGCGCATCGCTGCCCAGCAGCCCCGGGTCGCTGATCAAGATGCCCTTTGCAGCACCCATCGCCAACGCCGTGCGCAGACCACTGACCTCATTGTTGGGCGCCATCGACACGAGGCTGACTTCGCCCTCGCCAGCGTTGGCCACGAGTTGCAGAGCCATCTCCACGCCATAGCTGTCGGACTCGTCGAGGATCAGCTTGCCCTCGCGCTTCAAGGTGTTGGTCGAGCTGTTCAACTCGCCCGGCATCGCCGGGTCGGGGATCTGTTTCACGCAGACGATCACGTTCATGGGGCACCATTGTTACCGCGTAGTAGGCCCGAGGCCCAACTACGACCACGTCCGGTATCGTTCGCGGTCTTGCGCATCCTGATGGTTGTCAATGCATTTGCCTCGTCCGTCACGGCGCGCAACACCGTGGTCGTCCACCGCGCACTCTCCCAGGGGAACGAGGTCGAGATCGTCGAGACCAATCGTCGCGGCCACGCCATCCGTTTCGCCCAGGACGCGGCGCGGCGCGGCGTCGACATCGTGATCGGCTTCGGTGGCGACGGCACGCTCAACGAGGTGGCCACCGGCGTCGCCGGCACCGACACGGCAATCGGCATCCTGCCCGGAGGCAGCACCAACGTTTTCGCGCGCACCCTCGGAATGCCGAACGATCCAGTGGCCGCGGTGCAATTGCTGGCCAACGGGATCGCGGCCCGCGACATCCGGCCTATCGGTCTCGGGCATGTCAATGGTCGCTACTTCTGCTTCCACACGGGAATCGGTTACGACGCTGCCGTCGTGCGCGAGGTGGAGCGAAGAGCGGCGATGAAACGATGGCTGGGCCACCCGCTCTTCATCTATGCATCACTGCGTACGTGGATGAGCAAGTACGACCGCTCCGAGCCGCACTTCCAGGTCTGCACGTCGGCTGTGCCCACACCTGTCGACGGCTACTTCACGATCGTGCTCAACACCAACCCCTACACGTATCTCGGCAACCGGCCGCTCGATCTCAGTCCGGCCGCGACCTTGGATCGTGGCCTCGTGGCGATCACGTTCAAGACGTTGAAAGTCGGTGCAATCCTTGGCGCACTTGGTGGTGCGTTGCGCGGCGGTGGCATGAAACCGTCAGACGCCGT
>JANPGV010000253.1:0-2045 GCA_031424145.1 Ilumatobacteraceae bacterium
GATCTGCAACCACCCGGCCGCATACCGCGACGACGGCCTGCCCCTCGCCGGGCGGTCCGGCAAGCTCGCCCGACTCGAGGAGATCGTCGAGTCGGTGTTCGCCGCCGGCGAGCGAATCCTGGTGTTCACCCACTTCGCTACATGGGGTCGACGCCTGGCCGACCATCTCACCGAGGTCACCGGCCTGCCGATCGCCTGCTACGACGGAAGCCTCACGCGCGCCGTGCGCGATCGACTTGTCCACGATTTCCAGAACGCCAAGGGCCCGGGCGCCATGGTGCTGTCGCTGAAGGCAGGCGGCACTGGCTTGAACCTGACCGCTGCGAACCACGTCGTGCTGTACGACCGATGGTGGAACCCGGCCGTGGAGGATCAGGCCCGCGACCGTGCCTGGCGCATCGGCCAGAACCTCACGGTCATCTCCCACCGGCTCGTCTGCCCCGGGACGATCGACGAACGGGTCGAAGAGGTCGTGGCCGGCAAGCGCCACATCGCCGACGTGGTGCTGCCCCGTTCCAGCTCGTTGGCCGATCTGAACAACGACCAGTTACGTCTCGCGCTGGGCCTTCGTCCGGAAGAACTGCTCGGAGATGACCAATGAGCCGCACCCCGCGACGAGGCAACAACAACCAGGCCCGTCGACCACAGCAAAGGCGTCCGGCGCCCGTCGACGTCTGGCGCAACCCGGGCGCGCTGCCCGAGATTGAACCGATCATGGTCGCCCCCGAGCCCGGCGCGCTTCTGCGGTCGCTCGGCGACCCGCCGTTGCTCGACGGCTCGACAGCCACCAAGTACTTCAACGCTGTGGTGCAACGTGCGGCGGCGATCGCCGCGGCCCTCGCCCTCAGTGCCGACGTGCTGGCCCAATCCGAAGAAGACTGACTGCCACGCGACGCGGGCCCTGTCGTCGCTAACGTCGTGCCGATGCCAGATTCAGAGATTCGGGTGCACTCGACCGCGATCGTCGAAGACGGCGCAGTGGTCGGAGACGGAACAAGCGTGTGGCATCACGCCCACGTTCGAAGTGGCGCTCGCGTCGGTTCCGATTGCGTGCTGGGCAAGAACGTCTACGTCGATACTCAGTCGGTTGTCGGCGATCGTTGCAAGCTGCAGAACAACGTCAGCGTCTATCACGGGGTGACGATCGGTGATGACGTGTTCGTGGGGCCGTCGGCCACGTTCACGAACGATCTGGTGCCGCGAGCCTTCAACGCGGATTGGCACGTCGTCGAGACCCACGTACATGACGGGGCGTCGATCGGAGCCAACGCCACCATCGTGTGCGGCGTGACGCTGGGGGAGCTCAGCATGGTCGCGGCCGGAGCGACCGTGACCCACGATGTGGCCGATCATCAACTCGTCGCCGGCACACCGGCGCGTCATCTCGGCTGGGTATGTCGCTGCGGCAAAGTCGTCTCGCGTGAAGTGCACAGGCCGGCGAATCTGGTCTGCGCCGACTGCGGCTGAACGATGAGCTCTACCGACGCCGACTATGCCCGTCGGCTGCAGCGACTCAGCGGCCGGCGATGGAAGCGCCTGATCCCGAACCCCTATCGGTGGAACATTCGTCGCCTGGCTCGCGGGCGGGTCCTCGACATCGGCTGCGGCATCGGCCGCTGCCTCGACTTCGTGAGGCCGCGCGGCGTCGGCGTCGACCCGAACGAGACGGCGATCGCTGTGTGCAGGGGCAACGGGCACGAGGCGTACACGCCCGAGGAGTTCGCTGCGGCGCGCCGATCGGCGGGCGATGACCGAACGTTCGACACGTTGCTGTGCTCGCACGTGCTCGAGCACCTCGATGAACAGACTGGCGTTGCGCTGCTGCGTTCGTACCTGCCCGTAATCGCAGAGGGTGGCCGGGTCGTCCTCATCACACCGCAGGAGCGCGGGCAACGATCCGATCCGACCCACGTTCGTCTGATGGACGCTCGAGCGCTGCGGGACATGGCCGAGCGGTGCAACCTGACCATCGAACGGATCTCGTCGTTCCCGCTGCCGCAAGTCTTCGGGCGCTGGTTCATCTACAACGAGACGGTCACCGTCGC
>JANPGV010000254.1:0-6577 GCA_031424145.1 Ilumatobacteraceae bacterium
TTCCAACCGAGGGCGGCGACCTTGTCGTGGGTGATCGAGTAGCGCCGATCGTGACCCAGACGATCCTCCACCGGCATGATGAAGCTCTCATCGCGCCCTGTCAGCTCCAACAGTCGATAGGTCAGCTCTTTGTTGGTGATCTCGTTTCCGGCGCCGATGTTGTAGATCTCACCGACAACTCCGGACCGAAGCACGAGGTCGGCCGCGGTGTTGTGGTCGTACACGTGGATCCAGTCGCGGATGTTCCCACCGTCGCCGTACAGCGGGACGCTCAACCCGTCGAGGAGGTTGGTCGTGAACAGCGGTATCACTTTTTCCGGGAACTGATACGGCCCGAAGTTGTTGCTGCACCGGGTGACGAGCACCGGCAGGCCGTGCGTCGTGTGGTAGCTGAGGGCGATCAGGTCACTGCCGGCCTTCGCGGCGGAGTACGGCGATCGCGGCGACAAGGCGTCGGTCTCGCTGAACGAGCCGTGTTCGATCGACCCGTACACCTCATCGGTCGAGATGTGCAGGAAGCGGCTGACGCCGACGCGCCTGGCAACATCGCACAGCACGTTCGTCCCGAAGCAGTTGGTCTTGACGAACGAATAGCCGTCCTTGATCGAACGATCGACGTGCGTCTCAGCGGCGAAGTGAACGACTGCGTCGTGACCATCCATCGCCGTCAGCACATCGTCCTCGTCGCAGATGTCGGCGTGCACGAACGTGAAGCGACGATCGTCGAGCACGTCGCGGATGCTGGCCAGGTTGCCGGCGTACGTCAACGCATCGAAGATCGTGACCTCGTCGTCGGTGTTGGCCTGCAGCCAGCGGACGTAGTTGGATCCGATGAATCCGGCAGCACCAGTGACGAACAACTTCATCTCAGCCTCGCATCGGGAAGTACGGGCGGCGACCGGTCGGCAGATCGGCGCGAGTCGGGTTGTTCTGATCGCGCGCAGACAGGATCGGATCGGCAATGCCCCAATCCGCGTTGATGATCGGATCGTTCCACAACACACCGAGCTCGTCCGCCGGGTTGTAGTAGCCGTCGACGAGATACGTGATGACGGTGTCGGTGATGGCAGCGAACCCGTGAGCCACCCCGGGCGGGATGTACACGCCGAGATGGTTGTCGCCGGTCAGATCGAGCTCCAGCGTCGCCGCGTCGGTCGGGCCACCTTCGCGAAGGTCGTGCAGGACGACCCGCGCATGCCCGAATGGCACGTACCAGTAGTCCGCTTGGTGAAGGTGGTAGTGCAGTCCGACCAGCGCGCCGGCCTGACGATTGGCGCGATTGCCCTGCAGCATCTCGCGGCCGTTCGGAAACCACTCCCGCCGATAGGTCTCGATGAAGAGCCCCCTCTGATCACCATGTATGGACGGTTCGACGATCCAGACGCCGGCGATCTTGTCGCTCTCGGTCACGTTCGGCATGTGGCGCTGACTGCTTTCACTCGGCGTCGATCTGGCAGTGATCGCCGACCATCAAGCGCAGCGCGCGAGGCCGGATCTGCGAACGCGTGACGACAGCTTCCTTGCCGATCAGGCTGTCCTCGAGACGTTGGATGTCGATGACCCGGCTGCGCTCCATGATCACCGAATGCTCGACCTCGCTGTTGACGATCTCGCAGCCTTCACCGATGGCCGAGAACGGACCGATGAAGCTGTCGGCGATGCGCGCCCCGGCGCCGATGACCAATGGGCCACGCAGAATCGAGTTGGTGACGATTGCCCCGCTCTCGACAACGACACGACCATCGACGGTGGAGGCATCGTCGACCTTGCCGTCGATCCGCGTCTCGATCTTCTCCAGCAACAGTCGATTCGCCTCGAGCAACGGTGTGAGCTTGCCCGTGTCGATCCACCAGCCGGTCAACAGCTCGCAGCGCACGCGCATGCCCTGATCAACCAACCACTGGATCGCGTCGGTGATCTCGAGCTCCCCCCGCGGCGATGGGCTGATCGAACGAACCGCAGTGTTGATGTTTCGATCGAAGAGGTACACGCCGACCAGGGCCAGGTCGCTAGGCGGGTCGTCGGGCTTCTCGACGAGGCGAAGCACATGGCCGGCGCTGTCGAGCTCGGCAATCCCGAAACGATGCGGGTCGGGAACCTGTTTGAGGAGGATCTGCGCTGCCGGTGGCTCGGCGCCGGTACGTGCCGTCTCGAAGGCATGAACGAATGCGCCGAGATCCTGCTCGAGGAGGTTGTCGCCCAGGTACATCACGAAGTCGTCGTCACCAAGGAACTGCTCGGCGATCAGCACGCAGTGGGCCAGGCCGAGCGGCGCGTCCTGCGGGATGAAGGTGAACGTTGCCCCGAACCGCGACCCGTCTCCGAGAGCCGACATGACCTCGGCGCGGGTGTCGCCGACGATCACACCGATGTCGGTGATGCCGGCCGCAACCATCGCCTCGATGCCGTAGAAGAGGATCGGCTTGTTGGCGACTGGCACCAGTTGCTTGGCACTGGTGTGGGTGATCGGCCGCAACCGCGTGCCGGCACCGCCAGCGAGAATGAGCGCTTTCATGACAGACGCATACTAATGGCCGACCTGGCTAGGCATTCGCTGCCGGCGCGGGACCATCGCCGCGGAAGAAGGCCAGAACCGCATCCGATCCATCACCGAGAAGCAGTACGGCGTTGCCACTGATCGTCTTGCCGACCACCGGAAGTGAGTAGGTGGCGATGCCGCTGTCGACGGCCGAACGTAGTGATGAAGCTGCGGCGATGGGATCGAGCTCATCGTCGACGCGTAGCGACGAACCGATCGCTGTGACCAATCGACCGGCGGCGAACGGGTCGACCTTGATGCGCTCCAGCGCCCGCTGCAAGGCGAGGTTGACGAACTGCTGCTGACGCTTCGTGCGACCGATGTCCGAGGCAGGGTCCTCGTGCCATTGCTCGTCGCGGAACTCCTCGTAGTGACGGCTGCGCGCGTATGCAAGTGCCTGCAGCCCATCGAGGTTGTGACAGCCGGGTTCGGTGATGTTGAGGCCGGTGCTGACGTCGCGGGTGGCGAAGTCGACGCAGATCTCGACGCCCCCGAGTGCATCGACCAAGGACTTGAACCCGGAGAAGTCGATCTCGACGTAGTGGTGGATCGGTAGCCCGAGCTCGGTTTGAAGCGTTTCGACGAGGACCTCCGGGCCGTCGTTGAAAGCCGAGTTGATCCGCCGCTTGCCGTCGTGACCGGGGACCTGCACCCACAAGTCACGGGGGATTGACAGCAACGCTGCATCCCCCGTCCCCTTGTCGCGTCGAAGGATCATGATCGTGTCACTGCGATGGCCCGACACATCGGCCTCTGTGCCGATCCCTCCGGCGTCGGGCGATGCCGGGTCAATTCCGGCGCGGCTGTCCGATCCGATGAGCAGGAAGTTCTCGATGCCGGCGCCTCCCGGGTTCAAGTGCTTGCCCACATCGGGGACGCGACCGATCGAGTCGATGGTCTTGCGGGCGGCGATCAGCACGCCGGTCGCGCCGAGAACACCGACCACGGCAGTCATTGCCAGCATGCCGGGAAGCCGGCGCCGACGACGCGACGGTGGGGCGACGCCGGCAGCAAGCACACTCCGAGGGTAGTTGTGCCCCGGCCCGAGTAGCGGGCACCCCGTTCCCCGGGGCATCTCGAGCTATCGCAGGTGGATGATGTCGCCGGTGTCGAAACGGTGGGTGATGCCACACTCGTCGAGCACGACGAGACGACCGTCGGCAAGGACGTCGAGTGCCCGCCCGACGACCGCAGACCCGGCCAGCTCGACGCGCACCGACTGCCCGATGGTCCCCAACGCCGCCCTGTACGTGGCAGTGATGTCAGCGGGAAGTTCGTCGTAGGCGACGAGCATCGCTTCGAGCACAGCTGCCGGGTCGTGTTCCTCACCGAGCTTGGCTGCGTCGTCGGGTGCCCAACGGACGTTCAGCCCGATGCCGACGACCACACACTGCGGACCGGGGCCTGCCGCCTGTGCCAGCACGCCGGCGAGCTTGCGCCCGTCGAGCACGAGATCGTTCGGCCACTTCAAGGTGGGCGCGACACCGGCGACCTCGTGGCAGGCCCGCACCGCGGCCAATGCGACGCGCTGGGTCAATTGGTGTGGATGCGTCGGCACGTCCCGGAAGAGAAGCGACACCAGCAGGTTCGTGCCCGGAGGAGCAATCCACTGACGGTCCAAACGGCCCTTGCCCGCCGTTTGATGCCCAGCCAGCAACACCGTTCGGTCGGCCGCTCCGGCTGCTGCCGCGGCCAACAGATCCGTATTGGTGCTACCTGTCTCATCGACAGAGGTGATGTGCCAGGTGGCGCCGGGGGAAGTCATCGACCAAGATTGGCACTCGTGCTCACCAAGATCCTGATCGCAAACCGTGGAGAGATCGCAGTGCGGGTCATTCGCGCGGCTCGCGACCTCGGAATCAGGACGGTCGCCGTGTACAGCGAGCTCGACCGCAACGCGCTCTACGTCCGCCTCGCCGACGAGGCGTACGCCCTCGGTGGGCAGACGGCGGCCGAGAGCTACCTCAACACCGAAGCGATTCTCAAGGCCATCGACGACAGCGGCGCCGATGGCGTGCATCCCGGCTACGGCTTCTTCAGTGAGAACGCCGACTTCGCCCGGGCGATCACCGCTAAAGGCGTCACGTTCATCGGACCGCCGCCTGCAGCCATCGACGAGATGGGCGACAAGGTCAGCTCGCGCAAGGCTGCGCTGCGCGGCGGCGCGCCGATCGTCCCTGGCACCACAGAGTTCGTGACGTCGGCCGATGAGATCCGCGAGTTCGGGGCTGCGAACGGCTATCCACTGGCGATCAAGGCGGCATTCGGCGGCGGCGGCCGCGGCATGAAGGTGGTGCGCACAGCCGACGAAGTGCAAGAGGCGATGGACAGTGCCAAGCGCGAGTCCAAAGCGTTCTTCGGGCGTGACGAGATCTACCTCGAGCGATACCTCACGTGGCCGCGGCACGTCGAAGTGCAGATCGTCGGTGACCAACAGGGAGACGTGGTGTGGGTCAGCACTCGCGACTGCTCGGCGCAACGCCGTCATCAGAAGTTGATCGAAGAGGCGCCGGCGTCCGACATGGCGCCCGGCATCGAAGAGGCGATGGGCGAGGCGGCCATCAAGGCGGCGAAAGCAGTCGGCTACTACAACGCCGGCACGGTCGAGTTCATCTATCAGGACAGCGAGTTCTTCTTCCTGGAGATGAACACCCGCCTCCAGGTCGAGCACCCCGTCACCGAGATGATCACGGGCATCGATCTCGTGGAATGGCAGATCCGGGTCGCCAGCGGCGAACCACTGCCCATGACGCAGGCGGAGGTTGCGGCGTCGCGGCGAGGCCACAGCATCGAGATCCGGATCAACGCCGAGAACCCGGCAGGTGGCAAGTTCTTGCCGTCACCGGGCACGATCAGCAAGCTCGTTGCACCCGACGGGTTCGGGATCAGGTTCGACGCCGGGTACGAGAGCGGCGACACGATCAGCCAGTACTACGACAACCTCATCGGCAAGCTCATCGTCTGGGCAAAGGATCGCCCAACCGCCATTGCCCGCACCATTCGCGCCCTCGAGGAGATGGTGGTCGAGGGCGTGGCAACGACTATCCCGGCCGATCTGGCGATCCTACGGCACCCCGACTTCCTGGCGATGCAACACTCGACGAAGTGGGTCGAAGAGAAGCTCGACCTGTCCGGCATCGAAGCACCGGCACCGCCTGCTCCCCCTGAGGAAGACGAAGGCCCGTTGGTCGAGCGCACAACTACTGTCGAGGTCAACGGCAAGCGTTTCGACGTGAAGATGTGGCTGCCCGAGTCGCCGGCGGTCACCGTGGCCGGTCCGGGGAAGGTGGCCAAGAAGCCGCCGAGATCGTCCGGAGGCAGCGGCGCTGCCGCGGCGGGATCGGGCAACGTCGAGGTCCCGATGCAAGGCACGATCGTCAAGGTTCTCGTCGAGATCGGGCAAGCGGTTGAGGCCGGTCAGGCCGTCGTGGTTCTCGAGGCGATGAAGATGGAGAACCAGATTGCAGCCGACAAGGCCGGCACGGTGAAGGAGATCAAGGTCGCCGCCGGCGACACAGTCGGTGCGGGCGACGTGGTCGTCATCATCTCCTGACCGATCGATCAACCACATTCTTACTGGCAGAGATTGCGCTGCGTCGGCCTACCGCTGGGTTGGTCAGCTCGCGTTGGTGGGTGGCGCGCCGTCGCGTGGGCGCGTGCCGCTCGCGTCCTGCTTCGTTCCCACGATGCACCGCGCCACGCCCGGGACCCGGACCTTGCCGTCCTTTTCGAACGCGCTCACCTTCGCAATAGCGCTTGCCCGAATCCGCTCCCGCGCCGGTTGGTCGACGTGCTGAAGTGCCGCAACTGCGAGCGAGACGTGCTCGCTGATCATCTCCCAATACTGCTCGGCCGATCGCGTCACGAGTTCGACGTCGACATCCCACTCGGCAAGGCCGCGCAGTCCCGGGGCCGCGGTGAGTGCGCAGGCATATCACCGAGCAGCGCCCCGCAACAAGTTAGGGCCGGCCGCGTCGGGGGGGGGCACCCCCCCCTCGGGCGCGCTCGCCAGCCACGCGATAGCCCACCCCCGGTTTT
>JANPGV010000255.1:0-4729 GCA_031424145.1 Ilumatobacteraceae bacterium
CGGGCTGCTGATCCTTCAGGAGGTAGGCAAACATCGACGTGAAGCCGAAAACCGCGTTGGTCACCTGACCCGATGCTGTCGCCATGTCGGTGGGCAGCGCATAGAACGCGCGGTAGGTCAGCGAGTTGCCATCGAGGAGAAGTAGCTTCACGGGCGCAGCGTGCCGGCCAGCACTCGCTCGGCAACCTCACGCATGCGCGATCGCTCGCTCATCGCTGTTCGTTGAATGAACGTGAACGCCTCACCCTCGCGCATGCCGCATTCGTCGATCAACAGGCCCTTGGCCCGATCGATGATCTTGCGCGACTCCAGCTGCTCGCCCAACGCATCGACCTCGCCTGTGAGGTGCTGCATCTCCCGAAATCGGCCGATGGCGACTTCGATGGCCGGGATCAGATCGCTCTTCTGATAGGGCTTGACGAGGTATGCCAGTGCTCCGGCGTCGCGGGCTTCCTCGATCACTTCGCGTTGGCTGAACGCGGTCAGCATCAGCACGCCACAGATTCGTTCAGCCGTTATGACCCGTGCCGCCTCGAGTCCATCCATGCCCGGCATCTTGATGTCGAGGATGGCCAGGTCGGGTCGCAGATCGCGCACGAGTCTCACGGCTTCGTCACCGCGACCGGTCTCGCCAACGACGTCATAACCCTCTTCCTCAAGGGTTTCACGCAAATCGAGGCGGATGATCGCCTCATCCTCGGCGATCACGACACGAATCGTCACTGGCGGCACTCTCCTTCAACGGTTGAACAGATCAGAGTAGGCCAAGTTCATCGAGCAACTCGTCCTGACGGGCTTCCAGCGTATTGATCTCGGCGATGACATGACGGCGGTGTTCGGCCATCGCCTCGGAGTGCTCCGTGGCCTCACGGTGCTCGACAGCGGCCGCCGGATTGTCGGCCACCAGGGCCCTCAGGGCCGCGTCCTCGGAATCATCGACGAGGTGGGCCAGCTGTTCGTCGATGACCACCAGCTCGTCTCGTAGTCTGCGCAGACGAAGACTGACTTTGCGCAGCTTCCTCTCGATCGACCGGCTGCCCATCCGAAGGTCAGCCACCCGTCGGTTTCACCGTCACCGTGTCGCTCGTTTCGCCGCGAAGCACTCGCACGACCAGTTGGCCATTGGTCACCGAGGCTTCCACCGCGCCGCCATAGCCGCGGGGGACGTCGATCTCGCGCTCATAGCCGCCGTACTCCCACTCGTGGATCAGGTACTCGCGCGGGCCGGCGCTGCGAAGACGGGCCCAGAACCGGACCCGGCCCGGATACAGCTCGACTGTCACGTCACTCGCTGTGACTGCGGGGAATGGGGCCACGATGACGAGCGCGCCGGCGCTCTCGTAGACGTTGACCGGTACCCGCTGGGGTTGCATCTTTCGCTCGGTGTCGGCGGTGGATTCGACGACTTCCTCGTGACGGGGCTGCTCAGTTCCCATGCCCAGAACGTAGTTGCTGGCGTACACCCCCCGATACAGCGAGGGCTGAGTGAGTGCCCGAGGTGGGACTCGAACCCACACGCCCTTTCGGACAACGGATTTTGAGTCCGTCGCGTCTGCCATTCCGCCACTCGGGCGAGTGACCGCGAGATCGTATCGGCCCAAGTGAAGTAGTTCACGCCCGTTACTCACTGGTAGCAATTCGACTGCGCCGGAATGGGTCTAACGTGTTTGGATCATGCTTGCCTCCACGTTCCCTGGCCAGGGATCACAGCGACCGGGTATGGGCAGGCCCTGGGTCGACAACGAAAGTTGGGAGCTCGTCGACGAGGCTTCCGACGTCGCCGACCGCGATGTTGCGTACCTCCTGCTCGACGCCGACGCGGAAGAGCTCAGAGACACTCGCAATGCACAGTTGACGACATTCGTCTCCAGCCTGATGGTGCTGGACGCTGCAGAGCGTCTCGGTCTCGAGCCCAGCTTCTGCGCCGGCCACAGCCTCGGGGAGTACACCGCGCTCACTGCTACCGGCGCGCTCGGGTTCGACGAAGGTGTGCGCCTGGTCTGCGAACGCGCCGACGCGATGCATCAGGCCGGGATCGAGAACCCGGGCACGATGGCCGCAGTGCTCGGCCTTGACGACGATCAGGTCGAAGTCGCTTGTAGACGCGCCGACAGCGATGTCTGGGTGGCCAACTTCAACGCTCCCGGACAGGTCGTGATAGCCGGGTCATCGGAGGGCGTGGCGGCAGCGGGGATCGAGGCGAAAGAGCTTGGCGCCAAGAAGGTCATCCCGTTGCAGGTGTCCGGCGCCTTCCACACACCGTTCATGACCGCCGCCCGCGATCGGCTTCGCAAGGCCATAGCCGAGGCAAATCCGCGCGACACCGAGGTACCGGTCATCTCCAACGTCGACGCTCTGGCCCACAACACGGGCGACGACTGGTCGAGCCTGCTCTCGGCACAGCTCAGCAGCCCGGTTCGCTGGAAGCACTGCCTGCTGGCGCTCGAGGACGAGGGTGTCACCCAGTTCGTCGAGCTCGGTCCGGGCGGGGTCCTGACCGGCATGGCCAAACGCACCGTCGCATCCGCCCGCACGATCGCGGTGTCGACCCCCGAGGACCTCGAGAAGTTGCTCGAGTGGGTCAACGCCGGCTCGCAGCACAGTGGCGCGCAACTCGAGGGCGAGCACCTCTTCGCTCAGGAACGACTCGTCGTCAGCCCCGCCGCCGGTGTTTTCACGCCGATCCTCGGCTTGGCCGACGGCACCCATCTCTCCGTCGGCGATGTGCTCGGTGAGGTCGGCGACACCGAGGTGCGGTCCCCGTTCGCCGGTGTCCTGCAGAACTACATCGCCGTCGACGGTGAACGAGTAACAATGAGACAGCCCATCGCATGGTTGAGGACGATCTGAAATGCCAGCACTACCTTTCGGAGTTCAAGGTGCAGTGATCACGGGTTGGGGCACCGCGTTGGGGCCCAAGATCCTCACCAACAAAGATCTCGAGCAGATGGTCGAGACGTCCGACGAGTGGATCGTCGAGCGCACCGGCATTCGACAGCGGCACGTCGGCGGCACGACCGTCGGATTGTCGACAGAATCGGGCCGGGCCGCGCTCGACATGTCGGGCGTCGACCTCGCCGAGATCGACGCGCTGGTGCTCGCCACGACAACGCCCGATACGCAATGGGGAACAGCGGCAACCGTGCAGAACGAGCTCGGTCTGCGGTGCGGTGCCTTCGACGTCAACGCGGCGTGCTCGGGGTTCGTCTACGGACTGGTCACCGCACACGGCTTGATCGCGATGGGTGCGCGCAAGGTCCTTCTCATCGGCACCGATTCGCTCTCGCGCATCACCGACTGGGATGACCGCAACACCGCAGTGTTGTTCGGCGATGGATCTGGCGCTGTGGTGCTCGAAGCCGTGGAGGGGCCTGGCCAGCTGCTGGCATGGGATCTCGATGCCGACGGATCACTTGGGCGTCTCCTATGGGCAGAGATCGGTGGATTCATCCACATGGAAGGCAAAGAAGTCTTCCGGCGCGCCGTCCGCATCATGGTCGACTCCGCGACCAAGTCGCTCGAACTCGCCGGCCTCACGGCCGACGACATCGCGTTGGTGATCCCCCACCAGGCCAACATTCGAATCATTCAGGCGGCGTGCGATCGGTTGGGCATCGAGCCCGAACGCGCCGTCACCGTTCTCGATCGCACCGGCAACACTTCGTCGGCGTCGATACCGCTTGCCCTCGGTGATGCGCTCGACACGGGCCGCGTCAGTGAGGGCGACCTGTTGTTGCTCGTCGGATTCGGAGGTGGGATGACCGCCGCTAGCGCTGTGCTGCGCTGGGGTGGCGGTGCTCCCGCCGGCGGGCCTGCGTGAGCAGAGTCGTTCTGATAACCGGTGGATCGCGCGGGATCGGCCTGGCCTGCGCGCAGCGGTTCGCCGCTCTCGGTGATCGTGTAGCGGTCACCTACAACTCGTCGGCACCGCCGGAAGGGTTCTTCGGTGTGTCGTGCGACGTCACGTCGGGCGAGTCGGTTGACGCAGCCTTCAAAGCGGTCGAGTCCGAGTTCGGCCCCGTCGAGGTTCTTGTCTCGAATGCGGGCATCACCAAAGACGGTCTGTTGTTGCGCATGAGCGAGACGGACTTCGGATCGGTGATCGACGCCAACCTCACCGCCGCGTTCCGGGTTGCCAAACGGGCGACGCAGGGCATGTTGCGCGCCCGGGCAGGGCGGATCATCTTCATGTCATCCGTCGTCGCGCTGCTCGGATCGGCGGGTCAGGCCAACTATGCGGCCTCGAAGGCCGGTCTCGTCGGCTTGGCGCGATCATTGGCCCGCGAGCTCGGTTCGCGCAGCATCACCGTAAACGTGGTCGCGCCGGGGCCCGTCGAGACCGACATGACCGCGGCGCTCGGCGAGAAGCGGCTCGCTGAGCTCACCGCGGCCGTTCCCTTGGCGCGAATGGCTTCGCCCGACGAGGTTGCAGGTGTGGTTTCATTCTTGGCATCCGCAGACGCGGCGTACATCACTGGGGCGGTCATCCCGGTTGATGGCGGCCTCGGCATGGGCCACTGAGATTCGCAGTCCAGTAACATCTTCCGCATCACGAACACAAGGAGATAGTCGTGGATCAAGCAATGTTCGCCCGCTTCCGCAAGTGCGCCGTCGAGGTGCTCTCGGTCTCAGAGGACCAGGTCGTGCCAGAAGCCAAATTCGGCGACGATCTCGATGCCGACAGTCTCGATCTGGTCGAGCTCGTCATGGCGCTCGAGGAGGAGTTCGG
>JANPGV010000256.1:0-9073 GCA_031424145.1 Ilumatobacteraceae bacterium
CGTGATATCCAACGCGTTCAACAACTCGATCACGGTCCCAGGTTCGGTCGGCGATCCGGTGACGACCGCCGCGCCATCACGTCGGATGGCTTCGAACATGCCGCGACGGGTAACCGGGTCGGCGATGCACTGATCGTGATCGAATCGTTCGATCTCATAGCCGCGCTGCCACAACCGAGCGGTCCACGCGCAGCGCGCGCCAGTGACCCTGATCTTGTCCCACTCGCGCCGTCCGTACACCGACTGGTGCCCGCCCGCCCACTGGACTTCGAGCCGTGCGTCGACCACATCGACCGCGGTGGCCAAGGGGGCGGCCGCTTCGGTCCATGGCTGCCAACGACGTTCGTCGGTCTGCACGATCCGGCACTGGTCGCACAGGCAGTTGTCACGAAGCCAGTCCGGCAGGAACGTGGCAGAACCTTCGGTGAACTCGACGAAGACTCCTCTATCGACGAGATTCGCAGTCGCGACATCTCCCCCTGGCAGGCGACCGCCCACCACACCCATCTCGATCTCCCGGAACGGATCTCCCATCGCGAACATCTCCCTTCGGAACGAGATTACTAGGCCCTTCGCTCAGCTGACCGCGTCGACGATCTCTAGGCCGCCGTCGCGCGACTCGCTGAAGGCCAGTACGCACAGCGCAACGACAACGCCCGCCATCGCCAAGGCCTGCGGAAACGAGATCCGCTCCCCCAGGACCATCCACGCCGCTGCGGTGGCGCTGACCGGCTCCGCCTGGATGAGCACCGAGGTCACCGAGGCGTCGACCCGCGGCTGCGCCCAGGCAACCAGGCCGTGGCCGGCGATCCCGGGCCCGATCGCGAGGATCGACACCCACGCCCACCCGGCTCCGTGGATCTGCCCGAGATGGGCTCTGGTGACAAGCACGAGCACCGAGACCGTGATCGCGCCGATCAACGACACCACGAACATGAAGCGCACGGTCTCGATCTTGGGGCGAACGACCTTGGAGACGAGCAGGTATGCGACCCAGAAGACGAGGGCAAGCAGCGCCCACAGGTAACCGATGGCCGAGCTCGACGTGCCTGACCCCGTCGACGGGGCGACCAGCACCGCGACCACGACCCCGACTACGGATACCGCAGCGCACACCACCTTCACGGCGGTCACGCTCTCGGAGAAGTACCTCACCGAAACGGGCAGGGCGATCACCGGAGCCAGCGCAGAGATGATCAGGGCCGTGGCGATAGTGACCGACTGGATAGCGATGAAGAAGACGCAGATGTTCAGCCCGAAGAGCACGCCGGCCACGCCTGCCCGCCGAAAGTCGGCGCTGCTCGGCCAGCGCTTGGTGAGGGTGACGATCACCAGCAGCACACCCGACGCGATCCACATCCGCCAGAACGACAAGACCACGCCGGACGCGTGCGTCGACTTGCCCAGCACCCCGCCGGTCGACCACAACAGAGCGGCGAAGACCATTGCCAGCACGCCTGAGCGCCCGGCGAACTTCGCGGTCACCCTGCGCCTCGCCGACCTCGAGGATCGGGTGATCGCGTTACCGGTCGATGCGCGCAGGGAGGTGGCTGAGGTGGTTACGTGCGCACGCTAGCCCCGAGCGGCCCATCGGGATCTACATTGGCAGGCATGACTTCCGTGAATTCCGACACCGCGAGCGGGTATCTGTACGAGTCGGATTGTCGGCTCGCTGATCTCATCGAAATCGTCGAGCAGCCGACCCAGCTCAGCGACTATCCGTTCGCCGAATCGATCAACCACAACGTCGTCATTTACGACGGCGACCGGATCCGAGCCGAGTGCTCCGATGATCCCCATACCCGCCGGGCGGTCCAGACCGAGCTGAACAGGGCCTTTCTCGAGGGACCGGGAATCGTCGTCTTCAAACGTGCCTTCCCCGACACCGCAATCGTCGATGCTGCAACTGTCGCCTTCAACGCGATGATCGCCGAGCAGCACGCCCTGGGGATGGTCTCGGGCGACCACTACGCCAAGCCTGGCGACAACGATCGGGTCTGGAACGCCCTCGAGAAGATGGCAGTCAATGCTCCTGCTGAGTTCGTCGACTACTACTCCAACGACATCATCCACATGGCCTCCGCCGCATGGCTCGGGCCAGGGTTCACTCTGACGTCGCAGGTCAACGTGGTCAATCCCGGCGGCGCCGCCCAGAAGCCACATCGCGACTATCACCTCGGCTTCATGACCGTGGACGCGGCGGCGGAGTATCCCGCTCACCTCCACAACCTTTCTGCGGCGCTGACGCTCCAGGGCGCGATTGCGCACTGCGACATGCCCGTCGAGAGTGGCCCGACGATGTACCTGCCCAACGCGCAGAAGTACCTCTACGGCTATCTGGCATGGTGGCGACCCGAGTTCCGCGAATACTTCGAGCAGCACTACGTCCAGCTGCCGTTGCTCAAAGGCGACGCGGTGTTCTTCAACCCCGCGTTGTTCCACGCTGCGGGCACCAACCGCACGACCGACATCTATCGCATGGCCAACCTGCTGCAGATCAACTCGGCAATGGGCAAGTGCCTGGAGGTGATCGATCACGAAAGGATGTGCAACGCGGTGTACCCCTCACTGCTGCGGCTCAAGAATGCAGGCGCCCCGCCGAGAGAGCTGGAAAATGCCATCGGTGCGTGCGCCAACGGCTATGCGTTCCCCACCAACCTCGACCGGGACCAGCCACTCAAGGGACTGACCAACGATGCCCAGGTCGACGTCGTGCGCCGCGCCGTTGCCGAGGAGTGGAAGGCCGACGCTCTGGCAGCGGCGCTGCGCGACTACGCCTATCGCAGGTTGAGCCACGGCGAGCTTCCATCTTGAAGAAATCGGCGCTGCGCCAGCTCGATCTGATCGACAAGGCGACCCTGCCGTTGTTCGCAGTCACGATGCTGGCGGAGTACGCCGCGCTACGAAAGGTGCCGAAGCGCACCCTCGGCGACTTGTACGAGGCCGACAACGAGACCCTCTCCGGGACGCACCTGCCGGGCGACGAGCTGGTGCCGTTGGGCTACGAGCGCAAGGACACGGTCGCCAGCCTGGCGATGCTTGCCGGCAACATCGCTTTCGGCTTCGCCACGCTGTCGGCGTTCAGCAAGTTCGACAAGTTCCTGTTCAAGCACAGGGTCTCCAACATCGGGCTTCGCCGGGGTTCGATCGCCACGGCGATGGTGCTGTGGGACTTCCTCTACTACTGGGACCATCGTTGGATGCACGAGGTACGTCTCCTGTGGGCCAACCACGTCACCCATCACAGTGGTGAGCGCTACAACCTGTCGACAGCACTACGGCAGCCGTGGTCGGGCTTCTTGACGTTCTGGGTCTTCGCCCCGATGCCACTGCTCGGCTTCCCCACGTCGAAGACCGCGAAGGCGGGCCAGCTGAACCTGTTGTACCAGTACTGGATCCACACCGAGGCGATCGATCGCCTCCCCGATCCGGTCGAGAAGATCTTCAACACTCCGTCGCACCATCGCGGGCATCACGGGGCCAACAACCAGTACCTCGACAAGAACTACGGCGGGATCCTGATTCTGTGGGACAGGTTGTTCGGAACGTTCGAGCCCGAGCTGCGCCGGGTCAAGTACGGACTGACGAAGAACATCCACACGTACAACCCCCTGCGGATCGCCTATCACGAGATGGCCGACATCGCCCGCGACGTGAGATCGGCGCCCGACTTGCGCCACAAGCTGCGTCACGTCTTCGGACAGCCGGGCTGGACACCCGTCCACTAGTGCGCGTTCAGTCGCGGCTGATCAGGCTGAACGCACTCTCGTCGAGGTCGGCGTCGGTCCAGCACCCGTTGACGACGAGGCCCGCTGCCAGCGCGCCGATCGCATCCGCGCTCTTCGCTGCGTAGCCGTTGCTGCCCACCGCCATCACGAGGCCGGGCTCGACGATCTCGAGGTAGGGCAGCTTCGTCGGAGTGTCGGGGATCAGGCATGGCTTCGTCGACCACGCGTCCACCTGCAGTCCCGGCAACACGCTGAGGAGGAGGCTGCGCAACCAAGGCAGGTCGCCCTCGTGCTCGTCGCCGATCATCCAGACACGCCGCTGTTGCGCATCGAGGACACGTTTGTCGTGTCGAGTGGCTCCTAACTTCACGTACGCGTGACCGTCGGGATAGGCGGTGGGCGGGACGATGTAGAGATGGTCGACGAAATCATCCACGATCAGCGATGGCAAACCTGACAACCGCGCTTGCTCGACCGCTGACAGCTTGGCCAGCACGACGGTCTCGGCGACGACGTCGATCAGCGGCCGGCGCGGCAGCCCGAACAACTCATCAGCGTGCGGGCCGGCGGCGATGACGACCTGGTCGGCTTCGACTGTGGTTCCGTCCACGGTGTGCACCGACCATCCACCGCCTGATCGACCCTCGACACCTGCGACCTGTTGGGTCAGCAAGTCGACCGATCGGCCCTGGGTGACGGCCAACTGCGCCGCGAGCATGCGCCGCGGGTCGATGAACCCGCCCGGCGCCGGTTCCCGCAGAACAGTGGCTCCTTCTGGTACCGAAACGCGATAGTCGCCGAAGGACACGCCCGGCTCGCGGCGTTCGAACGCGACACCCAGTTCGTTTCCCACGGTAGTGATCGCCGCGACACGATCCGCGTCGATATCGGCCATCAGCACTCCCACCGGCCAGTGGAAGGTGATTCCGGACGCTGACTCGATGCCGGCGTACGCATCTATCGCCCGGCCGGCCAGGACTGCCCATTCGCGGCGCTTGTCGAGCCTGCGGGTGATACGCCCCGAGTCGTAATGACTCGCGAAGACGCCCTCGTGGGTGCTCCAGTCCAGCGGCTCGGCCGGGCCGATTCCGATGCACCGTTGACTAGTCAACGACAGGTGACGGAGCGATGCGGCCCCCACCAAACCGAGACCGACCACGGCGACGTCGTAGGGCTTTGCCACGAGTCACACCCTACGGCCCGATCTTTGCGCGTTTTCGCCATCATCAACCCTTCTTTACTGGTACAAAAGAGGGTGTGAGCGCAACCCCCATCGTCACCGACAGGTTTCGGTGGGATCGACTCACATATTCCTCAGCACTCGGTTACGCCTTGCTCGTCGGCGGTCTCAGCGTCGGCACGGTGCTCGGAGAGCTGCGACACCAGTTCCACCTCTCGGGTGTCATCGCCGCGATGCACGGCTCGACGTTCGGCTTCGCTTCCCTGCTGGCGGGTCTGTGCGGTGTTCGAGTCGTCGACCGTCTCGGCCGCCGATCATCGCTGCTCGTCTCAGCGATGGCGATCACCTCCGGCATCACCATGTTCTGCCTGGGACCCGCCTGGCCTGTCACCCTGGCCGGTACCGCGCTGGCCGGACTGGGCGGTGCACTGCTGGTGATGGTCATGCCAGCCCTGATCAGCGATCATCACGGTGAACACAGGGCCACGGCGTTTGCCGCTGTCAATGGCGCGCCGGGGCTTGCGGGTGTCATGTTCAGTCTCGTGGTCGGAGCGGCGCTGGCTCTGCACTGGTCGTGGCGACCGCCGTATCTGATCCTCACCGCAGTGATCGTGGTGGTGCTGACCGTTGTGGCATGGCCCGTGGCGGTGCCGGAGTCGAGCAGGCAAGGCGAGTTCACACTCGCCCACCTGCGCGATCGCGACGTGTTCATACCGTGGCTGCACATCATCAACGCGGTCTTCAGCGAGTTTGCCATCGGCGTGTGGGCGGCAACATACCTGAAAGAGGTCGGCCACGCTTCTGGTGGCCTCGCCGCTGCGCTTGCCGGAGTCTTCGGCGTGATGATGTTCCTGTCGCGGCTCGTCCTGCCGACATTCATCCGACTGTTCGGCGACGCCACGGTCACCGTCAGCTTCGTCACCACGGGCATCGGCGCTCTGGTGATGTTCCTCGCGCCCGGGCTGTTGCCGCGGGTCGTCGGCCTCACGATCGTCGGCTTCGGCGGAGCACCGCTCTATCCCCTCACCGTCGACAGGCTGTACGCGTCGGCCGAGCGCAAGATCGACTCCATCTCCCTTGGCGCCATCTGCATCCTGGCTTCGGGAACTGCGGTCACGTTAGGGCCGCTCGCCATGGGAGTGTTGGCCGACCAGATCGGCCTGCGCAGCGCATTGTTGATCGTTCCCGCGGCGTGTGCGATCGGCGCTATCACCCAACGGCCGGCGCTCATCAGGCGGGCATTCTCACCCGCGTTGGATTGACCTGTGCAGCTCGTGAATACAGTCGTGGAATGGGTTCCACCATCTCACTGACATCGTCCGACGGGTTCCAACTGTCCGCCTACCGCGCCGAGCCGGAGGGCTCGACACGCGGTGGCGTGGTGGTCGTACAAGAGATCTTCGGCGTCAACGACCACATCCGATCCGTCGCGGATCGGTACGCCGCGGGGGGCTACCTCGCCATCGCTCCAGCCATCTTCGACCGCGAGCGACCTGGCATCGAACTGGGCTACACGCCCGAGGACATCGAGACGGGTCGCGCAATCGCCATGGGCTCACTCGACTTCGGAACAGTTCTTGCTGACGTCGCTGCTGCGGGCACAGCAGCCCGTGAAGGTGGCAAGGTCGGCGTCGTCGGCTACTGCTACGGCGGGCGGGTCACCGCGGCATGCGCAATCGAACATCCCGGTGTCTTCGACGCGGCATCGTCGTACTACGGCGGTGGGACGGTCGGTCTCATCGATCAGGTGCCGGTCGTGCTCATGATCATGCACTTCGGTGAACGCGATCATGCGATACCGATGGAAGACGTCGACAAGATCGCCGCTGCATGGCCAAACACGACGGTGTACCGGTACGACGCCGAACACGGGTTCAACTGCGATCACCGCGGCTCGTTCAGTGCCGTGCCGGCAGCAATCGCACAGGCGCGTACGTTCCGGTTCTTCGACCAGCATCTCGGCTGAGGATCTATACGGGGACGGCAGCTTCTCGACCTGCGAAGTCGCGCAATCGCCACGAGCTACCCGACAGCACGGCGCCGCAGATGATCAGCGCAACCATCGCCGCCGAGCAACTCGTGTAGGCGACCGTGCGGCCGAAGTGTTGGTAGATCTGGCCGATCGCCGTGGCCGTGATCCCGGCCACCAATGTCTGGACACCGCCGAGCAGACCTTGCGCGCTGGCCTGGCGTTCGCCGGGAACGACCAGCCCCACGGCAACACCACAGCTGCTGACGGTGAAGCCGTCATTGGTTGCGTGCACGAGTGAGATGGCCAACATGATCCCGCCGGTCGGCGCGTGGCCGTAGGCGAACATCGCCGCAGCGCCGACGAGCAGACCGAACGTGCCGAGCCGGAACGGGCCGACCGACTGGGCCAACTTCCCACCCGTCGACGCGAACAAGACCATCGGCACCGCGAACAGCGTGATACCGAGGTTGGCGATCAGGTCGCTGGTGTGCAGGTCATCGAGCACCAACACCCACAGCGAATCGAAGGCGCCGATCATCATGAACACCGCCGCTCCCATCGACAGCGCGGCGAGGTAGGGACGAATGCGCAACAGGTCGAAGGCGAACCTTGGCGGTGGCTCGACCGTCGTGTCGGTCTCGGCGACCCTCGTGCGAGCAACCCAGGGACAGATAGCGACCGTGAGCGCGGCGATCACCAGGAACGGAGCCGCGATCCCCAATGGGCCGACGAGAGCCGCCGACACCGCTGGACCCAAGGCGAATCCACCCACGTCCGCGGCAAGCATCCGCCCGAGGTTCTGGCCGAGATTGTCAGGGTCGGCGAGGATCACGATTCGCCGGGCGGCGGGGTATGCGAGGCCGACTCCGATCCCCATTACGAACCGCGAGGTCAACAGCACGACGACAGTGCTGCCGTAGGCCATGCCCAGCAGACCGGCGACATCGAAGGCGATACCGAGGAAGATCATCAGCCGGGCATGCCCACGATCGGCAAGCGGAGCAAGAGTCACCTGGGCGAGGAACGACGACAGGAAGCCCATCGCCACGATCAGACCGAGCGCACCTTCGCCGATCCCGTACTGATCGCGGAACTCGTCGAGAACCGTGAACATCACCCCGTAGCCCGACGCGAACAGCGCAGTGAGCGCGCCGAACACCACGACCACCGACCGATTGCGCATCGGCCCAATCTATGGTCGGGACTGGCCTCCGCTTCGCTTCGGCTGCTCCCTCCGTGCGGCTCGTCGCTGGCGCTTCCCTCGCCGCCTTCGACTCAGTTCCCGAACGTGGGCGCCCGAACGGTCCCGTGGGGACCGTCGCGCTGCCCGCGTCGACTTGGCCAATGTCCGGGAATTACCTATCATTTGGGATATGTCGGACATTGCTCAGCCGAACATTGCTCAGCAGGGTGTCTATGAGCTGGGGTATGAGCTCGACGCGGTCGTGGTCGCCGACTCCCCTGCAAGGCTCAAGGCCCTCGGGCACCCGCTGCGAACTCTCATCCTGGATCTCGTCCTGGAGCGGGCCATGAGCGTCACGGAGCTCGCAAGCAGGGTACGCAAACCCCGCGGCACCGTCGCCCACCATGTCGATGTGCTCACCGACGTCGGTCTGCTGAAGGTCACCGCGACCCGCAAGGTGCGGGCGATCGAGGAGCGTTTCTACGGCCGCACCGCGCACACCATCGTCTATCCGGACGATGCACTGGACGGCGACCTACCCTTCGTAGCCGACGCGCGAGCGCAGGCTGATCTGTCCGATGCCGGGGAAGCCGCCGGCGGGTTCACACTGCGCCACGCGCGGATCCCCGCCGAGATGGCAAAGGAGTTCACGGAACGCGTGATGGCTCTTGCGGTCGAGTTCACCCGCCTGCCACGCGCCGGTACCCGCGAGTACGCCTTCTACGTCGGGGTCTTCCCGACGAACCGGCCCGTTGCCCCTGACGCAGCAGAGGAGCCGCAATGACCAGCAAGCCTCTCGGTCCCAACTATCGCAAGCTGTTCATCTCCACGACCGTGTCGAACATCGGCGACGGCATGTCGTTGATCGCCTATCCCTGGCTGGCTTCGGCCATCACCCGCAACCCCATCCTGATCGCCGGAGTCGCGCTTGTGCAACGTCTGCCGTGGCTGGTCTTCACGCTGCCAGCGGGTGTCATCACGGATCGGGTGGATCGCAAGAAGGCGATGGT
>JANPGV010000257.1:0-7204 GCA_031424145.1 Ilumatobacteraceae bacterium
TCACCGACGAGCTCGAGGCGCAACCCCGACAACACCGGAAGTGCCCCGGTTCGGCCGGTTGCGGCGCGGCCAGCAGTAGAGAGCGCTTCGGCGAGTGATTCTCGTTCGCAACGGAACTTCACAGGGAGGCCTTTCTCACAATGAGGTGATGTATAAGGGTAATAAAGGTAATAAGGGCTGTGGACTGTGCATAAGTGGTTGATCGGCCAGCGTAGGGGTCAGAACTGCTTCCCCATGTGTATCCCCCGCCGTACACAGCGTTGAAATGACACAATTGTGGTTCGGTGGACAGTCTGGCGTTGTCCCCGCTTTGTGGTTCATCGTCCACATGACGCGCACAGCTACGCCTTCTTCAGCCGCTGGACAAGATCCGTGACTTGGTCATAGATCTGTTTGCGCTCTTTCATCAGCCTTTGAATTTTGTCGACGGCGTGAATCACTGTGGTGTGGTCCCGGCCGCCGAACAATCGGGCGATCGCGGGATAGCTGAGATCAGTGAGCTCACGGAAGACGTACATCGCCATCTGCCGAGCAGTGACGAGGGGACGTTGGCGGCTCTTGCCGCGCAACGCCTCGACACTGTGTCCGAGGATGACGGCCATTTCGCTGAGCAACTCGTCGTCCGTTCGCGGCTTGACGTACGTGTCGCTCATCAGATCGCTGAGCAGTTGTTCGGCGAGGTGAGTGCTGATGGGAACATGATTGAGGCTGGCGTAGGCGGTGACGCGGATGAGCGCGCCTTCGAGTTCACGGATGTTGGTGGTGATTCGTGAAGCGATGAGCTCAAGGGTTTCAGAGGGCACGGGACTGTGATCGCGCTCGGCTTTGTTGCGCAGAATTGCAAGCCGGGTCTCGAGGTCCGGCGGCTGGATGTCGGTGATGAGGCCCCACTTGAACCTGCCGCGCAACCGCTCTTCCAACGTCGGTATGGCGTCGGGCATGCGGTCGCTCGATATGACGATCTGTTTATTGGCTCCATGCAGGGAGTTGAAGGTGTGGTAGAACTCTTCTTGCAGACCTTCTTTGCCCTCCATGAACTGGATGTCGTCGATCAACAGCACGTCGATGTCGCGGTATCGCCGCTTGAAGTTTGCAATGGTGTTGGTACGAATCCCGTCGACGTATTCGTTGAGGAAGGTCTCGGTGCTGACGTAGCGGACAATGTCGTGTTGGTAATGGCTGTGCACGTAGTGGCCGATGGCATGCAACAAGTGCGTCTTTCCGAGGCCGGCGGATCCGTAGATGAACAACGGGTTGTACGAGCGGCCCGGTGTCTCCGCAACTCGTAACGCGGCGGCAAGCGCGAATTGGTTCGAGGCACCCTTGACGAAGGCCTCGAACGTGTAGCGCGGATTCATTCCGCCGACAGACGCGGGGATGGCCGAACCGCTTCTGCCAGTGTTGTTGACCTGTTCGGTAGCGGTATCGGGAGCTTGCTCGACGAACTCTTGCTCCGCTGCGTCGGCGACTTGCACTTCGACGACGAACTGTCTGTTGGCCGCGCCGATCTCCTCCAGCGCGTCGCGCACGAGTGGCAGGTACCTCGACAAAATGCGGTCGCGGGTGTGACCGTTTGGCGCGCCGACACGCAACATCGAGGGATCGCTGTCGAGCGCTGTCACATCTTGGAAGGTGGAGAACCAGACCGCTTCGGAGACCTGAGCTCGCAGCAGTTGGGCCACCGCTGTCCACAACTGATCATGGTCGCTCACCTGCACCTCCATTCCTCACAACAATCGTTGTCCACACAATTGTCCACATCATGTGGACAAGTCAAATCTGCGGAGGAAGAGGACGCTAGCAGGCTCGACGACGGTGCTTTTACAGGCCAACCTGACGCTTCGAGGGCATCGACGACCCCGAAACACCAGGCCTCTCGGTTGCTATGGGACCTCAGAGCGCCCTAGCCTTGTCGGTTGGCCGGGTTAGCCGAGAAGTTGCGGCGTTCCTTTCCATATTCTCCACTTGCCATCAAAAGCGCTGCTCACCTCGTGTGCGTGGCCGAGGAGGGTTGCGTGAAGCGCACCTACCAACCGAACAATCGTCGCCGCGCCAAGAAGCACGGCTTCCGCCACCGGATGAGCACCCGCGCCGGGCGAGCCGTGCTGAGAGCACGTCGCGCCAAGGGCCGGCACAGCCTGTCGGCTTGATCTGGCGCATCCGGGAACGCAGCGCGTTTACGCGTTTGGCTCGAGAGGGCAAGCGAACCCGGGCCGGAGTGCTGTGGTGCACGTACATTCACGATCCAATCGCAACGCCGCCAAGGGTGGCTTATGCACTCGGTCGCGCCATCGGACCGGCCGTCGTACGCAATCGCTTGCGTCGGCAACTGCAAGCTCTTTTGGCCAGCTCGTCCCTGCCGCCGGGCCTGTATCTGATCGGCGCTCGGCCCGTCGCAGCACAACGATCCCAAAGCGAACTGGCGTTCGACCTGACCCGCCTCGTGGCCTCCGTAGGAGACTGATTGTCCTGGTCAACACATATCAACGAGCATTCGAGGGCCGACCCTCACCATGTCGCTTCACGCCTACCTGTTCTTCCTATGCGCTCGAGGCGCTCACCGTCCATGGAACCCGCAGAGGCCTGTGGCTGACGCTGCGCCGCTTCGTCCGATGCCGACCATTCGGCCCGTCCGGGTACGACCCCGTGCCCGAAGAAAAGAGATGACCCTATGATCGCCGGCCTATTCGAGCCACCCGCCGCGCTGCTGGCCTGGTTCTACAGCTTCACTCACAACTACATCATCGCCATCTCGATGATCGCTCTGGTGGTCATGATCATCACGGCTCCCCTGGTGTTGAAGAGCACGAAGGGGATGCTCGAGATGCAGAAGCTGCAGCCGGAGATGCGCAAGTTGCAGCAGGAGCATCGCGGCGATCGCCAGAAGCTGAACGAAGAGATGATGAAGCTCTATCAGCATCACAAGGTCAACCCGATGGCTTCCTGCTTCCCCCTTCTGCTGCAGATGCCCGTGTTCATCATCATGTACCGCGTGCTGCGCGGCCTGAGTCACGGCGGTGAAGCCACCGGGTTCAGCCCGCAATACGTGTCGACCAGTTCGCGCTTGTACAAGGATCTGCTCGGCGACCACAAGATGCTGTCGTTTGGATTGGACCTCGCAAAGCGACCCTCGGAGGTGATCGCCCAATCGTTCGGCAAGGGTCTGCCCTACGCCATGCTCGTTGTCGCGCTGGGTGTTCTGTACTACGCGCAACAGAAGATGGTTGCAGCACGAGCGCAAGTCGCACCGAACATGTCCGAGGCGCAGGCAAAGCTGATGCAGTACCTGCCCGTCGTTTTCGCCATCTTCCTGGTCTTCTATCTCACCGGCCTGGTCATCTACTACATGGCCCAGGCAATCTTCCGCATCGGCTTGCAGTACTACATCACCCATCGCTTCTACAAGGGCGAGCACTCGCTCGGCCGCCAGGCGCAGGCCGCGGGCGAGCGTGCCAGAGAGATCGCCAAGAATGACGGCGGCGGCGGCGGGCTGTTTGCCCAGGCCAAGCGTCAGATGGGTGAGGCCAAGCAGCAGCCGCGTCGCGGAGCGGGAACCAAGGAGATCGGGTCCAAGCCGCCGACTGTCAGCAAACGCGTCACTCCCCCGAAGAATCGTCCGACAGCATCAGGTCGTTCCGTCCGTCCGGCCTCGACCGGCAAGACGGCTCGTCCCAACGACGCACGTCCCAAGAAGAAGTAAGGACCGCCATGGAATGGGTCGAATTCACAGCACGCACGCTCGAGGAGGCCAAGGAACTCGCCCTCCATCATTTGGGTGTGGCCGCGGACGATGCCGAGTTCGAGGTGTTGGCCGAGCCCAAGCCCGGACTGTTCGGCCGGCTGCGCGGCGAAGCTCGCGTTCGGGCGCGGGTACGCCCGGCACAGGCTCGACAGAAGGTGGAGCGCCGCGACCGGCGCCCGCGCAAGAGTGAAGGCACCGAGTCGGCGCCCAAGGCTTCGAAACCGAGGACACCGGGGGCGCCCAAAGTGCCGGCCAAGCCTCGGCCAGCGGCGCCGGCCAAGGAAGCCGTCTCCGAAGAAGTCACCGAAAGGGCAGCAGTTCCAAAACCGACCAGGGAGCAGCAGGACGTGAACGCACGACAAGTGGGCGACGAAGCCCGGAAGTTCATCGACGAGCTCGTGGCCGCGTTCGCGTTCACCGGAACAACAGAACTGATCGAGGACGGCGACGATCTCGAAGTGCGCGTGCACGGCGAGAACCTCGGGCTGTTGGTGGGGCCTCGCGGCACCACTCTGCAAGCTGTGCAGGATCTGGCGAGGGTGGCATCGCAACGACGACTCGGCGATCACGACACTCGCTTGCGGGTCGACATCGGCGGCTATCGGCAGAGGCGTAAGGAGGCGCTGGACCGCTTTGCTCTGCAGATGGCGGATGAGGTCAAGCAGTCGGCCGTCGCCCGCGTTCTCGAACCGATGTCGTCGGCGGACCGAAAGATTGTCCACGATGCGTTGAGTGAAGTCGAGGGAATCAGCACCCGATCCGAAGGCGACGATCCCTACCGGCGTGTGGTCATCACGCCGGCCAATGACTGACGACGACGCCCTACTCGCGGCGTTGGCCGTCATCCAGGCGCGCGGTGCGATCGGCGAACGATCGCTGACGGAGGCGGTTGTGCACTCCGAACGCTTCGTCGATCTGATCCCGCACGGCCGGATCGCGGTAGCAGACCTCGGCTCCGGAGGCGGCTTGCCGGCGCTCGTCATCGCTGCGCGACGCGGCGACGCCATGGTCACGATGATAGAGCGGCGGGCATCCAGAGCTGATCTACTGAGTCGGGCGATCGCATCGCTCGGATTGGGAAATCGGGTCACCGTGTTGAATCTCGATGCGGAAGTCGTTTGTGAGAGAGCGGCGAGGTCGTTCGACGTCGTCACTGCGAGGAGCTTTTCGGACCCGCAGACGACGGCGCGCTTCATCGACCGTCTACTCGCGGACAGCGGGATCGGTCTGGTCAGCGAGCCGCCAGAGGATCGCGCTCAAGCTTGGGAAGCTGCGCTAGCGGTCGTGCCGGGACTCGTCGACGACGGCTTCTACCTGGGGATACGTCGCCTGAGACGTTCGTGACCGGGGTCGCTCACGTTTCACGTGAAACAATCTGTCCGCAGATCGACGCCCGATTTGTTCCACGTGAAACATCGGCCGCCTGCGGTATCCCCCGGTCAAACGGCATGCTTCGCTACGATAAGGCCGTACCATGCACCGCCCGTCGCCTCGCCGAGACCCGCGTGAACAGGAGTTCTTCCTTCGATGACCGCAACTGAACCCGCCGCTTCGATGACCGATCCTGAACCAGCTGAGGGCCGCCCGCTGCCAAGGGTGATCGCTGTGGCCAACCAAAAGGGCGGCGTCGGCAAGACCACGACGGCGATCAATCTGGGTGCATGCCTCGCCGAGATCGGCTTCCGCACATTGATCATCGACCTCGATCCACAAGGCAATGCGTCCACGGGCCTCGGCATCGACAACCGTGGGATCGAGACGTCGATGTACCACGTGATCATGCACGAGGTGCCGCTGGAGAATTGCATCGAGCCTTCGTCTGTGAAAAACCTCTTCGTCGCCCCGGCCAGCCTCGACCTTGCCGGCGCCGAGATCGAACTCGTGCCGGCGTTCAGCCGAGAGAATCGGCTTCGCAAGGCCATCCGCGCGGTCGTCGACGACTACGACTTCGTGCTGATCGACTGCCCTCCGTCGCTCGGTTTGCTGACCGTCAATGGGCTGAACGCGGCCGACGAGGTATTGGTCCCCATCCAATGTGAGTACTACGCACTCGAGGGTCTGGGGCAACTGCTCCGCAACGTCGACTTGGTGAAACGCAACCTCAACCCCACTCTGGAAGTCACGACGATCGTGTGCGTGATGTACGACGCGCGCACGAAGCTTGCCGATCAGGTGGTCAACGAGGTTCGCCAGCACTTCGGCGACAAGGTGTGTCGGACCGTGGTGCCGCGGACCGTTCGGCTGTCGGAGGCACCGTCGTTCGGACAGCCGATCATCACATTCGACTCAACGTCTCGCGGCGCCTCGGCGTATCGCAGTGTGGCAAAGGAGGTCAGTCATGGCTCGACTCGGCGGTCTCGGTAAGGGCCTCGGCGCCCTCATCCCCTCAGAGGCCGACAGCGTCGAAGGCGATGTCCCTCGCCTCGTCGATCTCCCGATGGACAGCATCATCGCCAACCAGCACCAGCCGCGCGTGCACTTCGACGAGGAATCACTGGCCGAACTGGCCGCCTCGATTCGCGAGATCGGCGTGTTGCAGCCAGTGCTCGTCAGGCCAATAGGCGACGCCGCATACGAATTGGTGGCAGGCGAACGCCGATGGCGGGCTGCCCGACGCGCCGGCCTTTCCGTCATTCCGGCGATCGTGCGCAACACCGATGACCTCGGTCTCGTCGAGCGTGCGCTGGTCGAGAACCTCCATCGCCAGGATCTGACTCCGCTGGAAGAGGCGGCAGCGTTCCAGCAACTCATCGAGGACTTCGACCTCACCCACGAGCAGGTTGCCAACAGGGTCGGTAAGAGCCGCTCGGCGGTCACCAACACGCTTCGCCTGATGTCCTTGCCGCCGGGGATTCAGCACCTGCTGGCCGATGGTCGTCTGAGCGCCGGGCACGCCCGAGCGCTGCTCGGCACCCCAGACCGCGCGCTGCAAGAACAGTTGGCCCGCCAGGCGGCCGCCGAGAACTGGTCAGTGCGCACCCTGGAAGAGGCGGTGCGCGAACGGGGAGAACCCACGTCGACCGTGACGAGGTTGCCGGTTCGAGTGCCCGACGGAGCCGGCCTGACTCCTGCGACAAGGTTGCGTGCCCCCGGCCTGCTCGAGCTCGAGGAGCTCTTGGCCGAGCATCTGCAGACGCGCGTGGGGGTCACGATGGGCGCGAAACGAGGTCGTGTCGTGATCGAATTCGCGGACCTCGAGGACCTCGAGCGGATCTACCATGCCATGACCAACCCACCCGACTCGATCGCATGACTGCAAACTCCGAGCCGGGACCACGTAACCACTTTGTGTCAACTCTCCGCTACTCTGCGTCAGAATTGTCATAGAAGTGTCAAGCTGAGGGTTGCACACACCTAGTGGACAAGCCTGTGGGTAAATCCTCAGGTAGACCGTGACACCCACTGCTCGAGAGCCTCGATGATTGCGTTGACAATCGCCGGACCTGCATCGATGGCCATTCG
>JANPGV010000258.1:0-3438 GCA_031424145.1 Ilumatobacteraceae bacterium
GCGAATGCACTCGAACGGCCCGGGCCCAGTCCCGGGCCGTTCCGCGTGCCCGCCCCGCCCGAGTGCGCTTGGAGCCGGCGGACCCGTATGCGGTCCTCCGGCTCCAAACGCTGCTGAGCCGACACCTACGATCGGGCGCCGTGACGCCACGACGTGTCGATCCCGTGGCCGAACCGGACATGCTCGCGGCGATGGACGTGGTGATGCAGCAGGCCTATGGCGTGCCGTCGTTCCGCGTCAGCATCGACCGCTTCGCTGCGGTTCAGCCCGACGGTCTCGTGGTGGTCGAGGACGGGGACTCGGTCGTGGGCACGGGGTGCTGCATCGCCTATCCCGATGGTGGCTTCGGCTGGGTCGGGCTGGTTGCGACGGCGCCGGGACACCAACGCTGTGGAATCGCCACGGCAATCACCGACGTGTTGGCCGAAGTGCTCGTCGGCCATGGTTGTGCCCCGGTGCTCGATGCATCACTCGCCGGCGGTCCCGTCTACGAACGGATGGGGTTCGTCGACCATGGACCGACCAAGGTCATGGCCTTCGCGGCTGCACCGCCGGTGCCCCGTCCGAACGACTGCGACCTGCTGACAGCCGACGACTTCGAGGAGGTGGTCGAGTTCGACGCCGTGCGATTCGGATCACGGCGATCGGCGTTGCTGGCGAAGGTGATCGACCAGCATCCGGGCCGTTCCCTGGTCGTGCGACGTCAGCGTCGGGTTGCCGGATACCTGGTGGCCCAGGAAGGCACGCTGGGACCAGTCGTCGCCGACGACCCTGATGCCCTTTCGCCCCTGGTCACTGCATCACTTCGGCTCGACTGGGCGAACCCGCCACGCATCAACCTGCCACCGGAGAGCACGCATGTCGACACCTTGCTGGGCCTGGGCTTCGAGGTACGGCGGGAGCTGCGACACATGCGCCGCGGCATCGGGCCGCTTCCGGGCCGCCGCGATCGCATCGCTGGGCAGGTCAGCCTCGGCGAAGGCTGAATGGCTCGGCAAACGAGTGTTTCGCGCTCTCCCGGGTGGGCTCGAGACACTCGTTTGGCCGACACCGGGCCGGAAACACTCGGTCAGGTTTGTGGGGCGGGGTGGATCTCGCCTGTGCGGGCGACGTCGGCGTACCACAGGGCGCTCTGCTTCGGGGTGCGACGTTGGGTGTCCATTTCGACCGCGACAAGTCCGAACTTCGGCCCGTAACCGTGAGCCCACTCGAAGTTGTCCAGCAACGACCAGGCAAAGTAGCCCTCGACGGGAACGCCGTCCTCCATGGCCTGGTGGACCTGGGCGAGGTGGGCGGCGATGTATTCGAGCCGGTCGTGATCGATGACCCGACCGTCGACTCGATCGGTGTCCGGCATCGCAGCCCCGTTCTCGGTGATGAGATAGCGGGGGAAGTTGTACGTCTCGTGTAGGCCGCGCAACAGATCACCCAATGCCGCCGGACGAATCTCCCAGCCCATCGCCGTCGAACCTCCGAAGTACTCTTGCTCACCGTCGAGTGCCCCGACCATCTGCCGCGTGTAGAAGTTGATGCCGAGCGCATCGATGGGTCGTGCGATCAACGCCATGTCGCCGTCGCGGATCTGGTCCTGCGCCCAGCCGAGCCGGTCGACCGTGTACTGCGGATAACCGAGCCCGCTGATCGGGTCGACGTACCACCTATTGTCGAAGTCGTTGATGATCTGTTGGCGGTCAAGCGCGGCGGGCGAGTTTCCTATGGGAGTGACCGGGGTGAAGTTCAGCACGATCCCGACCCGCGAGCCGGGTGAGGCTGCGCGGACCCGCTCCATCGCCATGCCGTGGCCGACGAGGAGATGGTGGCTGGTCGCCAAGCAGTCCGCGAGCGATCTGCGGCCCGGCGCGTGCTCGCCTGTGAGGTAACCGAGATTGGCCACGACGAACGGTTCGTTCAAGGTCATCCAGTCCGTCACACGATCGCCGAGTCGCGTGGCGACAACCTCGGCGTAGTCAGCGAATGCCTCGGCCGTGGCGCGGCTGGGCCACCCGCCTTCGTCCTCCAGAGCCTGCGGCAGGTCCCAGTGGTACAAGGTCGGGAAGGGCTGAATGCCGGCCGCGAGCAGTGCATCGACGAGTCGGTCGTAGAAGTCGAGCCCCGGCTGGTTGACCTGACCGGTGCCGTTCGGGAACACGCGCGGCCAGGCGATGGAGAAGCGGTAGGCGTTGAGGTTGAGACGTTGCATCAGGGCGATGTCTTCGCCGTAGAGGTGGTAATGATCGCAGGCGATGTCGCCGTTGGAGCCGTCCGAGACTGCTCCAGGCGTTGTGCAGAACCGGTCCCAGATGCTCTCCCCGCGACCATCGGCGCTGGTTGCACCCTCGATTTGATACGACGACGTTGCCGCTCCCCAGAGGAAGTCGCTGGGGAAGCGCCGCCCGGCCTCGGCGGTCGAGGCGTTCTCCAGGTGCTTGCTCAGTACGGTCACAGGTCAGATCTCCCAGATCCTTGATGGTCGCTCATCTTGGCTGCAGACGCCTAGTGCTCGCAATGTCACGAGCCGTGAGCTGGTGTTTTACGAGAGATCCTTGACAGGCAAGCGTTTCCGGCTTACCGTTCGCCCTCACAAACGACCCGTCTGGCCGAAACGCCAGCTGCGGTTGACGTTGCCGTGCACCACCGATAGTATCGAACGTTGCCGTGCGTCTTGTCTCTTGCTATCGCTATGCCCACGTGACCTTGCGCGCCCCAGTTCTGCTGTTCGCCGTCTCACCGCCTGCTGCCAAGGAGTAATTGTGGCCTCTCGATCCACGTCCCGCGAGCGTTATTCGTTCGCCAACCTGTCCGAGCCCCTGGAGCTGCCGGATCTGATCGCGGTTCAGCGCGAGAGCTTCGAGTGGTTCTTGAACGAGGGCCTGGCAGAGACCTTCCGCGACATCTCTCCGATCAAGGACTTCAGCGAAGCCCTGCAGCTGGAGCTCGAGTTCGAGCCCGACGACGAAGACCTGCGCCCGCCGCCGAAGTTCTCGGTCGACGATTGCAAAGAGAAGGACATGACCTACAGCGCGCCGATCTTCGTGCGTGCGCGGTTCATGAACCGCAACACGGGCGAGATCAAAGAACAGACCGTGTTCATGGGCGACTTCCCGATGATGACCGAGAAGGGCACGTTCATCATCAACGGCACCGAACGCGTCGTCGTGTCGCAGCTCGTCCGCAGCCCGGGCGTCATCTTCGAGCCGGGCGAGCGGTTCCGTCTCCGTAACCTCAGCAAGCACCAGCTCGTCAAGGGCACCGTGCACCCCTACCGCGGCGAGTGGCTCGAGTTCGACGTCGAGCACAAGCCGGGCAAGGACGTCACTGCCGGCACCCGCGTCGCCCGCAAGCGCCGCATGGGCATCTTCACCCTGCTGCGTGCATGCGGCTACGACGAAGAGCACGCCCCCGGTTTCCTCGAGCGCTTCGTCGCCCAGTTCGACTTTC
>JANPGV010000259.1:0-12763 GCA_031424145.1 Ilumatobacteraceae bacterium
CAGGGTCGAGCACGATCGTTCCGTAGCCCATCGTCCTCGCCGCGATTACGAAGTAGCGGCCGAGCTGGCCACCTCCGAGGATCCCGAGTGTGGCGGGTGGCGCGATCATTGCTGGGGAAGCACACCCGCAGCGGCGTCGTCGTGACGTTGCCGGCGGTAGGTGTCGAGCGCACTCGACAACTGGGAGTCAGCTTGCGCCAGCATCGCCACCGCGAAGAGCGCAGCGTTGGTCGCGCCGGCATCGCCGATCGCGAATGTCGCAACCGGAACGCCAGCGGGCATCTGCACGATCGAATACAAGGAATCCTGTCCGCCGAGGTGTCGAGAGGCAATGGGCACCCCGAGCACCGGCACAGTGGTCTTTGCAGCGAGCATCCCGGGCAGATGCGCGGCGCCACCCGCGCCGGCGATGATCACGCGTAGCCCGCGCTGGCGGGCCGATTCCGCATAGCTGAACATCTCGTCAGGCATCCGGTGCGCCGACAAGACCTTCGCTTCATGGGCAACCCCGAAGTGCTGGAGCACGTCGACGACTTTGCTCATCGTCGGCCAGTCGCTGGTCGATCCCATCACAACTCCGACCAGCGGATCCTCGTTCACCGCGTCAGTATTGCATCGGAGTGTTTGCAGCCACCCCGTGCGCGTCCGAAACAGTCGATCGGGCAAGTGGGGCGGCGCCGGCGCGCTGGCCTTCGATCACAGCAGCGTGCGCGCGGCGGGGTGCCACGCAATCGCCGACCCGTTCGACGCTGATGGCGGTCGCGCTGAGCTCGTGATAGAGCCACTCGACCGGGTTCGGCGCAACGGCGAGGACGACCCAGTCAGGCGTCCGCGTCGTATTGGTGCCAGTCGGATGATGAAGCAGGTTGAGTGTGCGCCGCGGAGATGCGTGGTCCATGCCCATCGCGACGAGGTCCGTCGACTGGATGATGCCCTTCGCGTTCGCCCGCATCCACCAGTTCTCCATGTCGAGGGTGATGCCAAGGTCCTGTCCCACGATCATGCCGTTCGTGATGATCTCGACGCTGCACCCGCGGTCCGCCAGTAGCTCCGCCACGGACGTGGCTTGGTGAAACCCGAGCTCATCGATCACGACGACGTCGCCAGAGGGGTTCGCACTTCCGTCCAGCACCGCGCGCACATCGACCACTCGATCCGCATCGGCAGGAACCCACCAAGGCCGCTGCGGCTCGGCACCGGTGGCGACGATTACACGATCCGGGTTCTTCCCGGCGATCAGGTCGATCCCGACGCTGACGCCGTACTCGATGGTCACTCCGAGTCGCCGGCATTCGGTGAGCTGATTGCGGATGATGTCGCCGAACTCGGCACGGTTCGGCACCGAAGCCGCCAGCCGCACCTGCCCACCTGCATGGCGTTCCTTTTCGTACACCGTGACGCGATGCCCAGCACCCGCCGCAGCGATCGCAGCCTGCAAACCCCCCGGCCCCGCTCCTACCACCAGGACGGACCGTTTGATCGCGGGATGTGTCGGCGTCTTGTGGGGCGCCGATTCTCTGCCGGTCTTCGGGTTTTCTATGCAGCCGAGCCAGCGGTTGAGGCCCATTCGGCCTACGCACTCTTGGTTGCACGACAGGCACAAGCGGATGTCGTCGGTCGCGCCGGCTTTGGCCTTCGCGGCGAAGTCGGCATCGGCAATCTGACCGCGAACGATGCCGACCAGGTCGCAATGGCCCTCGGCCAGCGCTCGTTCGGCTTGCAAAGGATCCTTGAAGCGGCCGACGCCGACGACCGGAAGCTCGACGGCTTTGCGAATCGCAGAGGGGATGAACATCGCGTATCCCGGGGGGATGTGCATGCTCGCTTCGATCATGAACAGGCTCGCGGTCGCGACGCCGATCGAGGTGTTGATGTAGTCGACTTCGCCCGTCGCTTCGACGAGTCGGGCGATCTCCACGGCATCGTCGATCGTGGTTCCGCCTTCGATGAGCTCGTCGCCGCAGATACGCACTCCCAGCGCCATTCCGGTGCCGATTGCAGCTCGCACGGCAGCAACGATCTCGATCATCAACCTGGCGCGGTTGACCAGAGAGCCGCCGTAGTTGTCGGTGCGCTTGTTCGTAGCGGGCGACAGGAACCCGCGGACGATCGAGGAGTGACTGCACTGCAACTCGATGCCGTCGAAGCCGCCCTCGGCGCAGTGTGTGGCGACCATCGCGTACCCGGCGATGATCTCTTCGATGTCGCCGTGTGTGACGGCTTTGGGCACCTCGCGGAACAGCGGATCAGCAACCGCGGATGGTGCCCACACCGGGAGCCGTGTGTACATCGAGCTGGCCTGGCCTCCGTTGTGGTTGATCTGAGCGAAGATCGGCACGCGATGGCGGTGGACCGCTTCGGTCATCGTTCGATAGCCGGGGATCACGTCGCGGTGAAAGCCGTGGATCAACTTCTCGTACGGCCAGTCGGTCGGATGGGTCGAGTGCTCCTCGGTGATGATCAACCCAGCTCCGCCCGCGGCGCGGGCTGCGTAGTAGGCCGCGTGCTGCTCCGTCGGCTTGCCGTCGCGGGCGTAGTTCGTGAGGTGCGCGCTGAAAACGATTCGGTTGCGCACGGTGACTGGGCCGATAGCCAACGGGGTCCACAGATACCGATAGGCCATCGCTGATCAGACTACTGACGGTGGTCTCGTCGTGTCCGAGCCCGCGGTTCCTGGGCGTCTGTCGTGGGCTCTAACCTGGGACAAAACGCAACAAGGGAGTGATGAGATGGTTCCGCCAGCCCAATCGACGCTCGCAGACACCGTCAAGACGGAAGCTCGAAGGGTCGGGACCGTCGGCCCGGTAGCCGACGCTATGAGACCGGTCATCGAGGCCAGCTTCGGCCGTGAAATACCGATCAGCTTCCAGTTCTGGGATGGGTCGGAGCTCAGCCCGCCGGACCCACCAATGGCGACGTTGCGGTTCGGGTCGCCGGACGCGATCCGTCGACTGCTGTGGATGCCGAACGAGCTCGGTCTCGGTCGGGCGTATGTCTCCGGCGACATCGAGCTCGATGGCGACCTCTTCGATGTCGTCGTGGCCTTTCGCGATGCAAAACCCGCGGTTTCCCAGAGTGGGCGAGCGTGGCGAGTGTTGCCGGCAGCGGTGAAGGCCGCCAAGCATGTCGGGGCGTTGGGTAGGCCGTTGCCACCACCTCCGGAGGAGGCCAGGCTGCGCGGTTGGCGACATTCGCTGAAACGCGACGCATCGGCGATCGGGCATCACTACGACGTCGGCAACGACTTCTATCGCCTGGTGCTCGGCCCAACCATGACCTACTCGTGTGCACGGTTCGTACAGCCCAACGCCACCCTCGAGGACGCCCAAACTGCCAAGCACGAGCTCGTCTGTCGCAAGTTGGGCCTGCACGAGCACCCGGGTGCGCGCCTGTTGGATGTCGGCTGCGGCTGGGGCTCGATGGGAATTCACGCCGCGCTCCACTACGACGCCCGTGTGGTCGGCATCACGATCAGCAGGGCTCAAGCCGAGCTCGCTCGTCAACGGGTGGACGACGCAGGTGTGTCCGATCGAGTCGAGATCCGCTTGCAGGACTATCGCGACCTCTCCGGCGAGTCATTCGATGTGATCTCGTCGATCGGGATGTCGGAACACGTCGGCCACGGCAAGTTGGACACCTACTTCAAGACGCTGCGATCCGTGCTGGGGCCTCAGGGTCGACTGCTCAACCATGCAATCTCATCGGTCGGCGGTTCGACGCTCGGGTCGCGATCATTCGTCGCTCGTTACGTGTTCCCCGATGGCGAGCTCATCGACGTGGGTGAGGTCGTGCTCGCAATGGAACGGGCCGGCTTCGAGGTACGCGACGTCGAGTCGCTGCGCGAGCACTACGCCCGAACGCTGCGATCGTGGGTGTCGAACCTGGAATCGAACTGGGACGACGCCGTCAAGTTGGTCGGCCAAGCCAGGGCGAAGATCTGGCGCTTGTACATGGCTGGATCCGCAATCGGGTTCGAAGACGGTGGCGTATCGATCCATCAGGTCCTGGGCGTGTTGAGGAGCTCCAGCGGCAACTCGGACATGCCCGCGACACGCCGCGAGTGGAACTGACTCAGAACAGCAACTGGCTGACCAAGTAGATGACAAGGCCGGCCAAACCGCCGACGATCGTGCCGTTGATTCGAATGAACTGCAGGTCGCGTCCGACCTGCAGCTCCATGCGCTCGCTCGTGGCCTTTCCGTCCCACTTGGCGACCGTGCCGGCGATCAGATCGGCGACCTCACCGCGATAGTGATCGACGACATGGCCGGCCGCGCGCATGACCCAATCATCGACCTTGGCCTGAAGCTCCGGCTCGCTGGCCAGTCGCTTGCCGAGCGTCGTCAGCGAGAGATCCAGCCGCTCGCGAAGTTCGCTGTTGGGATCTGCCAGTGCGCCAACCGTGTTGCGCTTGACTTCGCCCCAGAGGGAGCCGAGCCAGGCGCGAACATCAGGGTGGGCCAGTAGCTCGGACTTGAGCTCCTCGCCTTTCGCGAGCAGACCCGGGTCGCTGCGCAGGCGCTTCGCAAAAGCGACGAAGCGCGTCTCGATCGAGCGACGCACCTCGTGGTCCGGGTTGGAGCCGACGTCAGCCAGGAAGCTGTGCATGGCGCCGTAGATCTTGGCGAAGAGCCTGTCGTCGATCGCGTCGGGGATCCACCATGGAGACTCGTGCTCCAATCGCTCCCTGAACGTGGCTTTGTTGTCGTCGAGAAAGCCCTCGAGGCCTTTCATCGTCGCGTCGAGCAGCCGCTGATGATGGCCGCCTTCGATTGCCAGATCCACCGCCTTCGCCAGCAGCGGTGCGACCGGTGTGGCTCGGACGCGACGCTCGATCAACGTCTCGAGTGCAGATGCAACGTCGCGATCGTCGAGCACTTCCAAGGCGCCGCGCAACAGATCGCCGACGGCCTCGCCGGCCTTCGATGCGTTGCTCTCATCGGCCAGCCAATCGCCGAGCCGCTTACCGACGTGGGCCCCGGCCAGACGCTCGTTGAGAACTTCTCGGGTCAGGAAGTTCGTCTGCACGAAATCACCGAGCGAGCGCCCGATCTGGTCCTTGCGGTGCGGGATGATCGCGGTATGCGGAATCGGTAGCCCGAGCGGGTGGCGGAACAGCGCCGACACCGCAAACCAGTCGGCTAGTGCGCCGACCATCGCTGCTTCGGCGAAGGCGCGGATGTAGCCGACCCAGTCGTGGCGGTTCTCCTGCCACCGAGCGATGAAGAACACCGCAGTGACGGCCACCAGCAGCAGCGTCGCCACGACCTTCATCTTCCGCAATGCGGCTCGGCGTTCGAGATCGGCGGCCGACATCACATCCACTGCGGCGACGCTACCAGTGCCTGTTCGTCCGCCGATCGGTGTGATCGCCAGGTCAAACCGCGGGTCCGCCATCCTCGAACTTCGTCGCTCCCAACACACTCAGCATGTCGGCAGCGACAAAGTTCGGGGGCACCGGGTCACACGGCCATCAGTTCGAGGATCTGGGGATTGCTGCGCAGCTTGCGGATGATGCGGTCTCGCGTCGGGCCGAGGCTGCCGATCGGCCTGCCGCTGATCGTGCTGATCTGGCGGTAGTCGTAGGCCCGCTCGTCCATCATCAGGCTCAACACGCGTTGGTCGGTCTCGCGCATCTCGGCAGCCGCCCGATGAACAAGCGACACGCGCTCGCAGCGCTGCAGCGCATGGTCGGGATCGGGGACCTCGTCCGCCATTGCATCGGCGAGATCGACGACGTTGTCGGCGACGATGCATCGACTTTCACGGCGTTGTATGCGGCGCGCCGAGTTGAGTGCCACAGTCCAGAGCCACGCGCCCACGCGCTCAGGATCGGCAATGCGATCACCGAAGCGGACGAAGTTGAGCCATGTGTCCTGCACGGCGTCATCCACATCGGTGGAGCAGCGCAGAACTCGGCGCGCCGCGGCCTTCACAAGCGATTGGAAGATGGTTATCAGTTCGGCGAGCGCTCTGGAATCGCCGTCGAAATGGCGCTGAACCAGAACTGCAACTTCTTCGGGTGTGGCGTTCGTCTTCATGCGTTCATCCTCATGGAGGCAACGAAACCACGCAGGGATATTCCTAACCACGTTCATGTGCGTGTTACAACACGCAACTTTGCGTGTTGGTGTATCTTTGTGTTCATCGCTGAGCCCGTTTCACTGTTTGCGTCGCTGCCAGAACGCGAGCGGGCCGCGCTCGAAGGGCGATGCCGTCACCTCACGATCCCGACGCAGGCCTACCTCTACCACGAAGGGCAGACGGGCGACGCCGTGTACGTCGTTGTCAGCGGACGCGTCGGCATCTGGAGTGGCGGTGAGCGCGGCGATCCGGTGCTCCTCACGATTCTCGGACCGGGCGAGATGTTCGGCGAGATGGCGATCCTGTCGAACGAGCGTGTTCGCACCGCCACCGCGCAGGCACTGTCGAAGGTCGAGGTCATCCAGATCCTGCGCGCCGATATCGAGGTCCTGCGACGGCGTTACCCGCGGATCTCCGATGTCTTCATCGAGGCGTTGCTGCGTCTTGTCCAACGGTTGACCACTCAAGTCAGCGAGCTCTCGGAGCTCGACAGCTCGACCCGGCTCTATCGGCAGTTGTGGAGGCTGGGTGAGGTGTACGAGAAGCGTCGCGTCGGTGCCGAACTGCCGATCAGCCAACAACAGCTGGCCTCGATGACAGGCGTCGGCTTGCGCATCACCAATCGGGTGCTCAACGAGGCGCGCCTCGAAGGCATTCTCGAAACCGGAAAGCGCAGGATCGTCATCAATGACTGGGCGATGATCCGCCGACGCGCGGGCCTGCGCTTTCGTGCCGGTTGACGATCAGAGGAAAGCCGCCAGCGCGAGGCCGGCGCTCGCGGCGGCGAGACCGATCGCGAAACTGCCTGCCGCGTTTCGGCATGCTTCGTTGATGGCACCATCCTCGGCGAGGCGGACGGTCTCGAAGGTGAAGGTGCTGAAGGTGGTGTAGGCACCCATTCCGCCGGTGCCGAGAACAGTTCTGGTGGTCGAGTCGAGGCCGTGGTACATGCCGAGACCGGTAATCGTGCCGAGGACGAGGCAGCCCGTTACGTTGACAACGAAGGTGCCCCATGGGAAGGCCCCTTCGGTGTGGTCTTGTACTAGTCCGTCGATGAGATAGCGCGCCGTGGCACCGACGGCAGCGGCCACGAGGAATGCGAACCAAGCGACGTTCGTCATTGATCAGATTCGCCGATGTAGGTGGTTTCGCCGATGCAGATGGTGAGGCGCTGTTGGTGTCCGTCGAGCTTCATGAGCGCTCCTGTTGGTGTCCCTGCGGGGTGCGCGGTGGGGTGCGTTGTGGGGTGAGACGGGCGACGACGATGCCTGCGTATGCGAGGAACACGCCTGCGGCGATGCTGCCGATGCCGTAGAGCAGGGCGCTGGCGGCGTGGCCGCTCTTTATCAGGAGTGCCGTCTCGACGGCGTAGGTAGACATCGTGGTGTATGCGCCGAGGATTCCTGTTGCGAGGAATGGCCGCATGTATCGCGTGGGAGGGAAACGCTCGAGCAGCACGATGAGCAAGAATCCCAGAAGAAAGCTGCCGCTCAGGTTGGTCCAAAACGTTGCCCACGGAAAGTGTCCAGCCTTCGTGGGAAGGGCTTCAGACAGCTTGAAGCGAGCGGTGGCGCCGAGCATCCCTCCGATCGCTATGACGGCGAGCACGTCGGGTCGGGCGTTCCTGAATCGGATCACGCGGGCAACCATATTCGGGACCCTGTGAGTTCAACGTGACACCCTTTCCGTAGGATGGATCCACCATGAATTCGCCGAATGAGCGCGCCCCGCGGGGGCGTTCCACGCTCGACCTCGACCTGCTCAATCCCGACCAACTCGACGCTGTCGTGCACCGCGGCGGCCCCTTGTTGGTGGTGGCAGGTGCCGGCTCCGGCAAGACGCGGGTCCTCACTCATCGCATCGCTCACCTCATTGACGAGGGCATGGCGCCGTCGGCGATCCTGGCCATCACGTTCACCAACAAGGCAGCCGAAGAGATGCGCCATCGTGTCGCCGACCTCGTCGGGCCGGTGACCAAATCCATGTGGGTGTGCACGTTCCACTCGGCCTGCGTCCGGATCCTGCGCGCCCACGGCGATCGGCTCGGCTATCCGCGCACGTTCAGCATCTATGACCAGGCCGACGCCCAGCGGTTGGCTGGCTATGTCGTCCGTGATCTCAACCTCGACGCCAAGCGATTCCCGCCTCGCGCAGCACATGGGCAGATCAGCCTGTGGAAGAACGAACTGATCAGCCCGCAGCAGGCGGTCGAGCGCGCAGCCAACATCTTCGAACGCAAGCACGCCGACATCTACACCGACTACCAGGCCCGGCTCCTGAAGGCCGGGGCAATGGACTTCGACGACCTGCTGATGAAGACGGTCGAGCTGTTCCGCTCCGAGCCCGATGTCCTGGCTCACTACCAGCAGCGTTTCCAGCACGTTCTCATCGACGAGTACCAGGACACCAACATGGCGCAGAACGAGATTGCGCTGGCGTTGGCCGCCGAGCACGAGCAGATCACGATCGTCGGCGACCACGACCAGAGCGTGTACCGGTTCCGCGGCGCCGATCTGCGCAACATCTCTCAGTTCGAAGAGGCGTTCGACAACGTCACCACCATCGTTCTCGACCAGAACTACCGAAGCACGCAAGCCATCCTCGACGCCGCCAACGCGGTCATCACGAACAACCCTGATCGCAAGGACAAGCAGTTGTGGAGCGAGCTCGGCACAGGTGAGCGAATCACCCGCTACCACGCCGAAGACGAGGGCGACGAAGCGACGTGGGTTGCCCGCACCATGCAAACCCTGCAGAACGAAGCGTCGTTCATGTGGAAAGAGATGGCGACCTTCTACCGCACCAATGCCCAGAGTCGAGTGATCGAAGAAGCGCTGATGCGCTTCGGAATTCCGTACAAGGTCGTCGGTGGCACTCGCTTCTACGACCGCCGCGAGATCAAAGACGCCATGGCGTACCTGCGCGCCGTCGCCAACCCGGCCGACGAGGTCAGCGTCAAGAGAGTGCTAGGTGTTCCGAAGCGCGGCGTCGGCGAGTCCAGCGTTGCCAAGCTCGATGCCTTGGCCGCAAGCATGGGCGTGACCTTCGTCGAGGCGATGCGACACGCTCACGACGCCGGGCTCACGGGCTCCGCGGCCCGCGGTGTCGAATCCTTCGTCAGGCTGCTCGACGACCTTGCCCTTCGACTTGACGATGGCCCGGGCGATCTCTTGCAGGCCGCGCTGACCGACAGCGGTTATCTCGCCGAGCTCGAGGCGGAGGGTTCCGTTGAATCGGCCGGGCGCATCGAGAACTTGGGCGAGTTGGTCGGGTCCGCACGGGAGTTCACCCGGCTCGACGAGTTCCTCGAGCAGGTCGCGCTCGTGGCAGACACCGATGATCTCGACGACGACAACCGAGTCGTGCTCATGACGTTGCACTCGGCCAAAGGTCTCGAGTTTCCCGCAGTGTTCCTTGTGGGTATGGAGGAGGGAGTGTTCCCCCACAGCAGAGCCTTGACCGAGCCCGTCGAGCTCGAAGAAGAACGACGTCTCGCCTACGTGGGCATCACCCGCGCCCAGCAGCGCTTGTTCCTGGCGCACGCATGGAGCCGGCAGTTGTTCGGCAGCACCAGCTACAACCCGCCGTCGCGGTTCATCGATGAGATCCCCGCCGATCTCATCGACCAGATCGGTGCCGTCAGCGGGCGGACCACGTACGGGCGTCAGAGCTACCGCGCTCGCGACGAATGGTCGAACCCCCCGCCGTACCGCCGCGTCGACCGTCACGACAACGGCGACGCGGATCGGCACCGCGAGCGTGTCGTCGAGGCGGCACTCGTCGCAGGTCAGCGCGCGGCTCAACCATCGCCTGCGAACTCCCAATTGATCGGTTTGCGGCTCGGTGATGATGTCGAGCATCCGGCGTTCGGCGAGGGTGTGATCATCGACATCCGCGGCCAGGACGACAAGGCCGAGGCAACCATCCGCTTCCGCGAGGCCGGTACAAAGCACCTGTCGTTGGCCTGGGCGCCGTTGAAAAAGCTGTAACAGGAAGCTGTAACGAGAAAACTGTCACGAGAAACTGCCACGATGTCGTCGATGATCGAGCACAGCGAGGAGACCCTCCGCAAGCGGATGCTCTTCTCGCGGCTGTGGGGAGCGATCGTGATCTTGTGGTCCGTGATCCGCACGATCATCATCTGGGCAGCGCTCGGCGGTTACGGATTCAACCCGTGGATCTACCTCAGCATCGATCTCGTGTGTTCGGCCTTCGATGCCTTCACCACCCCTCGGATGGTGTTGCGATTCGTCGACGATCGCTACGCGTCAGCGATCAAGTGGGGAGGCGTCTCGCTGATCGCATACGTCATCCCCGACATCTACATCTTCGTCGGTACGAAAACGCTGCCGAAGAAGGTCATCGTGGTGCTCTGCGTGGTGATCGTCGCGATGTCGTCGCTGGCGGTGGTCACAATCATGCGCAAGATCCGCAAGGGCCGCGAGCTCCGCCACGAGCTCGAAGCAATCGAGGCCATGCAGGGTCATGCTTGAATTGCCGGCATGAAAGCAGCGATTCTCGTCGAGAGCCTGACTGGCAACACCTGGAAAGCGGGCGAGATGATTGCCGCCAAGTTGCAGCAAGCCGGCTGGGGGATCACGGGCTTGTCCCGGGCCCGTCAGCCTGATTACGCAGCCTTGCAGGCCGCAGATCTAGTGCTCGTGGGCACGTGGGTCCACGGCTTGTTCGTCGTGGGGCAGACCCCTTGGGCGCTCGGCGCGCTCGCCAAGCTGCCCGCGATGAAGGGCAAGAAGGCGGCCGCGTTCTGCACGTACGCGTTGAACCCCGGAAGCTCGTTGCAGAAGATGACCGGAGTGCTCGACACGTTGGGTGCCGAGGTTCTCGGTGGGCTCGCCTTGCATCGTGCGAAGTTGCCGCAACACACCGACGAGTTCGCGGCACGCCTCGTCGAACGGGCCGAAGAACTGGTCTGAGCTGTTCGAGAAAGCTATTCAAGAAAGCTATTCAAGAAGCTTCACGAAAGTCTGTTCAAAACCTCAGTCGACATCTCAGTCGGGTATCAGATCGAGCGTCAGTATCCCGTCGGCACTGACATCTGGCGCGATCCCCTTCGGCGGAAGCGCCAACTTGTTGACATCGAGAGTTCTGCCCTCGCAGTCCGTGAACTGATCGGTGTGCCGGACCTGTGTGACCTTGCACGTGATCGACCGATCGGCAGGGTGCCCGAGGTAGATGCTCCATCCCTTCATCGGGTCGTCGCCTTGGTGATCGAGAACGATGGACTTGTCACCGTCTGTCCCGAGCAGATCGGGGAACAACACAGGCCCATCCTCTCGAACGATCGCTGCATAACGTTCGACTGACCCTGGCCGAAAGACGTTGCTTGCCAGGTTCGCGGTCGCGCCGCTGCCGTTCTGCGAGACAAGGTGCGCTATGCCCCACAGGATCAACGCCAGGACGGCGAAGAAGCCGATACCGCCGACCACCGGTGCGACGGCTCGGGCAAGTGGGGAACGCAGTTGTGGTCGTCGCACGACCACAGTGTGCCTGCGGATGGCGATTGGAGCCAACCGAGGATGTGGTCGTATGGTTCGTGATTTGTGAAGCGCCCATATCGCGTCGTGGTTGCCAAGCCCGGTCTCGATGGTCACGATCGCGGCGCGAAGACAATCACGAGGGCGCTTCGCGATCATGGGTTCGAGGTGATCTATACGGGGCTGCATCAAACTCCCGAGCAGATCGCCGAGACCACGCTGCAGGAAGACGCCGATGCGGTCGGCCTCTCACTGCTCAGCGGCGCCCATCTGACGTTGTTCCCGCGTGTCATGCACGAGTTGCGCGCCCGAGGTCTCGGTGAGGTGCTGGTGTTCGGTGGCGGGGTGATCCCCGACGCGGATGCGCGCGAGCTGAGGGCGCAAGGAGTTGCAGAGATCTTCGGCCCGGGAAGTTCGTTGAAGGGCATCAGTGCCTGGTTGGAAGCGGCGTTGGACAGCGAGGAGAAATAGGTGGACCTATTCGAATATCAGGGCAAGCAGTACTTCGCCGGGTACGACATCCCCGTGTCGGCGGGCGGCGTCGCCACCACGGTCGACGAGGCTGTCGCCCAGGCCGACGTTGTCGGCTATCCCGTTGTGATCAAAGCGCAGGTACAAGTCGGCGGGCGCGGCAAGGCCGGCGGCATCAAGCTCGCTAACGACGCAGCCGAGGCTCGGTTGCATGCGTCCAACATCTTGGGCATGGACATCAAGGGCCACATCGTCAAGCGGGTGTGGGTCGAGCGAGCCAGTGACATCGCCGAGGAGTACTACGCATCGTTCACACTCGACCGCGGGGCCAAGAAGCATTTGTTGATGCTGTCGTCTGAGGGTGGTGTCGAGATCGAAACGGTCGCGGTGTCCAATCCCGACGCCATCGTCATGCATCACATCAACCCTGTGGACGGATTGTCGCCGGCCGAGGCGCGACAGGCGTGCGTCGATGCTCACCTAAACCCCGCCGCGATCGACGGAGCCGCGGAAATCCTTGTCAAGCTCTACCGCTGTTTCACCGAAGGCGACTGCGACCTGGCCGAGATCAACCCGTTGATCCTTCGGCCCGATGGCAGAGTGCACGCCCTCGACGCCAAGGTCAGCCTCGACAACAACGCTGCCTTCCGCCATCCGGAATGGGACGAGTTCCGAGCGACTGAAGAGCTCGACGAGCGCGAGCAGATGGCTCG
>JANPGV010000260.1:0-27817 GCA_031424145.1 Ilumatobacteraceae bacterium
GTCGCCGCCGATGCGCGCGACCACGTCAGAAGGGCGGGTGGCGTGCGCGATGCGGTGGGCGACCTGCGCGAGCAAGGCGTCACCGATCTCGTGGCCGACGGTGTCGTTGACGTCTTTGAGACGATCGACGTCCATGAACAAGATGGCGACATTGTTGCGCGTGCCGCGGATGCCATCGAGCGCGTCTGCGGCTGTGCGCAGTAAGTGCAGGCGATTGGGCAGCCCGGTGAGGGGATCGTGGTTTGCCTGCCGGGTGAGTTCGCTCTGCAGGTGTTTGGTGGCGGTGATGTCGCGTGCGACCCCACCCCAGTACTCGACGACACCGTCTGTCGATCGATGCAGCAACAGGTCGATGTCGAGGGTGCGTTGCAAACCGTCGGGCCCACGAAAACCCACTTCGCCGGACCACTTCGTGCTCTCACTACTGGCCATGACCTCGCGGGGCACCTGATCGCGAATGGCCTGCAGTAGCCCACGGGCGGCGGCGTCTCGAATGAGGTCGAGTTCGTGTTCCACACCGAACAGGCGTCGGGCGGCATCGTTGGTGTACACCGGGGCGCCGTTGCGGTCGAGAATCAGGACGGCATCGTCGGTTGCGCCGACCACGCCCGACAGGCGGTCGAGGAGTTGCTGCTGGCCGACGCTTTCGGTGTGATCCAAGGCGGTGCCGCCGTAGCCCGTGACACGGCCGATTCCGTCGCGCTGGGCCGTGGCATCGATGCGCACCCAGGTCATGCGGCCCTCGCCGTGCCACACCCGGAACTCGAGCTGAATATCGATATCCGCTTCGATGCTGCGTCGCCACATCAGCTCTGCTGAAGCGCGATCCCCCGGATGGGCGTTCGCCCAGGGCGGCGAACCGATTGGCGAACCGGGGGACACCTGTACCAGCGCGCCAAAGGCTGCATTGGCCGCAGTGACGCGGCCATCGCGGTCGGCCTGAAAGAGGCCTACCGGCAACGAAGGGAGCAACTCGGTGATGTCCGCCATCCTTACTTGGTCGAAGTGATAGTTCAGTTATCGGCTTGCGCTACGGGCGACTAAAGGTGCCAGTCACATCGGCTTGTGCGGTTTCGGCGGCGGTAATTGCTGCTTCTAGTCCGTCCGCCGAGCTGCCATCTTCAAGGCCGGTAGCAGCGCCAAGATAGTGCACGGTGATGACGTAATCGTGCGTGGTGCCCGCGGGAGGGCACGGCCCGGTGTATCCGACGTCGCCGACCCCGTTGATGGCCTCGTATGCGCCGATCGGAACGGTGGCCTCATCGAGGGTAATTGTGGTCGCGGAGAGCCCGGCCAGGACCCAATGTGTGAACGTGGGGGCATCCAGGTCCTTCATCGTGATGGCGATCTCCACTGTGCCCGCAGGTGCGGCGGTCCAAGAGAGGGCCGGAGCCAGGTTCTGCCCATCGCAGGTGTAGCGGGCGTCGATGACACCGCCGTCTCGCCACGGGGCGATTGCCTGCAGCTGTACTGCTGCCGGCAGCGTCGACGTGCTCGGGAGCAGCGGGTTTGACGCCTCGGGGTCGATCAGTGTGGGGTCGTCGGGCGCGACGGTTGCGGGCGCCGAAATCGATGCGTTCTGGTCGGCGCGTGCAGGGCGCAGGGTGCGGCCATCCGAGCGGCACCCGCCGGCGGTGATGATCAGCAGGCAGGTTGTCGTCAGCAGTACCACTCGTCGCACTCCGGCAGCTTAGGTGGCGGCCGGCGTCATATGGGGTGCAGCAGATATCGTGCCGACGTGGATTCTCAGCCTCTTTGTGTGCTCACCCTGCATGCCCATCCCGACGACGAAGCGTCGAAAGGCGCACCCACGTTGGCGAAGTACCACGCCCAAGGCGTGCGCACTGTGCTGGTGTGTTGCACAGGCGGCGAGGAGGGCGACCTGCAGAATCCGGGTCTCCGAGCGCCGGGCCAGCCATTCCACGAACTGACCCCTGAGCAGGAGAAGGCGCTCCTTGCCGAGCTACGGCCGCACGAATTGGCTCGCTCGGCCGAGATCATCGGCTTCGACGAGGTTGTCATGCTCGGCTATCGCGACTCGGGGATGGTCGACACCGATCCCAACCACCATCCCGAGTCGTTCAACCAGGCGCCACTCGACGAGGCAGCGGGCCGGCTGGTCGGAATCATCCGCGCCCAGCGCGCCGACGTGATCATCACCTACGGCGACGATCAAAGTGGTTACCCGCATCCCGACCACCTCAAGGTGCACGACATCTCTGTGCTGGCCTGGGAGCGCGCCGGCGATCCTGCCTGGTACCCGGAGCTCGGTGAGCCGTATCAACCGCAGAAGCTGTACTACTCGGTGTGGGCCAAGGCTCGCCTGGCCGCCGTCCATCAGGCGATGATCGACCTGCGCGGCGAGTCACCTTTCGATCAGGATTGGCTCGACCGGCCGGGCCACGACGATCGCATCACCACTCGGCTCGACGTCCGCAACTTCATGTGGGCCCGCAGCGGCGCCCTTCGGGCGCACGCCACGCAGGTCGACCCTACCGAGCCGTGGTGGTTCGGTTTGACGGATGAAGAGCTCGCCGACGTCTATCCGTGGGAAGACTGGATCCTGGCTCGGTCGTTGGTCGGCACGCCAGCGCCCGGTGAGTTGGAGACCGATCTGTTCGCCGGAATTCGGGCACCGGTCTCGCCGTGACGATCCAATACCGGGTCGGCTTCGGCAAGAACGACGAGGCGGTCGATGGACCTGACGGAGCCGATGTGGTCGTCACCATCGCCGCGGCCGACGCAGCGCTCGACCCAACGGTGGCGTACATGCAGGGCAAGCTCAAGTCGACCGGATCGACGGCCGCTCTGCTCGAGGTGCTGCGCAATGGCGAGGCGACTGCCGCGATCAGCCGGCTCGCATCGCGTCCCTGAGCTGGCGGTAGCCGATCAACACAGCGCCGCTGTCGGCAAGTAGCTGTTGAAGGTGGGCGTCGTTGGTGACGAGCTCGTAGTCGTCGATCCAGCCCGCTGCAGCGTCGGTCAGCGCCCTCACCTCGAGGGTGTCGATGGCGGGCTGCACGTGGACCTCGGTAATGCCCGGCTGCAACGTACGCACTTCCTCGTAGACGCGATCACGGCTGCCGGCACGCCAATCGTGATTGAAGTGATCGGGGAAGACGACACCCTCCTCTGCGGCGAGGTTGCGGAACGGGAAGCCGGCCTGGTCGGCCGTGATGGTCGAGGGGAGACGAATCGGCAAGCTGAACTCGACCGCGAGCTCGAGGTAGATGTCGAAGAACTCGGGGCGCAGGGTGATGGCCGTGAGGTGTGGTGTGAGGTGGGTGACGTCGATGTCCCACGCGAGTGCGCGTTCGATCTGGGCGCGGCATTCGCGCAGCACCTCCTCCGTATCGGCGTGTTCCCAGAGATCGGCGATGTGTCGAGGAAACCCGGCCTCCCCGCTGAGCAGCGACGGTGCATGCGTGATGGGGCCGAACCGGTACGCCTCGTACTCGCAGTTGAGGGTCAGATGAACGCCGATGTCGTCGGAGTTCCGATACCGCAAGGCGGCATCGCGGGCCCACGGCGCCGGAACCATGATCGACGCGCAGGTTGCCACACCCTCCCGAAGCGCGCCGTACACACCGACGTTTGCCGAGTGGCACGAGCCCAAGTCGTCGCACGAGATGATGATCAGCTTGGCGTGCTCGTCGTATCCGAGACGTTCGGCGAGTGCAGCCATCAGCGACGGAGGCTATCCGCTACACCCGCCCCACAGACCGATGTTGTCGGCTTGGGCGACGCGTGCGGCGGCGACGAATTCATCTGCGTGGGCGACGTTCGGCGGGATTGTGAGCGGGCGGGCGTACCCCTGGCGGATGATCGCCAGGTTGACGAACTGTCCATCCCCGGCCAGGTACACGTATGCCAGCACTCGCCCGAAGTCGTCCAGCGCCACCACGTCGCGTTCCAGGTGAAGAGGCACGTCGGGCGGGAGCAACGACTTCGTGAACTTGGTCGCTTCCGGACCGAAGCACTGGACCGGCGTGTTGGGTTTCTTCGTCTCGGGGGTGTCGATCCCGATCAGGCGAACGCGTTCGCGGTGGCCGCCGATGTTGACATCGATGGTGTCGCCATCGACGACCGACGCCATGGTCGCGTTGACGCTGAACGTCATCGACGCAGGCGATGCAGTCGGTGGAGGCGAACCAGAACCACAGGCGGTGGCGAGCGCCGCTATGGAGATGAGCGTTCCGCGCATCTACCGGGTTCTATCGGCGTCCTCGCCTAAGCCAACGCGCTGACTCGGTTGTAGGCCGCGGTCAGGGCCGCGTAGTTGGTATCGGTGTACAGCTTGAAGTCGGCGTCACTGAGACCGGCATATTCCTCGTTCTCGTTGATGACCTCGCGTCCCAGCCGGTAGAAGCTGCTGAGGATGTATCGCTGTACGGTCCCGTCCGTGGCGCTCACGTTGAACTGGGCGTAGCTCTCGAACCCGTTCTGATGCAAGCTCGGCTCGTCGCGGGTCGCGACGGTCACAACGGAATCGCTGCCATTGTCGGCTTGGAACTGCTGGAACTGCTGGGCCCGACACGTGGCCCAGGCGTCGGAATTGACCACGCTGATGTAGTCGATGGCCGCTGCTTCGTCGGGAAACGCGAGGGAGAGTGAACTGGTGAAAGCGCCGGTCTGACCGAGTTGCATCGTCGGGCCCGCCTGGCCGCCTCCGTTGGTGATCAAGGTCAGGGCGCCGCCGGGCCGGTACGCGCACGACTCGGGGTCCACGCTGCGCGCTTCGCCCGGCGCGTACTGGGTCCATGCAGCCGAGAAGTCGGCCGCTTGCAAGGTGCCCGCCAACGCGAGTGCCTGATCGGCAGCGTTGAGTGGTCTCGGGTCGGCTGTTGTCGAAGGTGCTTCGGGCGTGGAGGAGGTCGAGGCAGGCTCACTCGGCGTCGTCTGCGGCGTGGTCGACTCGACCGAGGTTGATGCCGACGTGGAATCCGAGACCGAGGTAGAAGGCACCGCCGTGTCCGCGGGGACCGCTGACGACGCGGTCGACGCCGTCGATGCCGTCGAGTCGGACGATGAGCCGCAGGCGGTCGACAACGTCGCCCCCACGAAGGCCGTGCACACCAACTTCGTCCATCCCGCCATCTGGATCTCCCGGTTCTAATCGTCGACGCAGGGGCCCGTATCCCCACATGCCAAACCATCAGCCTACGGTGGCGACCATGCCGGTTTTCACACCATCGCATTCAGCGCCTTCGGCCGCGTCGGCGCACCGTTACTTCCACGTTGTCGGAACATCGGTGTGGGTGACCGAATCGCGGCTCGATGAGGAGTGGTCGGCTCACTTTCTCGGCATGCTCGGAGACGAGGCCTGTTGGGGCGTCGACGTGCCGGACGGTCATGATCCTGCGGACGGGGCCGCCCTCGATCTGTACTCGTTCTTCGGCACCGCCGGTGAGACCGAATGGATGGTGGCCGGCAGGGCGGTGCAACTCGTGGAGTGGGCGCGAACCCACCGATTCTGCGGTCGATGCGGTACACCCACGTCGCAGCAACTCGGCGAGCGAGCGATGAGATGCCCGTCGTGCGGCCTGTTGGCATTCCCACGGCTGGCACCCGCGATGATCACGCTGGTCTCGAAAGGTGACCAGGCCCTGCTTGCCCGCGGTGTGCAGTTCCGCAGCCCGCTCTACAGCTGTCTCGCCGGATTCGTCGAGCCAGGCGAGTCGTTGGAGGGAGCGGTCGTTCGCGAGGTCCGCGAGGAGGTGGGCATCGAGGTGCACGACGTCCGATATTGGGGCAGTCAGCCGTGGCCGTTCCCGCACAGCCTGATGGTCGGTTTCACGGCGAAGTGGAGGTCCGGCGAGATCGAGATCGACCCGACAGAGATCGTCGACGCGAGATGGTTCCGTCGCGACGAGCTGCCGGCCATCCCACCGCCGATCTCCATCGCCCGGAAGCTGATCGACGCGTGGCTCGCCGATTAGTCATGAGGGGAGTCATCAAGCTGCGAGATGCTTCGCGAAGAAGTCGAGGATGATCTCGGCGCGCTGACGGCGGTGGATGGGTGATCCGCTGCGTGACAACTCGTGCCCTTCGCCCGGGAACCGGTAGAACGTGACGTCCTTGCCGAGCAGACGCATGGCCACAAACAGCTCCTCGGCCTGACTGATGGGGCAGCGATAGTCCTGCTCGCTGTGGATGATCAACAGCGGGACGTTGATGTCGCGCACGAACCGAATCGGCGAGATGCGGACGTACTCCTGCGGGTCTTCGATCGGGCCCGGTCCGACTTGGGCGCGGAAGACCGTGGCGATGTCGCTGGTGTACTCCTCGGTCAACATGTTGTTGACGGCGCGCTCGCTGCAGATCGCCCTGAATCGATCACCGTGACAGCCGGCCAGCCAGGTGGCCATGAACCCGCCGTAGCTCCCGCCGAGCATCCCCACGCGATCGGGGTCGCAGAACGTGTAGCGCTCCAGCGCGGTGTCGAGCACTGCCATCACGTCCTCGACGTCGACAGTCCCCCAACCGGTTCCCTTGACTGCATGGTGCTTGGGGCCGAGGATCGATTGGCCCCACGACTGCTCCCGACCTGATCCGCCGCGGGGGTTGCTCATGAGCACTACGAACCCGGCTGCCGACTGAACCTGCGATTCGTCGAAGAACGTCTCGCCGTACTGGGTGTGCGGGCCGCCGTGGACGTTGAGCAGAACTGGATACTTCTTCGCCGGATCGAAGTCGGCCGGACGCATGATCCACGCGTCGACTTCGCCACTGCCGTCGGTGCAGGCAACCGCGAACTTCTCCCAGGTGTTGGGCTTCGCCGTCGACCGGTAGTTGTCGGCGAACGACGTCAGCCGTCGCGGGTTTCCGTCGGCATGCACGAAGATGTCGCTGACAGCGTCGACCGCTCCCGCCCCGTATGTGATCGTCCCGCCAGCGGCATCGAACGAGTTGACAGTGATGGGACCCTTCGTGATCTGACTCGGCGCCGAACCATCCAAGGTGACGTGGTACAGATGTGCCTCGCCGCGGTCTTCAGCAGCAGCGAGCAGCGTCGAACCGTCGAGCCATGACAGCGCCATCCCAGCGGCCGTGGTCTCGAAGGTTCGATCGAGGTTTCGGGTCAGCCAACGGTGTTCCCCACCCGTTGCCGGCACGACACCGACGTGCACGTTCTGGGGGTAGGTCGACGAATCCTCCGCGCCCAGGAATGCGACCTGTGACCCGTCAGGCGACACGGTGGGTGCGCTGTAATACCCCGTGAGCTCCGTCAAAGTCTCGATGTCTCCATCCAGAGAGACCGAGTACAGCGCGACCGCAAAGTCGAGGTCCCATGTGTCGTGGCGCTGCGCGCTGAGCACCAGACCGGTGGAGTCGGGCTTCCACGAGATCGAGTTGTGCTCGAACTCGCCGGGTGTCAGGTTGCGGGGCGCGCTTGTTCCGTCGGCCGCGACGACATAGAGGTGGCTCGGGCGATCGAAGATCCAGCCCTCGTTGTCCAGCTTGCTGAAGAACCTCTCGACCTTGCGCGGCGCCTGCCAGGTCTCGTCCTCCGCGGCGTAGCGCTCGTGCGGAGTACGGCTGATGAAGGCGATCCAGCGGGCGTCTGGGCTCCACGACACCTCGTCGATGCCTTCCTTCATCGTGGCAATCGTGCGCGTCTCGCCGGGTGTGTCGATGGGAAGTACGTGCAGTGTCGCCTCACCCTTCTTGGCGCCACGCCTCGACGCGAATGCCAACGATCGTCCATCAGGGCTCCACGCCGGCGCGCTGTCGTGGTCTCCGTTCGTGACGGCTCGTGGGGCAGACGCTCCGTCGGTCGCGGCCAGCCAGATCTGAGAGAGGTTCTTGTTCTTCGCCATGTCGACCCGAACAACCTCGAACGCAACTGTCGAGCCATCCGGCGACACTGCTGGGCTTTTGGCCTGAACAATGCTGCCCAGGACCCGGTCGGCGATCCGGGCATGTTCGCTCAAATCCTTCTCATCGCTGCTCATGATGTGGACGGTAGCGCGGTGTGACACGATCCAAGAATGGAATCCGAGGGGTTCATCGCCGCGTTCGACCGTGATTCCGCAGCGTTCGCCGATGCGTGCGAGGCCGCCGGGCTGGACGCTGCAGTCCGTTCGTGTCCCGGCTGGACCGTCGCCGACCTGCTGTGGCATCTCACCGAGGTTCACGACTTCTGGCGAACCATCGTGGGTGAGCAGCGGGCCGATCCTGTCGGGTACCGGGAACCGGCGCGGCCGAGCGACGAAGCGCTGCTCGAGATGTACCGTAAGGGTCGAACAGCAGTCTTGAAGACTCTCGGCGAAGCCGATCCGGCTGCGCCGAACTGGACGTGGTCGAAGGACAAGACGGCCGGATTCGTGATTCGCCGCATGGCTCAGGAAACTGCGGTCCACCTGTGGGACGCCACTGATGCGTCGGGGTCGGCCAAGCCCGTCGAGGCGAACCTCGCCAGCGACGGCATCGACGAGTTCCTCACGCACATGCTGCCCGATACCGCGAAAGGTGCGGCCGCCGTCGGTGGTTCGGTACACCTTCACTGCGCCGACGTGCCGGGGGAGTGGACGGTCACCGAAAGCAGCGACGGTTTCGAGGTAGCGCGCGCACACGCCAAAGGTGATTGCGCGATCCGTGGCACCGCGAGCAACATCCTTCTCGCCCTCTGGCGGCGAGTGCCGTTGTCTGCGTGTGATGTCGTCGGTGACGCCGACGTGGCCGCGCGTTTCATCGCCCACACCAATCTCAACTGACAGCGATCGCAGGTTCGACGAAAACACATTGCAGCCATCGACACTCCGTGGGAGAAAAGGCTGTCAGTCCGCCGGTCAGACTCGACTCGCTGCCTTCGCCTGCTTTCGTGGTACTTGGATGACGTAACGCCCGTCAGGTCTCACCTGGCCCGCTACGGCACGTTCGCCCACATGTTGATCCCGTTGTCGTCGTCCTCGACGATCTCGGCGTCGAAACCCGCGCGGATCAGCCGATCAAGTGCGCGCTGAGTCTCCTCCATCGAGCATGGTTTCGGACGGTCGAGCACCACGACTCGACCTCGCCGCGCCACGGGCACGATCCGTACCAGAAGGATCACGACCAGCCAGAAGATGGCGGCAGCGAGAATCACCTTCAGCGCGGGCGACATACCAGCACAATGCCGGGTCCGGCGCGTTGACGCAAGGACTCAGCCCAGCACCGGGTCACGCGGGTTTTGTGGCGATGATGATGGCGGTGTCACCGGGCCAATCCCAGAACCGGCCCGTCGTCGTTCGGGCATTGAGCAGCGAGCGCATGGAGCTGACGAAGCTTTCGAGCCGGTCACCGAACAGGTGAGGCGCCGCGTAGGACATCGACAAGTAGCCCGAGATCACCCCGTCCACGTCGCGGGTCAGGTCCTCACGGCCGTGAGCGTGCACGGTACGGGCGTGACCGAACCTCGTGCGCGCGAGCACATCTTCGTACCGATCGGACGGCTGCCACCGCACACCGCGACCGGCGCGATAGCTGGGACCGAGGTAGCTGGCGATGAGGTCCTGGACTTCGCTGTCAGGTATCGGCGGATCGACGGGTGGCTCGGGTCGGGGTCGGGCATCGATGTCATGGGTGATCGCGACGAGCGCGCCGCCCGGGGTCAACAGGTCGTACACAGCCGCGGCGACGAGTTGGCGTTCGGTCCAGTGGAACGACTGACCAAACGTCACCAACCGAGCCCGGGGAAGCCGGAGTGAGGCGATGTCTTCCGCACAGCCCATCCGCCAGTCGATCCCCGGGTGCCCGCGGGCGAGGGCGTGTCGTTCGGCCTCGGCGAGCATGTCCCGATCGGGGTCGATCCCGATCACGGCGTCGAAGAGCGAGGCGAGCTGGACTGCCAGCACTCCCGGGCCGCACCCGACATCGACCAGCGTGCCGTGGCCGTCCAGGCCGAGCTCGCGCGTCAGCACCGTGCCGAGGCCCCTCGAGTACGGGGGTCGGCCCTGCAGGTAGTGCGCGGCACACCCCCCGTAGAGCAGCGGATCGGGCGCCACCCAGGAAGCCTACGGCTGTGAACTTCCGAGGACAGGCGAGGGCAAGGCGTCTCAGATCTTGCAGGTATCTGAACACTTCAAGCGTTTACATGCCCACTCTGCGCGTCCTAGGGTCAGATCCGTGCAACTCTTCTGGACCTACACGCCGTCCCCGGTAGACAGAAGTGCCGCCGAGATGTGGATCAGCACCCACGACTGCACGGTCGTCGACATGATCGCCATCGGTGAGCACTCTCTGGCAACCACCGCCAATCAACTCGAAGGGACGCGCGTACCCCCGGTGACCATCAAACGACACTTCGACCTCGGTGCCGATCTGGCGACCGCGGTGGTCGGTCTTCGTCTTCGGCTGCCACCGGCCCTCTGACCGCGGTCCTTGCACAGCAAGCCGCGAATCGAGCCCGGTTCAGCACGACGGTGCGAGAATGTGCCGCAATGGAGACACGTTCGCTCTCACCGAAGCATGCCGATGCGCCGATTGTGCCGATCATCGGGATGGGCACGTCGAAGACGTTGGACACCGACGATCTCGCGCTCGCCGATGAGGTGGTGTCTGCAGCGCTCGACGCGGGCACGACATTGTTCGACTCGTCGCCGATGTACGGCAAGGCGGAACGCACGCTGGGTGCCGCGCTCGAGAGCCGTCGCCCGGGAGCGGTCGTCGCCACAAAGGTGTGGACCGACGACGACGTAGTGGCGGAGCGTCAGATCGCAGCGTCGTTGTCGTTCTATGGCGGCCATATCGAGCTGTTGCAGATCCACAACATGGTCCGCTGGCCCGAGCGGCTGCGGCGTATCGAGGAGCTGCGCGACTCGGGTCAGGTGACGCTGGTTGGCGCAACGCATTGGAAGGCGGCGAGCTTCGACGAGCTCGAGGCGGCGATGGTCACGGGTCGCCTCGATGCGATTCAGATCCCGTACAACCCGCGCGAACGCGAGGTCGAGGACCGCTTGTTGCCACTGGCCGCCGAGCTTGGACTCGGTGTCCTGATAATGCGCCCGTTCGCCGCCGCCGATCTGATGCATACCTCCCCTTCTGCTGCCGACCTTGCGCCGCTCGAGACCTTCGGCATCCACACGTGGGGACAAGCGTTGCTGCAGTGGGGACTGAGCCACCCGGCGACAACCGTGTCGATCCCCGCCACGTCGAAACCGAGCAGGGCAACGGAGAACGCGACTGCCGGCGACGCTGCGCCACTCGACGACGAGCACCGCCAGTTGATCAGCCGGCTGGCCGGCGCCTGACTTGTCGGGTGCGATCGCGTGCTGCATGTCGGCTTGGCGCCGCGATGAGCGGCGTGATGCTCGGGCCGGTTCTTATTTCGTCGCTTCCAGCTGGGCGAGGTCGCGCTGCGCGTAGCGGTTGTGCCAGAACTCTTCCTCAAAGACGGTGTAGATGCATTCCTGAAGCGGGTTTGTGCCGTTTTCGAGCACATCGATCGATCGTGTGAAGTCGGTCGTCGCAACCGATGCGAGATAGTGGCGAAGGCGCGTGGCTCGGTCCGCACGCACGGCGAGAGCTTCCGAGACAGACGGCGTCAGGTCGTAATCGAGGCCGGGCCACGAGAAGGCGACGGAGCCGGTGTTCGGCAACCCGATCGGGTGGAAGCTTTCTCCGAGGATCGGTGCTGTGAACCACTTGTCCATCGCGAAAACTAGATGTCGCAGCGTCTGGACGAAGGACCACTCGTCGTTGACCGAATCATGCAACGTGTCCTCGGGGAGAGCTTGTGCGCGGGTGATCGTCTTCGCCCACTCCTCTTCGAGGGCCGCCCAGGTTGCGCGCATGTCCTCCGGGTTCGAAGGACGGAGCATCGCGCGCAGCGGGTACCACGGGTCACGCTCGTTCACGTATGCCGTGACGTCGACGCCGTTGATGACAACTGTGTCGATCAGCGCGTCGATGTCGACGTTGACCAACCAGGCGTGGCTGATCTTCGCGTCGGTGAGGTTGACGTCGCGGAAGCGGGCACCGCTGAGATCCGCGCCCCAGAACACGGCTCCCGCAAGATCTCCCTCGAACTCTTCCGGCATGGTGCCTCCTTTGATTCGTGTCGCGGTCACTTGGCGCGGCGGGCCATCACTTGGTGCACGAGATCCTCGAACAACGCCAGGTGGTCGTGACGATGGCGTAGCAGCTCGGGATGCCATTGAACGCCGAGCACGGCGGGAGCGGCGTCGATCTCGATTGCTTCGACATGGCCGTCGTGATTGCGAGCCACCGCGCGAACACCGGTTCCGAGGCGATCGATCACCTGGTGGTGCAGCGAGTTCACTCCCATCACCTCGGTACCGAGAACAGTGGCAAGTCGAGACGTGGGGTCGATGTCGACTCCGTGGACATCCTGGTTGTACATGTCGAGTCGCATGTGCTCATCGACGTGCTGCACCAGTGTTCCGCCCATCGCGACATTGAGGACCTGGATCCCGCGGCAGGTGGCCAGGGTCGGCACGTTGGATTCCACCGCGGCACGAGTGATGGCGAGATCGGCAGCGTCACGTTCCTTGTTAGTGGGTCCGAGCAGCGGCTCGGGGGCGGCCTCGTAGTTGGTCGGGTCGACATCGCAGCCGCCGGTGATGACGAGCGCGTCGACCATGTCGAGCATGGCCACCGCGTCGTCCGGATCGACGACAGGGATCAGCACAGGAAGGGCGCCGGCCCTGCGAACCGCCTTCACGTACGGAACGCTGACGACGTAGTGCAGCGAACCATCGTGATCGTCACCGACCATCTCGATGTGTGCGGTGATGCCGATCCGCACTGGCGTGGCCGAAGATCGCATGAGTCAGACGATCTCGAACAGCCTGTCGAGCTCCCAAGGCGTCACAGACGTCGCCATCGGATCTCCGCCGGTCGTGTGGAACATCAGCCACTCCCACCGGCGGGTATTGACCCAGTAGTCGCAGAATTCGGAGCCCAGCACGCTGCGTAACACGACGTCCGCTTCCATTGCGTCGGCGGCCTTGGAGATCGTGTTGGGCAGGTGCGGGTAACCGGCGGGGAGGCCCCAGCCGGCAACGCCCAACGGCTCTGGCGGATCGATGGCCTGCTCGATGCCTGCGATTCCGCCGGCGAGCACTGCCGCCAGGACAAGGTATGGATTTGCATCGCCACCGGCGACACGATTTTCGATGCGCGCAGCCTTGGGTGATCGCGACAGCACTCGCACTGCCGCGGACTTGTCGTCCTCGCCCCACGACGCCACGGTCGGAGCCGCGGCGAAACCGACGACTCGGCGGAAGGAGTTGACGTTCGGGCAGAAGATCGATGTCGCCGCCGGCATCGTTGCGATGAGACCACCGATCCAGTTGCGGCTCAGTTCGGAGAGACCGTGACCATCGGGTGCGTAGAACACGGGCACTTCGTCGCGTGCCAGCGAGTGATGCACGTGCAATCCGTTGCCGTACTCGTGGCTGGGCTTGGCCATGAACGTGACCGAGCAACCTTGCTCGAGCGCGACCTCGCGCAGCACTTGCTTGATGCGGATGACGCGATCGCACGCGGTTACCGGATCCGTCGGGTCGATGTTGAGCTCGAGCTGACCGGGTCCCGCCTCGTCGTGCCAGCTCTCAATCGGCACACCGAGGCCCTCGAGGCGCTGCAGCACCACGTCGATGAACCGCAGTTGCTGGCGCGAGTTGTGGTGGAGGTAACCGAGCGGCGCCGGGTGCGACATAGGGGTGAGGTCCTGCATCTTCTTCGCCCGCGCCTCCGCGTACGACTCGCAAAAGAGCATCACCTCGATCTCGAACGCCGCCTTCGCAGTGAGGCCATGCCCGGCCAGCCGTTGCGTGATCTCGCGCAGCTTCGAGCGCGGACACACCGGGATCGGGTGGCCCTCGAGATCGACGATGTCACAGATCACGTTCGCGGTTCCCGGTCGATCGGGCGCTGCCACGAGCGTCGACAGATCTGGACGTTGATGAAAATCCCCCAGCGCCTCGCGACGCCAGTCGTCCCACCACACGAGGAACGGTGTCCCGCTGATGTCGTAGCCCAGCACGAACTCGGTGATCGCATTCCCGAGTGGAAGCGACGACACGAACTTGCGCGTCGAGAGGTACTTGCCGATCACCAGTCCGTCGATCGAGATGCCCTCGGTCTTCACCCAGGAGATGGCTTTCTCCTCGAGCCATGCGGTTGTCTGCTGTGCGTCCACGTCACTCCCCGCCGAGCATCCACGCCAGCGACCGGCCGGTGAGCTCGGCCAAGTGGGCCAGCTTGCCGACCGCTTGGATCTTGCCGTCGAGCAGATCCTGCCCGAGAACCGTGTTGCCACAGAACACATTGAGCAGGGCGTGCTCGCTGCCGTGCAGCTCGTATGCCGCCGGAGCGTCGCCGAATGTGATCTCTGATCCGTCGTCGGTGCACACGACCCTCATCGAAGGCGGGACGCCCGGTCGCTTCGTGGCGAACGAGAAGAACCGCTCGGCCTCTTCCTGCCAACTGCCGTGCGGTGGTTCCAGCAGCTTGCCGACGGTCAGGGCCAGCTTCGGATGACGCGCCGCGCCGGCGACCTTCGGCTTCGGCGGCTTCTCATCGGCCATGGTGTTGATGTCGGCTGAGATCACGACGTCGGCATCGTCGCTGACACCGCGCACGACGGTCACGCCGCCGTTGCCGAAGCGCATCGTGGCCGCCTGTGGGTCGACGGTGGATCGCAAGGCGACGTTGCCCTTCGCCTGGCCGATGGCCGCTGCGAGCTTCGGTGTTCGTGCAGCCCGTCGCAGAGTCGCCGCAAGGATCAACACGATCGGAACCGGATCCGGCTCGACATCGATGCGTGCTGGCTCGGTCATCGGCGCAGAGGCTACGTGCGCCGTCGCGAAGCTTTCGAAGCGGGTGCCTCGCCCCACAGCGCCAGTTGCTCCCAGGTGATGGCCACGTCGCTGACCAACTGCCAGGTCAGGCGGCCGCGTGTGCCTGGGCGGCGCACCTCGACGCGCTCAGGGCGAAGGCTGCGCGCCGAGCCATTGGCGTCGTGGATCGTGATGCTTCCGTCGACTGCGACGCCCGACATCTTGCCGGGTAGCCAACGGCCGCCCTCGGCCTTGCGGAAGCGCACCGGCTCGCCGCTGGTCAGTCGCAGGCGAGCGAGTGCGTCGGCGTCGGTCACCGCTTCGCGTTCACCCAACGCTCATGATCCTGGCCTGCAGCTTGCGCATTCCGGCCAGCCAGCGGTCGTAGTCGCCGGTCTTGCGCTGCGCGTAGGTGAGGACTTCGGGATGGGGCAGGATCAGAAAGGTTTCGGCCCGTATGACCGCGACCGCGACCTCCGCAACATCTTCCGGTTCCAGGACCACGCCGGCGGCGCGCACCACATCGCCGGCACCGGAGCCACTGATCGGGCCACCATTGAGCATGTTGGTGTTGACGCCCTGCGGGCACAGACAACTCACGCGCACGCCTTGGTCGCCGTACGTGATGCTCATCCATTCGGCGAACGCCACAGCTGCGTGCTTGGTGAGGGAATAGGGCGCCGACCCGATCTGGCTGAGCAGACCGGCGGCCGACGCGGTCGAGCAGAAGTACCCCTCGCCGCGGGCGAGCCACCCGGGCAGGAGGTACTTCGCGGCCCAGCGATGTGCGTGCACATTGACGTTGAAGGCGAGCTCCCAATCCGACTCCGGCGTGGCCAGATCGGAACCGACGGCTACGCCGGCGTTGGCGAAGAAGAGGTCGATGGGCCCGAACGCGTCCTCGGCCGACTCGACGAGGTGTTGGTTCCCCGACTCGGTCCCCAAATCACCCGCGACGGCCACTGCGCTGCCCGGCCGCGACTCGTTGAGTTGATCGACCACCGTGGCCAGTCCACCCTCGTCCCGGTCGGACGCCACGACGCTGGCCCCGTCACGGTGGAATCGCCTGGCAAGCGCTCGGCCTATCCCGTTGGCCGCGCCCGTGACGACGACATGACGTCCATCTAGTTCCATCCCCCAAGATGGTAGGTGTTACCCATCCCCGTCCGAGTGTTTGCGGCCCGCGACCGCCCATCGGAGTGTTTCCGGGACCCCCGGGCGGGTTCGAAACACTCCTTTAACACTCCTCTGGACGGAAACACTCGGATGGATAGGGTCACACCGCGCGAAGGCGGGGGTAACCGGTACGATGCACGACAAGAACCCCCCGCGCGAGTTACGGTCTCGGTAAGGGCTAGCAGCGTTAAGGAGACAGCACGATGACCGACACCAACGAAGCCGTCATCACGGAAGCTTTGAGCGTGATCGACAAGGCTCTTGCGCAGATGCTGCGCCGCGAGTTGGTGTCGTCCGGTGAAGTCACCGATGTGTTGCTCGACGTCCGTACGTTGCTGACGTTGCCTGCCCCTGTCGAGGGCTGAACACTCAGGCTTTCATCAGATCGGCGAACGCCTTCTCCAGGCATTCGCGCAGCACTTCAGGTTCGGTCACCGCAGCGGAATCGATGTTGACGCCCATGTCGAGATTGTGGTTGTAGCTGAGCAAGGTCAGGTTGAACGCGACGCCGGCCAACGGACCGACCGCGTAGTTCTCCAGCACCTCTGCCCCGGCGAGATACAGCGGCACCGGCGCGCCGCGCACGTTTGATGTCGCGAAGTCGACTGTCTGCGCCTGCTGTCGCGCCAGCCGGGTGATGAGTGACGTCGGCAGGGTCGACGCAACGGCAGCAAGCGTCTCGAGCGATGCGGTGGCATTGGATTCGCGTGCTGCGCCGGCAGCCGCCTGAATCCATGTGAATCGCTCCGCGATCGTCATGTCGCTGGTCGGCACCAGCATCCGCGCAAGTGAGAACGCGTTGGAGCCCGATCCCTCGCTTCTCGTGCTGATGGCCATGCTGGCCCGCAACTCCTCGACCGGCGCGCCCATCTGCTCGTGATACCTGCCAGCGGCCTCCGCAGCCGCCGTCAGGAACGCGGTGTTAAGCGTTCCCCCGAGGCGTTTTGCCGCGGACTTCGTCTCCTCGAACGGGACCCGCAGCACCTCCATACGCCGCTTGAGTGAACGCTGGGTCCACAGCGGCGACCTGGCCTGTTCGGTGTCGTTGAGCTGGCTCATCACCCCCCGCACGGTGTCCGCCGCAGCCGAACCTGCCTCTGGTATGCCGGTCGGGTCACTGAGCAGATCCTTGATCTGGCGCAACAGCCCGAGTGGCATGCGCAAGCTGCCTGCCAGGAGATCGCGCAAGAGATCGCCACCCGAATCGCTGTTGGTATGTTCGCGGTTCTCGGCTTCCGCAGGGTCGATAGGTGGCGGGTCGGGAGCATCCCGTTCGAAGTCGAGGAACTGCAGCGACAACTTCACACTGCCCTCCCCGTCGGTGATCGTGTGATGCAGCTTCTCGATCAGTGCCGACTTGCCGCCGCGCAGGCCGTCGACGACGACGAACTGCCACAACGGTCGGGTTCGGTCGAAGGGATCACAGACGATGAGACACGCCAGATCGAGCAGCTGGCGCATCGTCCCGGGCTTCGGCAATGCGATGTGGCGCACGTGGAAGTGGAGATCGAAATTGGTGTCGTCGACCCAGGTCGGCGCCGAGAGATTGGCCGGCATCGGCTGCACCCGTTGCCCGAGGCGTTCGACGACATGAACGGCTCGTTCCATGCGTGCCAGCAACCGGTCGAAATCCGGCGGCCGATCGAGGATGGTGACCGCGGCGAAGGCGCTCGACAGATGGGGATCCTTCTCGAGCCGCCACATCAGACCCTCTGCGTCGCTCATCTTGCGATCGAACTTGGGCATGTCGGGCATGGGCTCACACTGTAAGTCACGTCTTCATACGGGTCTACCGCGACCATGACCGCGACGCGGCTAGACGATCCTCACGTCTGCTGTGAACTTGACCTCGTTGAATCCATAGCGGGCAGTCACGACCATTCGCCACGTCGCCTTGTACGGGAACGGCGCGCTGTTGCTGATGACGTGGCTCGCGCCAGCCTTGACAACAGGGATTGCAATCGGGTCCACGCCGCGTGACAGATCCTGGATCGTCACGTTGACGGCATCGGGCTGGTCGAGGCTGCTGTTGGGACTGGAGAGGAAGATGTGCACCTCGTTGGCGCCGACCCGGCCAGGGGAGACCGTGATGGTGGACAGGTAGCCGCCACTTGTCAGCGTTGCCGAGAACGGCGCCGACGCGGTGGCTTCTGAGGGATTGGCCGCCATCAACAAGGACGTGATGATCACAACGGTCACGGCGAGCACCATCTCGATGCCCGTCGCTCGCCGCAAGCGACTGCGGTCGAAGCCGGCGCTGGCGGCGCCGACGCTGGCCGGGGGGTTCGCAGCCGGCGACAGAGAGAGCCGGCCGTGTGTCGATGCACGCGCGACCGACGCCACCGCCAGCACGGCCGCGACCGCGATCAGCTTCCAGATCAGCAACTTGCCATATGACGTGCCAGTCAGGCCATTGATCGATCCCACCTGGCGGATGCCCTGAATCGAGCCGGTGACAACGATGGCGGCCACGGCGAACAACGCGATGCCCGAGAACCGTTCTGCACCATCGCGCTCCAGCTCATTGAAACTGAGCACCACCACGGCCAGGCCTCCGAGCCAAACAGCCATCGATGCGACGTGCAGCATGGTGATGAGCACACCGAGGTAGTGCCACCGACCCGTTGCACCGTGGCCTCCGTATGCCGACGCGATGCCGACTGCGACGAGGCCCACGATCAGAACGGCTCTCCACCACCACGTTCGGCTGCGCGAGGAAGTGGTCAGTAGAACTGCGGCTGTGACACCGAGGGCCGCAGCCCGAACAACCCACGCCATACCGATCGAAGTGTCGAAGACGGCACTCCAGGCCGAGCCGTCCGTGATCACATTGAGCGACCGGCCGGCGGTGTACCCGACTTCGAGCGGCATGGCCAGCAGTCCGGCAACGGTTCCCACTGCCGCAGCGATCCCGATCGCGAGGCGCTGGCGCCGACCGAATGGCACGATCCCCAACCCACAGATCAGCAGACCACCGAACACCATGGCGATCGAGGCGGTCACGAGCGACCGACTGATGCCCAGCCCGATGCTTGAAGTCTTGCCGGTGTGGCTGCTGCCGATGATCTGATCGAGCAGGCCGGGCGCGAGATTGGAATCCGGACCGACCTGAAAGGTGTATGCCGCGTGTACCGGATGTGAGTCGCTCGACACCACTCGCCAGTCCACGACGTATGACCCGTTGGACAACTTCGGCAGATCGACCTCGACCAATTCGCCGCGCCCGTTCGGGTGCCGCGCCGGGCCAACGCTGGCCGACTTACCCGTGCCGTCGAACACGCGGATCGCGCCGAGCGATATCTCCACCGGTTCGTTGAACGTCAATGTGACGTGTGCCGGCGCGGTGTCGAGCACAGTGCCGGGCTGCGGATCACTGCTCAGCAATTCGGCGTGAGCCGCGACTCTGCCGACGCCGACGAACGTTGCCAACAACAATCCGGCGGCGACTGCAGCCGCGCCACGTCGTAGACGGCTCATGGCTCGACTGGCACCTGTTCGACTGACGCCGGTTCGATGACGGGTGCAGTTGCCCCTAGTCCGTTGACGATTTCGGATCCCACGACTGCGGCGGCGGAAAATGCCAAGGCCACTGTGATTGCGATCCGTTGCAGAGCCTCCGGTGCCCAGCCGGCGAGCAACTGGTGCTCGAAGACCTCGAAATGGGTGACAGCGAGCACCATGACGAGCACGGCCGCGGAGGCAGGCAGCCATCGATTCTTCAAGACCAATCCTGCGATCACGACGGCAATCGCCAACGCACTTGCACCGATGCGAAATGCACTCGAACCGCTGCCGACGAGGCAAGCGACAGCCCCGATCAGCGCGACGTATGGGGCAAACCGACGCAGAGGCACGACGAGCGCGAGAGCGGCGAGCAACGCGCACGCGGCAATCGAAGTGACTACGAGCCAGGCGATCCGGGTCGGCGGTGGCAGCCACGTGACCTTGACGATCGCTGCGACCGGCTTGCCGTCGACGAGCAGCTCGACTCGGTTCGCCGGGAAGATCACGCGCTCGACGTTCGGGTCGTCGCGCACATCCTGTCGTGGCGTGGGATCCATCCAATGGGTGCGATGATCGTGCCAACGAACCGAACTGCCGTCGCTGAGCTTCACCCAGTTCGGTTGAGCTGTTGCTGTCGCTGTCGCGGGGATCGTCGTTCGCGCGAACCGGTCGAGGTTGATGTAGTGCGCGGGCGAGTTGAGGTTCTCGAACACGCCGTCGGCGTCGAGCCGAAGATATGGCTCGCTCTCGTAGCCGAGGATCTGCACCTCCTTCGCGGTAGTGCGCACAAGCTCCATCCGGTTCCCGAGCTCGACCGGGCGCACTTCGATGCCCGTCGAGTCGCCATCGTAACCGGTGACCTCGATGCGATAGTCGCTGCTGGCGCCGCCGTTGCCGCCGTGTGCCGAGACCGGTTGTGCGGGAGCGAAAATCAGGGCAGCCAGCAGCACCGCACCGATCGATTTTCGGTTCACCGGCGAAAAGGTATCGGTTGGCGGGAACTTTCTCCGGTCAGTTCACGACAACAACTGAGATGAGAACATCCTTCGTCGAGCACGCTGTAGCCACAGCTGTCACGTCCGCGACTGTCCTGCTGATGGTGGCAGGAATCGCGTCGGCTCACGTCGATCCCGACCCCGCCGCGATGCAGGCGGGCACCACCGCAACCGTTGCGTTCAATGTCGAGCATGGCTGCGATGGATCACCGACGACGAGCATGAAGTTCGAGATTCCCGACGGCGTCAGTGGAGTTGCCCCTGTCGACAAGGATGGGTGGACGGCGACCGTGACGGGCAACGTCCTCGAGTTCAAGGGTGGACCGCTGCCACCTGACCAGGCGGATCATTTCGACATCACGTTCACCGCGCCGTCGCAGCCGGGCGACATCCGCTTCCGCCTCATCCAGACCTGCGAGCAGGGGGAGTTGGCGTGGATCGAGGTGGCCGCGGAAGGCGCACCCGAGCCTGACCATCCGGCGCCGACGATCAAGATCACCCAGGGCCCACCGACCTCGGCCGATCTCACTCTGGCCCCCGAGGGCACCGATGTTGCGACAGACGGAACGCTGGTCGCAACCAGCGCGACCGACGTGATTGCACCGGCTGTGACAACCGCATCTGCTGATGATTCGAGCAAGACCACCGCGATCGTCGGCGTCGCCGTCGGCGCTGTGATCGTCGTGGCCGGTATCGGGATCATGGCGGCCCGACGCAGGAAGCTCCCACCGCAGGGTTGAGCAATGGGTCGTGAGGCCCCAATTGCTCGATCACCGTTGCCATCGCAGCACGCTTGCGACATGATCGCCCTTGATGGCCGAGATCGACCAAGAACTTCGCGCACTCGTCGATGCTGCGCGCGAAGGCGACAACGTTGCTGTTCGCGAACTGGTGCGCCGCACGCAGCCCTCCATATGGCGACTGTGCAACGTTCTCGGTTCGGCCGGCGAGGAGGATGATCTGGTTCAGGAAACCTATCTACGCGCGTTCCGGTCTCTGCCGAGCTTCCGCGGCGAGGCGCCGATCAATGCCTGGCTCCTGTCGATCGCCAGGCACGTGTGCGCCGATCACGTGCGCACCCGCGTCCGCCAGCGACGCGTTCTCGGTTTTTTGAGTCAGGCAAACGAAGACGAATGGACGCCCGCCCCGGGCAACCCGACCTACGCGCTGCTCGACGGGATCGACCGGGATAGGCGTGAAGCCTTCGTATTGACCCAAGTGCTCGACCTGTCTTACGACGAAGCGGCAATCGTGCTCGACTGCCCAATCGGAACCATTCGATCACGTGTCGCCCGTGCACGTGCCGAGCTTGCGGATGAGGTCCGCGCTGCCGAAGCCTGCTAGCCGAATGCGGTGATCGTGCCGCTCTAGAGACCCAGCTTCGGAAGCGTGACCGGTGGCAACGTCACCGGTGGCAAAGTGATCGGAGGGAGCGTTACTGCGGGCAACGTGACCGGCGGAACCGTGATGACCGCAACGGTGATGACCGGCACGGTGATCACGGGGACTGTGACCGTCGGGACGGTGGCTGTCGGGACGGTGACTGTCGGGACGGTCGGACCGCCGGGCGGAAGAGTGATCGTTGTCGGAACAGACAATCCAGTGCCGGCATTGGTTGCCGGCGTTGTGCCCGGCGTCCGTGTCGGTGACGTGGTCGCAGTCGATGGCGTCTCATCCGGCGGCACCGGAGCAGGAGCATTGGGCGAGCGCGTCTCGTCGCCAGGCGGGACTGCGTTGTTGGGTTCCGACGCCGACGGAGTCTGATCCGGAGGAACGGGACCGGGCTGCTCACCCGGCCTGGTGTCGACCGACGTGACCGCTGCTGAAGGAGTGTCTGCAATCACCTCATGCGCGGGAGTGCTATTTGGTCGGCCCGGCTCTGAGTAGACGCTGGTCACGGGGCCCAGTCCCAACCCCGTGACCGCGATCAGGCTGCCCGCCATGGTCGATGCCGCCGGCGCCGCCGCCAGGCGACCGAAGACCGCGAGTTGCGTGAGCCACGACAGTGGGCCCATCGCCTTGCGCAAATCGCCTATCGAGATCTGCAGGAACGCGCGGACCATGTCGGGATCGAACTGCGTGCCGGCGCAGCGCGTGATCTCGAGCCGCGCTTCTTGGATCGTCATCGGCTTCTTGTAGGAGCGCGTGGCAGTGATCACGTCGAACACGTCGACGACCGCGACGAGGCGACCAGCGAACGCGATGTCATCGCCAGACAGTCCCGATGGGTATCCCGATCCGTCGAACTGCTCGTGGTGCTCGCCGATCGCTCTTGCCCAGTCGCCCAGCCAGTCGGCAATCGGTCCCTGGATCAGCGCGAGGCCCTCCGCTGGATGGGTCTTCAAAACCTTCCACTCGTCAGGTGTCGGCTTGCCCGGTTTGCGCAGGATCTCGCCGGGAACGCGCAGCTTCCCGATGTCGTGCAGCAACGCAGCCCATCGCACCTTGTCGCAATCTTCGGTTTCGAGCTGCAACTGCGCAGCCAGGAGATCCGCCAGCGCTCGCACGCGCTCGGAATGACCTCGCGTCAGCGGGTCGTGATGGTTCAGGGCGGCAACGAGTGTCAGAAGCTCTGTTGCACCCGCCCGTGTCGTCGGCTCGAGCTCGGCCTGCTGCAGCTGGCGAGCCAGCTGCCTCGTCGTGCCCGTCCGGAGGGCAACCGAGAATCGTGATGGTACGTGGTCGGGGAACACCAGGGACAGCTTCAGCAGAGCAGCGAGCGGCAACATGCGCCTGGCGATGCGGTCGGTAGCAATCAGAACGGCGGTCGATGTGGCAAGGATCGCCACCCCCCAGACGATGAGGAACGGCAGACCGCGTGGCGGTGAGATCAAACGTGATAGTGCGACAGACGACGCCAGGGCAGCAACGATCGGTGTTGTAAACGCGACCAGTCGGATGCCGGCGGCGACAAGGGGGTGGCCCCGCCAGGACCTGAGCTGTTGCTGCGTAGGCGCGACACCGAGTGGCACACATCGTTGTCGGCGGACCAAAACATGAATTGAGCAACATCGACGATTTTGGGTCGTTCGACCTATCGCGCCCTCAGTTCACAAGGATGCTGAAGATCCGTGAGCCGATGAGTCCGAGGACAATGCCGACGCCGGCACCGGCGACGACATCGGAAGCATGGTGAATCCGCACGTACACGCGGCTGAGCGCGACGATCGTCGCGACCGCGTACCACATTGGTGCCAGGGCACGTCCCGTGGCGGTGGTCAAGATGGCTGCGGCGAAGAAGGCGGCGGAAGAATGACCGCTTGGAAAGCTCGATGTCGACGGGCGACGCACGATGAAGCGCGGGTCGCCGCTCTCCGTCGGACGGGTGCGGCGGAACAACCGCTTCAACCCCTGGTTGACCAACAGGCTCTCGACGCCGATCATCGCCGACAGCAGTACCGACTGGCGCCACACCGACGGGTCGATGATGGCCCGACCGATGCCGATGAGGTGCCAGATGACGCTGAAGTCGCCGAGAAAGCTGGCGGCTTTGAAAACGGGATCAGCGAGACGATTCCCCCTGAGCCTTTCGAGCTGACCATCGCCCCATCGGTCGAAGGCGCCGACTTGGCTCACGCGACAAGCGCAGCATGACGCAATGGCGCCTCGACGGCCGCCAGTTCGGGATCGCCTCCGAAGGCTGGGCACCACTGCTGAAACGAGCACGATGCACAAAGCGGGCCCTGGCGGGGCAGGAAGTTGCCGGTGATGCACGCCCGCTCCACCGCCTTCCACACCGCGGTCGTGCGCGTTGTGATGAACTTCACCGACTGTGCCGACGGCAACGCCGTGATGGTCTCGCCGGTGCGGAGGTACATGAGGCGGATGGCCGAGGGACGTCGACCGAGCACCTCTTCGCAGAGGAACGAATAGAAATGCACGCCGGCCAGACGGCCCTGCTCGTACTTCAGACCGGGAGCGCGGCCGGTCTTGTAATCGGTGACGACGAGACCGCCATCTGCATCGAGCTCGAGTCGGTCGATTATGCCCCGCAGCGCCAAGTTGCCGACCTGCGCTTCGAGGCGAAGCTCGATCCCGATCTCGCGAATGGCCGTTGGATCCTCCATGCGGAAGTAGGCCTGGACCAGTGACCAGGCGTCGTCGACGAATGCGCTCTGTTGGTCGTCGTCGAGGTTCAACAGGACGAACTCGGGGTCCGACGCGTACTCGTCGACTGCCTGTCGGAAGCAGGTCTCGGCAGTGGTGATGGTGCGAGCGGCTTGGGGGTGGATGAACAGCAACTCGAGCACTCGGTGGACCAACGAGCCCTTGGTGGTGTGCGGGCTCGGCGTCTCGGGAAGTCGTTCGATGCTTGCGAACCGGAAAGCCATTGGGCACGACGTGAATGCCTCGACGCGGCTGGGAGACAGGCTGGTTGGCACCGGATACATGCCACCATCGTAGAGAAGGGGTGCGCGCCAGTAGTCGATCATCGCGTCGCTGCAGCTAGAGGACAGCGGCGACCAGTTCGGCGACCACCTTTGGATGGGTCATCGGTCCGAAGTGGTCGAGGTCGTCGAGCTGCACGTAGGTCCCGTTGGGCAGCCGCTCGGAGATCGCTCGCCCGTAGCCGGCCGGAGACTCGGGCTCTGGCAAGCCGCACACAACGAGAACGGGAAGGTCCAGTTCGGGGAGCAGATCCCAGGTGTGCTGATGCCTGCTCATCTCGAAGGTCGTCGCTTCCAACTCCGGAAGGCACTTGAGGTGTACACGGCCATCGGCGCCCTCACGAAAGCCGTGCCGCACGTACGCCTCGAGGGCCGCCGGAGTGAAGGCGCTGAGTGGTGGCTTCGATGCGAAGTTGGCAATCGCCTCGTCGTACGAATCGAAGGTCGTTCGCCGACGGCGGGCACCGGAGGCGAGTTGAACGGGACCTTGCTCGGTCGGTATCTCTGCCGGCGGAAACACGATGGGCTCGTAGATCACCAGGTGTGCGAACAACCCGGGACGACGATGAGCGGCCATCAGCAGGCAGGCCCCGCCCATCGAATGACCGAACGCGCGAAGCGGAGCAGGAAGAGTCAGCGCTACTGCCTCGACATCGTCGGTGTAGCGCCGCCAGTCGACACCGACGTCCTTCGGTTGCGGCGTGTCTCCGTGGCCGCGATAGTCGAAGCCGATCGAATGAAACCTCGGCGCGAGCTCCTCGGCCAGCGGTTGGTAGCAGTACCCGTGAAAGCCTGTCGCGTGCGACATGAGCAGAGGAGCTCCGTTGCCGTCCGCGCCGGCCAAGTCGTGGACGGCGACTTCGACGCCGTCGGTGGAGCTGACCGTCATGCGTTGTTGTTACGCCTGCGGCGACGGCGCCACCAAATCGTCAAGATCCGATCGAAGGCGACACCGAGCAGGACAGCGACCAGCAGCGACCAGCGGATGGTGGTGTCCTTCTCGAAGACGAGGAAGTCAATCTTCAAGTGTTCGCTGTTCTGCAGGAAGAAAACGACGAAAAGTGCGACGACGACGCCCAGGCCGATGAGCGTGGGGTTCGGTCCGCTGCGTCCAGACTCGACAATCGGATTACGTTCGCTCGCGTTGTTGTTCTCATCGCTCATCGACATTGTCCAATGCTCCTTCTCGGGCTACTTCATCGACCCGTGTATCCACAACAACCTCAATCATGCCTCTGACGGCCGGAGGAGGTGAACCGCTGATCCTTGTGTAACGAATACCCTGTCAACAACTCGAAAAAGGAGGCACGAATGTCGTACGGAATTGCCCTTGTGTTCGAAGGTGTCAGCGAAGCGGACTATTGGGCGGTGAACTCGAAACTAGGCATCGGCCGTGACGGGTCCGGTGAGTGGCCCGACGGTATGAAGTCACACGTTGGCGGCCCGACTCCGAACGGCTGGGTCGTGATGGAGATCTGGGAATCCAAAGGAGCGCAAGAGGCGTTCATGGCCAGCCGGTTGGGTGCTGCTCTCGGTGAAGTCGGATTGCCGGCACCGACTCAGATCATCGACACCGACACGGTCAACGAGCACACTTCCGCCTGAGATCACCTGAGGGGCGGAGTCAGCGTCGACGTTCTAGTTTTGATCAGGATTCGTCCGAATCGACGGGAACCAATCGATGCCACCAAGCGACTGGTAGACCATGGACTGCTCGGTGTGGCGCGACTCGCTGTCGGCAATGGCCGATGGTGAGCAGCCCGAGATCGACGAGCGTCTCGTGGCAGCCCACGTTGCGCGTTGTGCTGATTGCCGGTCGTACAAGGAGATGATCGACGCCTCACCGGGGATCCCGCGGATCACTGAACCGGCGGACATGCCCGACCTCGCGAAGGCGATCGCCAAGTTGAACTCCGCAGCCGACCGCGCCGGTCGTTGGAGCATCCTGCGCGTCGTGCTCGCGGTCGTTGCGGTACAGGTCATCGCGTTCGCGTTGCCCGCGTTGATACTCGGAGAAGAGCACGACGCGGCCACACACTCGGCGCGGCACCTCGGCGCCTTTGGTGTGGCGTACGGGGTGGCCCTGGTGGTTGTCGTCGTTCGCCCTGCGCGGGCTCGATCGATACTCCCGGTCGCGTTGGTCCTTGCCGGCGCGCAGGTTCTCGGAGCGATCGTCGATCTGGCGACGGGCCGCATTCCCTTGATCGGCGAAGTACGGCACCTGCCTCAGATCATCAGCGTCTTCCTCATCTGGTTCCTCGCAGTGCCGTCAACTCGACGCGGGGGCGCCAGCTCGAAACGCACCGTGCCTCCTCACCTCGAGGTGATCGACGGAGAGCGCTGGGCAGGCTGACGACGGTCAAGCCCGCAACGATCACTCTGGCGACTCGCGAGGTGGCCCCGTGCGCAGTCGGTTCATCGAGCAGTCGAGCGCATCGGGATCGCTGACCGCGCTCCACAGCGTTTCCAGCCACCACGTGGCTCCGGCCTCTGCCCACGCCGCCGGCGAATGCTCACTCCATGCTCCTTCGACGATGACGTCGAACCGCCGGTCGGGGAGCTGCACGTGCTGCAGTTCCTCGAGCGTGCATTGACGCGCCTTGCCGTCCTCGACGACCTGAGGGATCAGGCCGTCGCATGCCAGTGCCCGTGTCATCGACTTCTTCGAGCCGAGTGCCCCGACGCACCAGATGGGAACCCCGGACTCCTGTTTGGTGTGGCCGATTGTCGGGAAGTCGCTCGGCTCGACCGTGTAGTGCTTCCCGTGGTGGGCAAACGGCTGGCCGGCCCATAGGCCGCGCACGATGCTCAAGCCCTCGTCGAGCAGTTCGCCGCGGACCACCTTGTCGGTTTCTTCACCGAACGCTTCATAGCCGCTGTCCAGCGCACCGAGGCCGACGCTGACGATCGCCCGGCCGTTCGAGAGGCGATCGACCGTGGCCACCTGCCCGGCCAGCTCCCAGGGCTT